>JAQIBP010000072.1 GCA_027858995.1 Deltaproteobacteria bacterium | reverse complement strand
CAAAATATTTTAAAAAATGGCGTGCCAGCAAAGGAATATCATTACGCCGTGTTCTAAGGGGAGGCAGATTAATAGGAATAACATTGAGCCTATAGAAAAGGTCTTCACGAAACTGACCTGTTTTAACCTGGCTAAGAAGGTCTTTATTGGTAGCAGCTAGAATCCGGACATCAATATCCAGTGAATTGGCTCCGCCAATACGTTCGAATTTTTTAGCTTGTAATACCCTTAGCAATTTTACCTGGGCTGAAAGATCTATCTCGCCAATTTCATCTAGGAAAACTGTTCCTTTATCAGCTTGTTCAAAACGACCGGGCCTTTTTTGGTCTGCCCCGGTAAAACTACCTTTTTCATGGCCAAAAAGTTCACTTTCTAAAAGGGTAGCAGGGTATGCCGAACAATTTATCACAATAAAAGGCTTATCCTTCCTTGGGCTGTTGTTATGAATGGCCTTGGCAACAAGCTCCTTACCTGTCCCGCTTTCTCCCTGTATAAGAACTGTTGCATCGGAAACGCAGACATCTTTTATAAGCCTGTATATAACTTGCATCTGTGGGGCTTTGCCTAAAATTCCGCTAAAGCCTGTTGTCAAACCTGTCCTTTCTTCTAAATCACGGATTTCATCTCCATGAGAGACCGCCCTTATAATCGAAGAAGTTGTCTGATTTAAAATCAGTTCAATGACTTCTAATTCTTTTGTAACACATTGGCAGTCCCCTGGGCATCCAATACAGATGGCTCCCAGAACAGTGCCTTTATGCCGTAATGGAAAAGAGGCTATTTTTTTTGCAGAATCAAAATCTACAATATTCAGGGGGAAAGCTTTTTTTTCTTTAAAGTCATGAATTTGAAGATTTGCAAGGTAATTTTGAAATGTATCAATATTTTTCCCTTCAAGCGTAAGATTTCCATTTTCCGAGTGTATGAAAAGAATTTTGCGGTTGGTACTAAAAACAAGCATGATGATCTTCCGGCACGTCACAATATCCTGAAGCTTTTGAATCAAATAGATACAGATCTCATCTAACTTCAAAAGTCCCCCTGTCTCCTTGGCTATCTCAAAAGATGTCCGGGTTTGACGATAGGATCGGTCAAGCTCGATATTTTTGTCCTTGAGCTTTTGTGTGCTGGTATTGATTCTTCTAAGCATATTTGAAAAAGAGACGGATAAAAGACCGACTTCCCCGTCCCCGTCCATATTGATTGTGACTTCAGCATCACCATGATCAATTTTTTCAACAGTCCGTGTCAATTCTTGCAATGGTCTAGTAATGCGTTTGATAAAAATATGAGCAACAAAAAGAGAAGTGATTAAAAGACCAAGGATAATGAGACTCATCTGATACCAGAGTCTGAATGCCTTTTCCATATAAGGTTTTTCAGAAATTCCCAGACGTAAGACACCAGCTTTCCCTTCAAATATAGGCCATGCCACATCAATATATTTATTGCCATCATTTGAGATGATTTTTTGCATGTGGCCCTGGGAGTTATCCTGGGGTTGATTTGCTTTGATCAAATCAGCAGGAAATTCATCTTCAAAAGTATTGGCAAGAAGTTGGGAGTTGTTCACAATAAAAAGGTAGCCCACTGTGGGGTCGCTTTTTTTTCTGTAATCCAGCAGCTTTTGTAAAGCCATACGATCATTGATAAGAACAATATCTGCAGCTTCAAGAGCCAGGCTGTGGGCAATGTTGTCAGCCTGGACCATGGCGACCTGAAACAGGCTGTTTTTATACCGGTGGGTGACCAATAAAGTGATAATGATACCGCTTGTAATGACAATAGTTGTAATGATTAATGTCAGTTTTTTTCTAAGACTTGCCGGTCCCATTGGCCCTCTTTTTTTTATATCGCTCAACTTCTTGTTTCAATTTTGTGATGGGTTGATACCATGACTCCTGGGGAGGTACAAATTTATCAACAAATAAGGAATCCTGGATCTGTTTGCCTTCAGGATCTAAATGCATATTCAACAAAATATCTTTGATCTTGTTTTTCAAAATCAGGGGCAGTGAACTGGAAGAGACAAAGGGCGGGCTCCCAAAGGGGATAGATTTTTTTATTATCCGTGTATTGGCAGTATATTCTGGATTTTTCTTATGATAATATTCCCAGATATGACTGTCTACAGCAGCACCATCCACTAGAGATCTTGCCACGGCAATAATGGAATTGTCATGGGAATAAGTATAGGTGGTTTCTTTAAAAAACAGTTGAGGAGTTTCCCCTTTCATGGCCAGCCAATAGTTGGGAACAAGAGTGCCGGTATTGGAATCAGGGTCGGTAAAAGCAAAGGTTTTTCCCCTTAAATCTTCCAGTGTTTTATTTGAGCTTTTTTTATTGACGATCAAGTATGACTGGTAATAGGGTTCTCCCCGAATAAGCGGAACAGCCAATGCCTCTACCTGGAATATATCTTTCCCGTTTGCATAGGGACCAGAACAGATGAGTGCAAGATCGATTTGCTGTTTTTGAAAAAGTTCATTGATCTCCCCATATGTTTTCCGCTGTATGAGAAGAATCTGATAGCCCATTTTTTTCCCGATATAATCCATTAAGGATTCGTATTTTGAAATAGTTTCCTTTGGGGAAATCATGGCAGCAATTGCCACTCGCAGGCTTGAATGATCCGTCCCCTGATCGGTTAGAGAAGGAGCTGGTACTGTTTTGGAAAAATCAACTTGTTTATATTCTGAATCAGTTGAACATGCTGAAAAAATGAAAAATGAAATTGCAATGACTATGTGAATAGTTATCGAATGCTGTTTGTGCATAATATTCATCAACAATCCTTTTAGGAGCACTTTAAAAAATTATCTTTTTTATTTTTAATACCACAATATTACACAAAATCCGTACAGGGGTCAATTAATAATATCAAGAGTAAACTTGCAAGAAAAAAGGTGAAATGATTTTAATTTTTTTCTCGGTTAGAATCTGTTTAGCGGTTTTTAAATTGTCGCAGCCAATATCTTCTTGAGAATATTCAAAATTACATGCACCACCAAATATTTGCGCTTCCATATTTGAAATATCAGCCCCATTGGCTACCATCATTCTAACCAAGGTCAAAACAGTGATATTGCCATATAGCGCGGTTGCTTTTTTACGACTCTCAATATATGGAAACCGGAAATGGTTCATTCCCCCCAGCTTAAGAGTCCTGTCGTACAGGCTGACTGCGACGGATGAACCCAACACCGTGGAAATAGTTGTGGGTCTGTTCGGTAGGTATATATAACCCGGTTTTAAAAAATAGTCCGGAGTGACCGGTTTTTCAGATTTTTTTCAATTAATTTTCCCAGTCCTGCCAGAAGAAAATCAAACTACTGGATAGACACATTGTTTATTCCTGATATTTTTTAAAATGAATTACTTGGTCCAGTCTTGTTTCAGCTGTCTTTTCTGCCAATGCGAAAGCTGTTTTTTCATAAGATCTGCTCGTCGTTAATGGTCACCTTTTTTGCTAAACTATTTTAACAAATGAGTATAGCCTGTTGTTACAGCGTCAAATATTAATTTCCCTTTCACTTTTAATTTTCCAAGCTTGCCCTTCTTTTTTGACATAATAATGCCATATAGCTATTCTCGATCTTTTGGGGGTGTTATCTCTTTTGATTTTTTTTGAAGCCCAAAAATCAACAGGTTTTGGCAGACTTTTATGAATATTCAACAAGCAACAACCGCAGCAAGAACAAATAAAATCAGCTTGCTGGGTGTTAGATGGCTGAAAAATCCAATGATGGTGTTGCCAAGGTTATTTACACATCTAAAGACAGGAAGACCAGAAAAGTTTTTAAGTTTCTGACCTTCAGGTTATGCCCTGGACTGGCTTGCAAGGTTGGTACAATCATGCCAAATGAGATGTCTTCCAGTGAAGCAAGACAGAACCCGAACGATAGAAAACTTGACTTGAGCACTGTTTATGAAGTAAAAATCTATCTATATATTATAAAAAAGTAATAAAACAGATGAAAAAAAAAGCTCCTGACAATATTAAAGAAATGTTTGACCAGATATCTTCGAGATATGTTCTGATGAATAAATTGATGACCTTTGGCCGGGACAGATACTGGCGAAAGCAGCTGGTCAAATTTGCAGAGATAAAAGATGGCGACAGACTTCTTGATGTTGCCACCGGCACAGGAGATGTAATAATTCAAGCCATTGAAGATGGAATACAGTTGAAAAAGAGTGCTGGTGTGGATTTTTCAACCGGTATGCTCTCCATTGCAAAAGCAAGGCTTGATGTTCCTGAAATTGAATGGATACGGGCAGATGCACTTGATCTCCCTTTTAAAAACAGTAGATTTGATGCAGTTACCTCTGCCTATCTCATGCGCAACGCCATTAATATAGAAACTGCACTTACTGAACAATTCAGGATGTTAAAACCCGGGGGTAAAATTGCCTGTCTTGACACAACACCTCCTAAAAAAACAGTGTTTTCACCTTTGATTGATTTTTATTTTCTTAAAATTATTCCTCTGCTTGGCGCATTAATAGCCTCAAGCAAAGCTGCCTACACCTACCTGCCTAAAACAACAAAAAACTTTAAAACTGCTGATGAGTTAAAGACAATGATGATTAAGGCAGGTTTTGAAAAAGTTTCCTATAAAAAATATATGTTTGGCACAATAGCAATTCACTGGGGTACAAAACCATATGGAAAGAATAATATCAACTGAAAAACTCCCCATCAAATTATGGCTGGATGATATTGAAGAAGGGGCTTTGGAACAGGCAAGAAATATTGCAAACTTTCCCTATGCCTTACAACATGTTGCCATAATGCCCGATGCCCACCAGGGTTATGGTATGCCCATTGGAGGTGTCCTTGCTGCAAAAGGGGTTATTATTCCAAATGCAGTTGGAGTTGATATCGGCTGCGGCATGTGTGCTGTAAAAACAAACATAAAAAATATTACAACAGAAGAGCTTAAAAAGGTAATGACAAAAATCCGAAAGCTGATTCCTCTGGGTATGAACCGTCATAAAAAGCCCCAGGATAAAAATCTAATGCCTGATCTGCCCTGCGGCCCCATTGCAAAAAGAGAATATGGCAATGCATTAAAACAGTTGGGAACCCTGGGAGGGGGCAACCATTTCATAGAAATTCAAAGGGATACCCAGGGCTTTTTATGGTTGATGATACATTCAGGCAGCAGAAATCTTGGACACACTGTTGCCACTCACTACAACAGACTGGCTGTTAAAGAGAATCAGAGAAAAAAAATCTCAATACCAAAGAGCTGGCAGCTTGCATATTTTAAAATGCCCTCTTCCCATGGCAGAGATTATCTGACAGATATGCAGTATTGTGTGGAGTTTGCCTTTGCTAACAGAAAAGTTATGATGACAAGAGTTATGGAGATAATCTCAGAGTATTTAAATGGTCCGTCAGGAGCTCTTACTTCATGTGATTTTGGAAAATTGATCAACATTGCCCATAATTATGCAGCTCTGGAAAAACATTTTAATCAAAAAGTCTATATTCATAGAAAAGGTGCAACATCTGCAAAAAAGGATGAGCTGGGAATTATACCCGGTTCTCAGGGTACCAATAGTTATATTGTCAGAGGAAAAGGGAACAAAGACAGCTTCACGTCCTGTTCCCATGGTGCAGGAAGAGTTATGAGCAGAAGCAGGGCAAGAAAAATCCTTGATCTTAAAAAAGAGAAACAAAAACTTGATAAACTTGGGGTTATTCATGCAATCCGTCATGCAAAAGACCTTGATGAAGCAAGCAGTGCCTACAAAAATATTGATATTGTCATGGAAAATCAAAAAGATCTGGTGGAGATTGAAAATCAACTGACTCCACTTGCAGTTGTTAAGGGATAATTTTAATGCCGGATAAAACAAAACCCATAAGAGCTTTTATTGCAATAAAACTGCCTGATTTCATAAAAAAAGTTCTGAAAGATACCCAGAAAACAATGCTGGCAAATGGGATAAAAGCAAAATATATCTCCCCTGAAAATATGCATCTCACACTGAAATTCCTGGGAAATATAGATTATGATCTGCTGCCGGAAATCAAAAGAAATCTTACCAAGTCTGCTCAATATGTCAAACCCATTAAACTTTCATTAAAAGGCATTGGCACCTTTCCAAACAGCAGATCTCCAAAAGTTATCTGGGCAGGAATCAATGGTGAGACACAAAAACTTGCAACCCTTCATGCAAGGCTTGAACAAAGGCTTTCAAATATTGGAATACCAGAGGAAAAAAGAGAGTTCCATGGTCATCTGACTTTAGCCAGGCTTAAAAAAAACAAATTAAGTGCACAAAAATTTGAAAGATTATTACAGCAAACCGGTCAATTTGAGTCAGTTAAGTTTACAGCAGACAGGCTGATACTCTTTCAAAGCAGACTTATGCCAAAAGGTCCCATATATATAGAGCTTTTTTCTGCAAAATTTGGAACCAAACTCTAATAATGTTCTCATAGCTACGTTACAGGATAATTGTTTTTACTAAAACTTTTATCCGCCATTGACAGGAAGATGATTGTTCCAATGAGCATGATAAGAGTTCCACAGGGAAAAGAGAGTCTTAAACTTAAAAAATCCATGGCAAGTCCGGCTGCCATTGAACCTGTCAACATGCCAAGGCTGTGAGCAACCGTCATAATGGACATGACCGATCCCATGGCTTTTTTTTCATCACCTATAATTACAGCATATGCCATGATTGCAGGCATGGAAATCCCTCCTCCGATTCCAAAAACTATAACTGCCACAACAAGATCAGAAAAAGATGATGACCAGTAGGGCAGCATCATTCCTATTGTGGAGAGTATTCCCCCTGTTATGATCATGATATCTTTATTTATCCTGTCTGCTGCCCAGCCCATGGGAATTTGAAGAAGACCTGATACAAACACACCAAGCATGACAAGCACTCCGGTCAAGGAGCCGGAAAGGCCAAATTCAATATCTGCGAACACAGGAAGAAAACACCATATCACTCCTATACAGGCGACATAGGCATATCTGAATATAAAAATAGAAATCAGGATTTTATCTTTTAATAGATTTGACCATGGAACTATCTGATAATTTGTATTACCTGCCTGCTCCATAGATACAGGGGGTAATAAAAAGAGACATAACCAAAGACCGATTGCTGATAAAATACCCATACATACAAAGGCAGCATCAAGGGACCATATATCTTTTATCACGCCTCCCATCAAAGGGCCAAGGCTCAGACTTAAAAACATGGAGAGATTAAAAAGCCCCATGGAATACCCTTCCTGGCCGGCAGGTGTAATCTCACCCACATAGGCCTGAACCACGGGCATAATCATGGCAGAAGCTGCTCCCTGGATAAATCTCAGTATAATCAGGGATTCCACATTTTCTGAAAATACAAAGGCTATGGAAATAATAGTATAGGCAGCCAAGCCTGCTACAATCAGGGGCTTGCGACCCTTTTTGTCGGACAGTCTTCCAAAAAAAGGTAAAAGAAAGGTGCGGGATATGGAAAATGATCCAAATATCAAGCCCACATATATTCCTGTTGCCCCGAGATCATTAGCATAGACAGGAAGCAGGGGCACTACGATTCCAACACCTGTAACAGTAGTAAAAATTGCAAAAAAGAGGGTAACAAAGATACCTTTATGATCTGTGGGAATAATACCTTTACCATTGTTTATCAGCCTGGTGAAAATCTGTGACAATGATGCTCTGTAATTCAATTTATACACTCTTGAATTTGATCAATGAACCTGCTTGGTGTTGCAAATTCGCCTTTCCTGAAACGGGTGTGTGTCAGGTATAAAAATCTTTCTGCCCTGGTCATTGCCACATACATAAGGCGCCTCTCCTCAAAAAGAGCATTATCGCCGGCATCAATGGATCGCCAGTGAGGAAAAAGCCTCTCTTCGCAGCCTACAATAAATACAGTATCAAACTCCAACCCCTTGGCTGAATGAATTGTGAGAAGAGAGACTCCCGAGGAATCGGAGTCATCTTCATCCTCTTTGTCTTCCCTTATCAAGGCTGCTTCTTCAAGGTATTCTAAAAGATTATTTGAAGCCTTTGCATTATAAATCAACTGTTCAATATTCTCTTTTTTTGAAATAAACTCATTTTTGGTTTTTGTTTTTTTCTTCAAATATTCAAAATAGTCAGTCTCTTCCATGACAACTTCCATGGCTCTTGCAGGAGCAAGTTCTCTGACTGCATCAATAATCTGTAAAACCTGGGAAAGATTTTCATGAATTTTTCTGCTTAAAATCCGATCTTTAATCATGATTCTTGCAGCATCCTGGAGGCTTGTACCTTCTGTTCTCAAATTTGCAATTTTTTTGATCATTGCAGGCCCGATTCCCCTCTTGGGAGTATTGACAATGCGCTCAAAAGAGACATCATCATTGGGGAAAAATGAAGCACTTAAATAGGAGTTGATATCAAGGATTTCCGCTCTTTCAAAAAAGCCCTGGGAACCTCTTAAATGGTAAGGTATCCTGTATGATCTGAAAATTTTCTCAAATGCAAGGGAGCAGAACTTTGTTCTGTAAACCACTGCTATTTTATCAAGACTTACTCCCTGGCCGTTGCGGTTTAACCCCATGATTCTCTTTGCCACCCAGTCAGCTTCATGTGTGTCTGACATAAAATCATATATCTCAATGACACCGCCTTTTTTATTGGAAAAACATTTTTTATCCATTTTATCAGGATTGTAATCAATCAAATCATTTGCAGCCTGGACAATCTCATCTGCTGATCTGTAATTTTCTTCAAGCCTGAAAATTTTTGAGTTTTTATATTTTTGCGGAAAATCGAGGAAATGGTTAACATTTGATCCTCTGAATCCATAAACAGCCTGCCAGTCATCTCCAACACAAAAAAGGTTTTTATTTTCACCAAGAAGAAGATTGGTTAAATCCTCCTGAAGATTATTGGTATCCTGGTATTCATCCACAAGAATATAGGAAAAATAATTTTGATAATATTCACTTATACTTCTACTGTTTCTTAAAAGATCCCTTGTTTTTAAAAGAATATTATCAAAATCCACACTGTTCATCTCTTTTAAACGTTCTTCATACTGGTCAAACAGATCTTGAATTTTAACAGCAAAAAAACCGGGTTTCAGATCAAAATATTTTTTGGGATTACCAAAATTTTTAGCCCTTGAAATCATGGACAGAATTTTATTGGCATGTTTTTTTTCAATATTGTTTTTTACACACAGCTCTTTTATAAGCTTTTGCTGCTGATAAACTGAAAATACCAATATGGGGGATGAATACCCTGCTTCTTCACAATGGCGTTTTAAGATCATGAGACATGCTGAATGATAGGTTCTCACCCATTGGAATGCCTGGAATCCAAGGCCTGTCATCTCTATGAGTCTGGATTTCATCTCTTGAGCAGCTTTATTTGTAAAAGTAATGGCAAGAATCCTTTTGGGATCATGACCATTATTAACAAGGTGTGAGAACTTGGCTGTCAGGGTTCTGGTCTTACCAGAACCGGCTCCCGCAACAACAAGTGCCGGGGAGCCGGTATGATTTACTGCCTTCTGCTGTGGTACCGATAACTCCATAAATTATTTTTATAATATGATTAGATCCTATTATAGCTCCTTAATAATTTCTTTTAAAACAGACTGGATTTCATTTTGTATTTCATGCAATCTTTTTTCACTCAAGGCTTCAAAGCGAAGGACCAGGGCCGGCTGGGTATTGGAAGCTCTTACAAGTCCCCACCCATCATCATATAATGCCCGCAGGCCATCAATATCGATGATATTCTGTTTTGCTTTAAAATGGGCAACAATTTTATCGACTGCCTTGAATTTTATTTCATCGGGGCATTCCACACGAAGTTCCGGTGTTGTGAAAGTCCTGGGAAGGTCCTTGATAAGTTCATCAACTCCCTGGCCTGTATCAGCCATAATTTCAAGCAGACGACAGGTGGCATAGAGGGCATCGTCAAACCCGAGATACCTGTCTTTGAAGAACATATGCCCGCTCATTTCTCCTGCCAAAGCCGCATTCTCCTCTTTCATCTTTTTCTTGATCAGAGAGTGGCCTGTTTTCCACATAATGGCATTGCCGCCATGTTTTTTAATATCATCATACATGACCATGGAACATTTAACTTCTGAAATAAAGGTGGCCCCTGGATCGCGCTCAAGAATCTCCCTTGCATAAATAACCATGAGCTGGTCACCATAAATTAGCTCTCCATTTTTATCCACAACACCTATTCTGTCAGCATCACCATCATAACCAACTCCAAGATCAAGTTTTTTTTCTTTAACAAGTTTTATCAGTTCAAGCATATTCTTTTTCTGGGTGGGATCTGCTTCATGGTTGGGAAATCTTCCATCCATGTCACAATAGATATCATGTACTTCACATCCAAGATCTTTTAATACCGGCAGAGCGGTAATTCCTCCGGTTCCATTACCAGAGTCAATACCTATTTTAATCGGATGTTTAATATTGATATTATTTAAAATATAATCTTTATAAGGTGTGATTACATCCTTTTTGCTTACCTTGCCTTTACCTTGAACAAACTCCTGGTTCTCTATAATAACCCTGATATCCTGCAGTCCCTGGCTGTGAATGGAATCCATGCCGTTGAGCAGTTTAAACCCGTTATACTCAGGTGGATTATGGCTTGCAGTCACCATGGCACCGCCTCCAAGATTTAAATGCTGTATGGAAAAATAGAGGACTGGTGTGGGACAGATTCCAATATCAATGACATTGCATCCTGTGGATATAATTCCATCAATAAAAAGTTGGGCAAATTTTTGAGAAGTCAGCCTGCAGTCTCTGCCAACAGATATGTTTTTTTTGTTTTGGGTTTTTAAAAGGCTGCCATAGGCTTTGCCAATATTTACTACATCTTCATCTAAAATATCCCTGCCTGCAACACCTCTTATATCATATTCTCTGAAAATACCTGGATCCACAAAACCTCCTTTATATAATTTTCGATAAAATAACTAAAGCTCCAATAAGCCAGCAATAGGGGGCAAAAAGATGGAATCTGCCTGAATGGACTAAAGTCAAAAGTATTTTTAAAGCAATCAAACCGGTTATAAATGATGTGATTGTAGCATATATTGTCACAGGGTCAATATTCAGATTGCTGTTTATCATATCTTTTATACTCAAAATTTGAGCACCAAGTATTGCAGGAATTGATAAAAGAAAAGAAAATTTAGCAGCCTTGTGTCTGTCAAGGCCAAGGAACATTCCTGCTGCAATTGTGGACCCTGATCTTGAAATCCCCGGAATGACGGCAATTCCCTGACAAACCCCTATCAAAAGAGCTTTTTTAATACCCGGTCCGGTAGTTTTGTTTCCAGAAAAATAGTATTTTCTTGATATCCACAAAACTGTTCCTGTCAAAATCAGCATACAACCCACAAGAATCCTGGATGTGAACAAAACATGTTCAAACTGTTTTAAACCAAATCCTATTACTGCCGTTGGAATTGAACCAATTAAAATCAAACCTGCCATTTGAAGGTTTTCATCCTCTTTAAACTCAGAGATAACGGGTTTGAAAAGAATTACTCTGAAAAAAAAACTGGCTGCAGACACCAGCATAGCCTTGATGTCAGAAGCATAGACCACCAGAATGGCAAGAAGGGTTCCCATGTGAACACTTATATCAAACACAAGCTGTGATTGTGTGATCCCGAAAAAGATCTGCCCCAGTACAAGGTGGCCTGAACTGCTTACCGGCAAAAATTCCGTAAGCCCCTGGATAATTCCGAGGATGATTCCCTGATATAATTCCATATTTTATCAATTTTTTCTTTTATTGCTTGTTAATTAAACCGATTGACGTATATAATTTGTGAGTGAAAATAGCAAGAAATTATAAAAAAAGCTTGATTTTATGTATGTTCTTTTGTAACACAAATAGACAGTATGATTTACTGTAGGAACTTTATAAACCACAATTTAAAATTAACAGACATAAAGGAGAAAAACATGAGACTTTTAACAAGAAGTTTATTAACAATTTTTACCTTTCTTTTTTTATTTGGATGCGCATCACAGCAACTAACAATACCTTCCATTGATACAAAAAAATTGGATGCAGACAATTATACATCAAAGGTGGATAATTTCATAATATTGTTTGATGCATCAAGTTCCATGAATCATGCAGCAGGTCAAAGCGCAAAATTTGATATAGCAAAGACGCTGGCATATGGGATAAATAGCTCTATTCCAGAACTTGGCCAGACTGCAGGACTAAGATCCTTTGGCCATGCTCCTGATTTATCAAAGGAGAAAACCATACTTTTTTATGGAATGGAAAAATATTCCACCAGAAATTTAGATAAGGGTATTGATAAAATCACCAAAGCTGGTGGATACAGCCCAGTGAATCTTGCATTAGATGCCACAGCAGATGATCTTGACGGGCTTTCAGGCGATAGTAATGCAGTTATTATAATTAGTGATGGCCTTGATATGGAAAAAGGTGTTTTGACATCTGCGAGAAAATTAAAAGCAAAATATGGTTCTTCCATCTGTTTTTATCCAATCCTTGTGGGTGATTCAAAAGATGGAGCAGCGCTCTTACAAAAAATTGCTGACATTGGAGGATGCGGATTCTACTCCACAGCAGACGAATTGATGAGCTATGCAGGCATGGCTGATTTTGTTGAGATGGTATTTCTTGATGAAAAACCTGCCTCTGCACCTAAAGCGCCGGTTGTCTCAGCAAAAAAAGATAGTGACAATGATGGGGTTTATGATGGAGATGATAAATGTCCTGGAACTCCGGCCGGTGCAACAGTAAATGCAGTTGGATGCTGGGTGCTGGATAATGTTCTGTTTGACTTTGATAAATCTATAATCAAATCCATGGCCTATCCTTTATTGGATGATGTTGTTAAAATCCTGAAACAAAATCCTGCCATGAATCTTCAACTCAATGGTCATTGTGATAATGTAGGGACTCCTGCGTATAACATGGATCTTTCCCTGAGACGTGCCAATGCTGTTAGAGATTATATTGTCAAAAAAGGAATTCTATGGAAAAGACTGGACACTCAAGGATTTGGTTTTACTCAACCTGTTGCATTAAACGGAACTGATTCAGGCCGCGCAATGAATAGAAGGGTTGAACTTGATCCCTCTTAAATTTTAAATTTTTAATTATAAAAACAGCAGTGAGGTGTGATATTTTTGATCACACCTCACTGCTGTTTAAATCTCCAACATCACCTTGCCGGTATTTTTCGTGCTGTATCCTCCAAGAGATATAACTCTCTCTTGGAAATCTTCTGTTTTAATTGTCTCAAGCAATACCTGAATTTTCGTTGTATTATAAAACATATCTGGAATAACAAGGTCATACTCTTCAGTTACAACAGGGATAAAATCAAGATTAAGAGCCTGGGCTGCGGCCTGGATGCCAAGTCCTGCATCGGCTCTTTGTGACAAAACAGCAACTGCAACTGACATATGTGTATATTCGTCATTTTGATACCCTTTGATATCCCTGGACGATATTCCAAGGCTTTTAAGCTTATAATCAAATAAAATCCTTGTACCTGAGCCTGGCTGGCGGTTAATGAACTGTAAACCCCTGTTTTTTATATCTTCAATGGATTGTATATTTTCAGGATTGCCTTTTGGTACAATCAGTCCCTGATCTCTCATGACAAGGTTAACAAGCCAGACCTTTTGATGTGGCAGGTATTTCTTAATATATGAAATATTATAGCTGCCATCTTCAGGGTCCAGCAAATGTACACCTGCCATATGGCAGGCTTGCTTTTTAATGGCTATTAAACCACCCATACTTCCCACATGGCTCGATGAGATACTTATATTTCCATTAATTTTTTTTATCTGATCAGCAAGCAGATCAAGGGTGTTATCATGGGAACCTGTAATTACAATTGTATTTTCAATGGAAGATAGTGGCCGCAATAAATGGGCATCAACTTTTTCATTTTCTACAACTCCCTCAATATTACGGGGAATCCTTATAATTCCATCTGCTTCAGTCAAGGTTGTGATACTCCCGGAGCCCCTCGGCAGCTGGGAAGAGACAAGTTTTCCATCCACAGAACCAATTTTAACCCTTATAAATTCTTCCTGACCAAGTTTAGAGGCGATTTTCCTTGCCGGTGAAACAGGGACTTTCACAGTTTCCCTTCTTGGAAGCCTCTGCATTTTCAACAATAAAGGTCCTGCAAAAAGCTCAAAGGCAACAATGGCTGATACAGGATATCCAGGAATCCCAAACACAGGAGTATCAAACACTTTTCCAAACATCACAGGTTTTCCCGGCATCATGGTAACCCCATGGACAAAAACTTCTCCAAGGTTTGAAATAACCGGTTTTGCAAAATCTTCAGAGCCGGCAGAAGAGCCGCCTATGATGCAGATCATGTCATAATCCTGCCTGGCTGCCTCTGCCACAGCTTTCTTAATACTTTCAAGATCATCTTTGAGCATGGGATGGATCGTAAACTCAGCTCCATGATCTTCGCAAAGCCCGCTTAGAACCGAAGAGTTGGATTCTATCACATCTCCCGGTTCAAGATCTCCTGGTTCAACATTGTACCATTGCTTGAGTTCTGAACCAGTAGGAATAATCAAAACTTTTGGCTGTCTGTAAACATCTACTCTGAATATTCCACCTGATAAAAGTGCTCCAAGGGAATATGAACTGATTTTATGTTTCCTTGGAAAGAGCAGTTTTGTGGCAACAATATCTTCACCCATTTTTCTTACATGCTGCCATGGAAAAACCGGTGCTTCAATTTCAATATCACTGTCATTTAAAATATTTAGATGCTCTATCATAATAACAGCATTAGTACCTTCAGGCATGGCGTGACCCGTATTAACCCAGAAAGCATTTTTATCCGGGACAAGAGTGTTGGGAGAATCTTCACTTGCCCCAAAACTTATCTTTGCATCCACTGCAATACCATCCATGGCAGCTGCATGGAAATTAGGAGAAGATATGGCAGCTATGGCTGGTCTTGCCAGTACCCTGTTTTTTGCATTTACCACATCAAGGGTTTCAATTTGGGTTTCACTGTTTTTAAATTGTTCAAAGAGAATTTTTTTTGCCTCTTCAATACTTTTCATATCAAGATACACATTTCTTTTAACAGCCATCTTTTCTACCCATTTAAATTAATAATTAATGTTTGTATGAAAACTCACCCATCTGCTTCGTTGCTTCAAACTTTTGCAATCCTCATGTACTACAGTACACTCCGGTTGAAAAAGTTCTTACGCCTCACATATGGGCAACTTTTCATACAAACATAGCTTTTTGGTCAAGACTAATTAAAATTCATAATAAAATAACATCTGTGATTGTATCCTTTTCCAGACCTTCAACATTATCATTGATTTCAAGAAGTCCATCCGCACGAATCATGGTTTTAATCAATCCAGATTTACCAAGGACCGGTTTTGCCAGCATTTGATTATCCTGGTTTGTCAGTTCAACCCTTATAAAATCCCTTCTGCCTTGGGCAGATGAGACATTCCGAGTAAGTCTTGCCTGAATTCTGGTGAAAGGATTTAAATTTTCAAGCCCTTTAAGCCTGTTTAAAAAAGGTATAACTACAATTTTAAGTACAACCATGGCAGAGACAACCTGACCCGGCAGCCCCCATACAGGTTTTTTACCAACCCTGGCAAGGATTGTCGGTTTACCCGGGCTTATGGACATTCCATGAACCAACATTTGCGTGTCAGGCAGAGAAGACAAAACTTCCACAGTATAATCCCTTGTCCCAACAGAGCTTCCTCCAGAAATCAATACCATGTCTGTTTCGTCAAGAGCTTTTTCAACAGCCTTTTTTAAAGCATCAGGATCATCTTTTACAATACCATAGGTAATTGGTATGGCAAAAGCTTCCTTTATAAAACCTGACAGGCTGTAGGAATTGATATCCCTGATTTTACCGGGTCCAGGTTCCTGATCAATAGGGATTATCTCATCTCCTGTTGATATGATACCAACTTTTGGTATTTTATAGGCTTGAATCTGTGAAAATCCCAGGCCTGCTGCAAGTCCTGCTTCCTGTGGCCGGATAAATATCCCTTTGGATAAAACCCTGTCCTGTTTTGCAAAATCTTCTGAAGCATCAATAACATGCTGCAGAGGAGCCACGCTTTTATAAACTTCCACACAGGTCTCATCAATGAGTTGTGTATGCTCCACCATGACAACACTGTCAGCCCCTTTCGGGAGCATACCACCGGTGGAAATTGTAACAGCCTGGCCTGATTTAAGAACAACAGTTTCAGGAACTTCTCCCATTAAAACTGTTCCTGCAATGTCAAGCCATGCAGGGCTTGATTCTGAAGCACCAAATGTAGATTGAGCTGTAACAGCATAACCATCCATGGTAGCTCTTTTAAATCCCGGCATATCTTTTTGAGCAACAAGATCTTTGGCAAGAACCCTTGAAAAAGCATCAGATACAGAAATTGTTTCAACTCCAACAGGAGAAAACTCATCTGCCAATACCATCACCTCCTCAAGGCTTTTTACCTTGAAAAAATGATCCATTTTACGCCTGGTCTCCTCTTAATGCATCTTTAATCCTCTCCATGGCCATTGTAACATTTTCAAGAGAATTAAATGCACTGATTCTGATATATGGTTTACCGCACATGCCAAATCCTGCACCAGGAGTGCATACCACAGAAGCTTTGTTTAAAAGCAGATCAAAAAATTCCCAGGAATCTCTTGTCTTCCCATCTATCCAGATATAGGGTGAATGCTCCCCGCCAACATAATCAAACCCAAGGGATTTAATCGATTTTCTGATAATGTCAGCATTATTAAGATAATAGTCAATCTGTGCTTTTATCTGTGCTTGTCCTTCCTGTGAATAGACAGCCTCTGCTGCTTTTTGAACAGGATAGGAGACTCCATTGAATTTTGTGCTGTGCCGCCTGTCCCACATGGAATGCAAAGATATTTTTTCATTTTTTGAATTAAATATCATGCACTCTTTTGGAACAACTATAAAGCCGCATCGGGTCCCTGTAAACCCAGCAGTTTTGGAAAAACTTCTAAATTCAACTGCCACTTCTTTTGCACCTTCAATTTCATAGATGGTTCGAGGAAGTGTTTCATCCCGGATAAAAGATTCATAGGCAGCATCAAACAGAATCAATGCCTTGTTCTCTTTTGCATAATCAACCCATTTCTTCAGCTCTTCTTTTGTAGCAGTTGAACCTGTAGGGTTATTTGGGAAACAAAGATAAATAAGATCCACATCTTCATCGGGAAGCTCAGGCAGAAAACTGTTTTCTTTTAAACAATCCATATAAACAATACCTTTATACCTGCCATTTTCAAACTCCCCGGTTCTACCTGCCATGACATTGGTATCAAGATATACAGGGTAAACAGGGTCAGGAATAGCAATCTTAATATCAGTGGCAAACAATTCCTGGAAATTTCCTGCATCACACTTTGCCCCGTCACTGACAAAAATTTCATCTGCCTTTATATCAGCACCCCTCTTTTGAAAATCATTTTCTGCTATTTTCCGACGTAAAAATTCATATCCCGGGCTTGGACCATATCCCCTGAATGTAGCATCATCTGCCATCTCATCCACACCATCATGAAATCCTTTAATAATTGCAGGAGCAAGGGCTTTTGTTACATCTCCTATCCCAAGTTTGATAATCTGCTTTTCAGGATTTTCAAGTTGAACTTGTTCTACTTTTTTGGCAATATCTGCAAAAAGATAGGATGCTTTTAATTTATTGTAATTCTCATTTGCTCTAATCATAAAATTTCCTTTTAATTCATATCAACATTTTTTCGCAATTGAATTTAAACAATCAGCAGTAAGATGTCAATTTATGATTTTATTTGGTGTAACTGCAATTTTTCAATTGACTTTCCATCATAAATTGAATAGGCAATAGTTACTACAAAACAAAAGATAAAATTTCCTTGTTTCTGAAAGGAATACCTGAATATATAAAAAATAATTATATCTATAGCAGTCAATATAATGGAAAATTTTCATGTATTTAATATTGGTCAGGAGAACTCATGGAGGCATGTGGCATAGCGATTTCTGTATGAAAAAGAAATTATAGTATGGATTTGGAATTGATCAAGAGAGAGCCTGTATCCGTTGCACAACCCACGCCATGATGTTGAAGTCTGGTTGGCAGGCTGTAGCGGACCGGATACTCGAGTGGCTTAATGAGAAAGAGATATAATTAAAACTGTGCCAGTGTTTAAAAGCCTAAATCACTGACCATGCTCTTTTAATCTTTTATTCCAACTGATATTATCTACAACAAACCCATGAGCATAAATCAATAAAAAATATTTTGCTGAACAATGAGTGAATCCAGTCCAGAGAAAAAATACCAAAAAAAAATACAAACCGCTGAAGATCTTATGCAAAGAGTTGCAAATGGAGATAGACATGCTTTTACCACTCTTGTACAGGTTCACCAGAATTCAATCTTAAATTTTATCTGGCGTTTGATGGGAGATAAAACCCATGCAGAGGATCTTTCACAGGATGTTTTTTTAAGAGTATGGAAATCAGCACCAAAATATGAAAAGCGTGCAAAGTTTTCCACCTGGATATATCGTATTGCAATTAATCTTTGTTTGAATAAAAAGCGGACTTTAAAAATTAAAAATATGTTCTTGACTTCATTGCCTTTAAAAAGACAACCGCAGATTAATACAGATTTTACAACTCCTGAGAACCAACTGTTAAAAGCCGAACAAACCCGCAGAATTTTTGATATCCTTAATACATTGCCATCTGCCCAGAGAATTGCTGTAACTTTAAAATTTTATCAGGGATTGTCCTATGCCGAGATTTCTCAAATCCTTGATCGCTCAATTCCTGCAGTAGATGCTCTGCTTGTCCGTGCCAAAAAAAATATTCAAAAAAAAATTAGAAAATAGTGCAGGTTTTTTCATTTTAAAGTGTTTAAGATTATATAAAGGGCATTTTTTAAATTTTCAAAGGAACGTTATGAACAAATGCAGAGATGTTAGAAAAAAATTATCAGCTTTTCAGGATGGGGAGGTCAATCAGATTCAAAAGGAGAGTATTGAAACCCACCTTCGAAGCTGCAGGGAGTGCAAAAAACAATTTACAGCAATGATGCATACTTATCAATCCATTGATAAACTGCCACAGATTGAACCTGACCCAATATTTACCCAACAGGTCATTGCAAGGATAAACAAAACCTCCCTGCAGGATCATTTTTTGAATAACTTTTTAAGACCACTTTCTATTCCGGCTGCAATGGTAATTATTGGTCTTTTAAGCGGAACACTAATTGGCAGTCTTGTGATCCAGAATCAATTGAATCCCCTGGAACTCTCTTCTCCAGCGAATTACCCGGATCGAGAAAACATAGTGACCTCTTTATCTCTTGACAGCTTCAATGCAGCGCCGCCGGGTTCAATAGCTGACGGTTTTTTACATGTCACCCTGGGGACCAATATGGATACCAGAAATCATGGAGTATCATTATGAAGAACAAATGGATGGAGCTATTGTTAATCTTATCATTAACAATAAACATGGCAGTAATAGTGGTTGCCGGATATAAATATTATCATCATGGTCAACAGGCTTTTCCTGTTGCAGACCTTGAAACAGGTAAAAGTCATCATTTTTTTCATGTACTGGGACTTTCAAAGAGCCAGATGGTTGAAATGGAGTCCATGGCTGAATTGTTTCACAATCAACTTACAAAACTTCATTCAACCATGGAAATCAAAAAAGATTTGCTTTTTAAACTTTTATCTCAAAGAGATGTCACATATTCCCAGGCTGAACAATTGCAAAAACAGATTGCAGTGATCCAGGCGAATATTCAAAAAGTAGTCATTTCTCATCTTCTTGATATTAAAATGATTCTAAATGAAAACCAGCAAAAACAATTTTTTGAACTCCTGCAGGCAAGTATGCATTCCCAGGAGTGTTTTTTCCCTAATCAAGGAGACAGGCAATGAATATACAATATTTATTCAAAGAGTTATATCATCGAAGAAGAAGGACACTTACAGCAATATTCAGCCTTGCAGTCGGGCTTGCCATTTTGATTACTATTAACGCCCTTTCAATGGCATATAATAAGGCTTCCCGCATACCACTCAAAGAGATTGGTGCTGATATTACTGTGCAAAGAGCTGGTAATGTACCAGAAGATCTTACAGGTCCTGTGTTTGCCTGCTCGGCAGTTACCATAAAAAATGATGAGATAAAGCAGATACAACAGCTGCCGGGGATTGACGGGTTTGCACAAGCCCTGCTGTTATGGGTGTTTGATGAAGATCGTTTTACCATAATGCTGGGAATTGATGGTGAGAACCCAGTTGGACCGGGAACTTTGCGCAGTGAGGTAATTGATGGCAATTTTTTTGAAAAAGGCAAACATCAGGCCCTTGCAGAGATATCCTATGCCAGAACATATAATATTCAAACAGGTGATCAAATTACCATTGCCAAAAAAACCTATATGATTTCAGGCATTGTGGATGCTTCCCGTGCTACTAAAATAGCTGCTGCCAATATTTATCTTGATATAGATGATGCCCAAAAACTTGCAAGGGAATCCAAACAGATACAGGCTGTTTCACCCTTTGGAACAAAAGATGCGAATATTCTGTTTATCAAGGCAAACTCCTCGCATATAGAGGCTTTAACCCTTTCAATAAAAAATATTCTTGGAGAAAAAGCAAGTGTTGCAACGCCGGCTTCTTTTCTGAAAAGCCTTGGAAGTCTTTTTGCACTTTCAGATAAATTTTCCCTTGCAACATCCCTTATTGCCCTGATTGTAACTATCTTAATAGTTTTAAAAACCATGGCTGGAAACCTTGCAGAGAGAGCAAATGAAATAGGTGTTCTCAAAGCTGTTGGATGGTCCAATAAAAATATTGCCAGTCAACTTGCAGGAGAATCAATCATTCAATGCCTAATGGGTGGGATACTTGGATTGATACTGTCTTTTATTGCTGCCTCTCTGTTAGGGCTTATTCAGGTCAATATTCCAATTCCCTGGGAGATGAGCCCAACTCCTCATTTCCTTCCAGGAGGCGGTGATCCTGTTTTTAAAACACTACAGCTGCCTGTGACCATATCATGGAGTCTAACTGCTTTTTCCATCCTTTTGTCAGTGGTGGTGGGGGCTGTGGCAAGCTATCTTTTAAGCAATCACATTTCACAAATAAAACCTTCGGAGGTACTCAGGAATGAATGATATATTAACAGCTACAGGCCTTAATAAAGCTTTTGACAATTTACAGGTGGTCAAAGATGTATCATTGACCATACAAAAAGGGGAATTTGTGTGCCTTGTGGGAAAATCCGGCAGTGGAAAGACTACTCTTTTGTCAGTTCTTTCCGGTCTTGAGCAGCCAACATCAGGTGAAGTAACTATCAATGGAACATCAATAACAAACTCTTTGGAAAATGATCTTGCATTGTTTCGGCGCAAATCAATTGGTTTTGTTTTTCAATCATTTAACCTTATACCTACTCTTAGTGCCTGGGAAAATGTTGCTCTGCCTCTATTCCCTGTAAAAATGGACAGGGAAAAACGCAAAGAGAGAGCAATGGAGCTGCTTGGCCAGATGGAGATTGATCACAGGGCTGAACACAGACCTTCCGCACTCTCTGGAGGGGAAAAGCAAAGAGTTGCAATAGCAAGGGCTTTGGTTAATTACCCTGAAATTATTTTTGCAGATGAACCCACGGGGAATCTTGATTCAGAAACCAGTGAGGCAATAATGAATATTTTAAAACATCTTCATAAGCAGAAAGGATTGTCTATATTGATGGTAAGCCATGATCAAGAGCTTGCAGCATCCTGTGACCGCATAATTCATATGAAAGATGGAGAGGTGATATCATGAAAAAACTTTATTTTATTATTATGGCAGCATTGTTAATCACAGCACCATTAAACTCTTTTGCAAAAGATATAGTTCATGTTGATGTGCTTTATATGAATCACGGACCTATGCAGCCGACATTAAGAGAGCTGCGCGCTGTGTTCCCAAAATACAAAGATCAATTACTCGTATCCTGGTATGATGTTGATAGTAAAAAGGGGATTGCCTTTAAAGCAAAAATGGGAATCAAAGAACATATTCCCATGGTTATATGGGTAGATGGCAAGTTTGAAGTAACTGTTGATAACCGTAAAATTAAATTTAAGGGTTTTCCAACCGGATCAGGCCCGTCATTTTTCCAGGGAGAGTGGACCATTGATGATCTTGTTGTGATTTTAGATCAGAAGACCAAAGTAAAATAGTGTCTGAGCAAAAACCTGCTAATTTTTTCTCAACGCCGTAATTGGGTAAATTAGCGGCTTTCGGTCGGCATAAAATAGAAGGCAGGATATGTATTATCCATATATAGTAAAAGAACTCGGCCACCGTCATAACAGGACAATAGTAAATATTTTTGGAATTGCTGTGGGCATTGCCCTGTTTATCTCCATCAATGCTCTCTCGTCAGCTTATAAAAAAGCGGCTCAACAGCCATTTCAGGATATTGGAGCAGACCTGATTGTACAGAGAACCACACAACAGACTGCAGGATCTGGCAGTCAGCCAAAATCAATGCGGGGAATCCGCCTTCCCTTTTCAAACCAACTATTTTCTGACACAGACATTGCAGTGCTCAGACACATTGATGGAGTTGAAGCCTCTGCCCAGGCCCTTTTACTATGGGAGTTTACCAAAACCGACTTTATAACCATTATGGGAGTTGATGTAAGCCAACCTCCCCTTGGTGCTCTAAAAGCAAAAAATTGGATATATAAAGGCCGTTTCCCTGAAAAACAGGGCGAAATAGCTGTGGAAAAACATTTTGCAAAGTTTAGAAAACTTAAAATCGGCAATTCATTTATAATTGACCAACAGATTTTTAAAGTTGTGGGTACTATTGAAATTAAGGAAGGTGCCCAGGTTGCCGCAGTAAATATTTACATGCCTATTACAAATGCTCAAATACTGCTGGGAAAAAAATTGAGCGCAATAAATATTATCTATCTAAGGCTGAACAATCCTTCAATGCAAAACCAGATAAAATCACGGATTTCATCAAAAATCAAAAATGTTTCCATTAATAGTTCTGATTCATTTCTTGAACTTATGGGAGGTGTTTCCATGATTTCCGAGAAATTTGCTCTTATTGCCTCATTAACAGGATTGGCAGGTGCAATACTGCTGATCATGAAAACCATGATTTCCAATCTTGTGGAACGCTCCCATGATATTGGAATTTTAAAGGCTCTGGGCTGGACAAAAACTGACATCCAAAAACAGTTAATGATAGAAACGCTTATACAGACAATTATTGGTGGAAGTCTTGGAATTCTAATGGGCTATCTGATCTCTTCTGGGTTGGGATTTCTATGGATTTCCATCCCTGTCCCAGGGGAAATGAATTTTATTCCAGCCATGGCAAGACATGCTCAGGATGCAAACCAGATTGTCCGCCTTCCTGTTTCTGTCTCTCTATCTCTTGCAGCATCAGCCATGGGAATATCCATAATTACAGGAGGGATCACCGGATTTATCCTGGGGCAAAAAACCTCAAAAATGAAACCTGCTGATATATTCCGGCAATTATAGAAATTCTTGCACTGTCAACCTGCTCATTTTATTTAATATTTCATCATCAAGAAGAAGGATACCTTTGTCATTATAAACATCAACACCGGTCTGAACTTTTCCACCGGTTCTGACTATTTCAATGAGATTATCTATGGAAATTTTTATTTTCATGTATCAAGCTTTTCAGTTTCTTTTACAGCCATTGTTAGTGCTTTAAACTCATCCACATTCAGTGTTTCAGCTCTTCTATTTGCATCTATCCCGGCTAGTTCGAGAGCATGAATAATAAACTCCTTTTTAAACTCAAATTCCCCTCCTGTCATTGAATTTTTCAGTGTTTTCCTGCGTTTTGAAAAAGCAGCTTTGATTACATTGAACAGTGTTTTTTCTAAAGTCTTATCAAAATCTTTGGTATGAAAAAACTTAAATTTTAAAACAGTTGAATCTACTACAGGTTTTGGGAAAAATGAGGACGGTCCTATATCTGTAACAAAGCTGATATCAGCTGCATATTGGACCACGGCAGAGAGTCTTGAATAATCTCTCCCGCCAGGAGAAGCAATAATTCTTTTTGCCAGCTCTTTTTGGAACATTAAAAATGCTTTTTCAATACAGCCTCTTTGTTCAACAAGCCTAAACAGGATTTGTGATGAAATATTATAGGGAAGATTTCCAATGACCACAAGTTTTTTATCTTGATTTTCATCTCGGTTTTTATTGTGGGCTATTTCACTGAAGTTTATTTTTAAAATATCTTTATTAATTATATCAACATTTCTTAAATTTTCATTGTCAAGTTCCTGCTGTAAAACAGGAATCAGGCGGGAATCTTTTTCAATAGCTGTCACATGCATGGCTGTCTGAGCCAGAGGAATTGTCAGAGCACCAAGACCTGAGCCTATTTCCAATACTCGATCTCTATTTGATATCCCGGTTTTTTTAACAATCATTTTAGCTGTTGCGGGATTTGAAAGAAAATTCTGCCCCAACTCTTTTCCGGCATACAATTTTTCATTTTTAAGCAGCTGACCTGGGTGTGTCATTTTTTTAAAGCCTTTTTTTCGCAATCTTTTTTTGCCGCAGTGTAACAAAAAAACCTTTTGTAATAAAATAGGCAACCAGACTTGAAGACAATCCAAGCAAAATCCCACCAAAATTCATTATCATAAAAGATCTAATATTGGTTTGAATAAAATCAATGAAATAATTGATTTTCTGGGATAATGCAATATTACTTTCAAGATGATTGATTAAAATTTTTATTGCTTCCAGAGCATTAATCGAATCTTCAAAAAACAGGTGGCCTGTTTTATAACATGCAAAATATAGAAAAACCACTGTAAAGGGGTTGCTTACCCACACTCCAATAATGGCCGCTGGTTTGCTTGCCTTAAAAAACAGAGCAAGGGTAACGGCAGCAATTGTGTGAAAGGGCATAGTAGGGGTGATTGCAATAAATACACCAATTGCCATGCCAAAGGCAACATAGTGGGGATCACCATGCAGTTTTTTGATTTTGTCTATAAAAAATGTAATTTTATTTTTCAGCATTATGTACATTATGTGTTGTTGTAATTTCCCCCTCTATCATTTATATTGCATAAACATATAAATATATCATATGTATTATTTATTTAGAAGATAGAAAGTGAGCAATTGAAAATTTGCCATAAGGTATATATAGAAGAAAAGTGAGTCTGAAATTTGTTATCTCGACCAGTGGAAGGGTAAAACATATAAATTATTCTTTATGGCAAATATCCAGATAACAACTTAACAAAAAGTATTTTAATAAACCTTTTATAATAATTAGGGAAAAGTAAATATATGGAAGCAGCACAATTCAAACAGGGCCAGAAAATTTGCGGGTATTTTGTCAAAAATGTTACTGAACTTGAATCTATTGATTCTGCCATGGTTGAGCTTGAGCATATAAAAACAAAAGCCAAACATATTCATATTGCCAATAAGGATAAGGAAAATACCTTTGGCGTGTTTTTCAGGACTGTACCCTCTGATTCCTCGGGAGTTGCTCATATTCTTGAACATACGGTTTTGTGCGGTTCAAAAAAATTCAATGTGCGAGATCCATTTTTCTCCATGATCAAAAGAAGTCTCTCCTCTTTTATGAATGCCTTTACCGCATCTGACTGGACAATGTATCCTTTCGCAACACAGAACCAGAAAGATTATTATAATCTTATGGAAGTTTACCTTGATGCAGCTTTTTTCCCCAGTATTGATGAATTAAGTTTTAAACAGGAAGGCCATCGCCTTGCAATCCTTGAGAAAGACGGCAGTGATCTTGAACTTGAATATAAAGGTGTTGTATATAATGAGATGAAAGGTGCCATGTCATCACCTGCCCAGGTTCTTGGGAGGTCTTTGCTCTCTTCTTTATACCCTGATACTACCTATAAAAATAATTCAGGGGGTGAACCCTCTGAGATACCAAAACTGACATGGAAAGAGTTAAAAGAGTTTCATGCCAGATATTATCACCCTTCTAATTCATATTTTTATACCTATGGCAATCTGGCCCTGGAAAAGACCCTTTCATTTATTTCCCAAAAAGTACTTGAATATTTTGATATGCTTGAAATTGATACAAGGGTTCCAGCCCAGCCCCGCTGGGATAAACCCAGAACAGAAACTCAAAAATATGCATATTCTGACCCTGAAGACATATACAAAAAGTATCAGGCATGTGTGGCATGGCTGACCTGTGATATTAAAGACTCTTTTGAAATCCTTGTTCTTACAATATTGGAACAGATACTTCTTGCCAATGCTGCTTCACCATTGCGAAAAGCCTTGATTGATTCTAACCTTGGATCAGCTCTTTCTGATGCAACAGGATTTGATCAGGATAATCGAGATACAATGTTTGCCTGCGGTTTAAAAGATATTTCAAAAAAATCTGTTACAAAAATGGAAGATATTATTTTCTCCACCATTAAAAAGACAGCTGACAAAGGAATTGAAAAAAATCTCATTGATTCTGCCATACATCAAATTGAATTTCACAGAAAAGAGATCACCAATACTCCTTATCCATTTGGTATAAAGCTGCTGCTCTCCTTTGCAGGCACCCTCATCCATGATGGCGATCCTGTATCCTGCATAAATATTGATAAAGACCTGGACAAATTAAAGCAGGAATTAAAAAAGGGAAGATTTCTGGAAAACAAATTAAGACAATATTTCCTTGAAAATTCTCACAGAATTCTTTTCACTCTTGAGCCTGATACAGATCTTGAACAAAAAACAATCAATGAAACAAAAAAAGAGTTTAAAAACCTTTTCAAACAAATGAGCAGAGAGGATGTTGACCAGATCAGAAAAGAGACTCTGAGTCTTGAAGCACTCCAGGAAAAACAGGAAGATCTTTCCAGTTTACCAACCCTTGATATTGCTGATATCCCCCCTGAAATAGAAATCATAAAACCTGATACCATAAAGAATGTTGAATTTGCCACCTGCTATGACAAGGCCACATCAGGCATTCTCTATTTTACCTGTCCTGTTGGAGCCGGATCCATTCCTTCCAATCTTTTTGGTCTTGTACCATTTTTTTGCAGAGCATTTACCAACAGTGGTACAAAGAAAAATTCCTATGGAAAAAATGCAGAACTGATGGATCTATACACCGGTGGAATATCTATCTCTCCTTTTTCAGGAACTTATTTTTCCAAAAAATCCCAGCCCCATTCCTTCCTTGCTGTTCAGGGCAAAACTCTGGACAGGAATATTAACAGTTTCTTTGACTTGATAAAAGAGTTTATTGAGGAATACAATTTCCAGGATTTTGAAAGGTTGAAAAATATTTTACTTCAATACAAGGCTGGAATGGAAGCTTCCATTGTCTCAACCGGCCATAGGTATGCTATTTCTCTATCGTCAAGACATATTTCAAAGGCTTCTTATATCAATGAACTCTGGCATGGTATTTCCCAATATCAATTTATTAAAGAGGTTACCGAAAAACTCAATGGAAGTGGCAATACAAATGAAATTCTTACAACCCTATCAAAAAATCTTATCACAATTGCCGGGTCTGTATTAAAACAAAATAATTTCAAACCTGCTTTAATTGGCGGACATAACTCCATTGCAGAGGCGGAAAAAAGAATTAAATCCATCCATCACCATCTGCCAAATAAGAATGGAGCATCTTTTTTTACTCCGGATTTATCCTTTAACGTCGAGTTGCCCTGTGACGGATGGTACACCAATACTTCTGTCTCTTTTGTGGGGCAGTCCTTTAATACCGTTGGGATTACCCATGAAGACTCCCCTGGGCTTGCAGTGATAAGCAAAATACTCAGATCTCTTTATCTCCACAGAGAAATCAGGGAAAAAGGCGGGGCCTATGGCGGCTTTGCTGTTTACAGCAGTGAGGAGGGTATCTTTTCATTTGGATCATATAGAGATCCCCATATTAAAAGAACCCTGGATGTATATAAAAAGGCGTGTGATTTTATAGTAGATGGTGATTACAGCCAAACTGATGTTAAAGAAGCTATTTTACAGGTCTGCTCTGAGATAGATAAGCCGGAAACTCCCGGTCCTGCTTCCATAAAAGCCTTTTACAGAGATATTATAAAACTTGATGATGATATTCGCCAGCAGTTCAAGAATTCCTTATTACAGCTTGATAAGAGAAGAATACAAATAATTGCCCAAAAATATTTCACTATAGATGAGACTCAAAAAGGGACCTCTGTCATCTCAAACAAGGCAAACCTTGAAAAGGCAAATATTCAGCTAAAAGAGGAAGGAAGGCAATTAAACCTCTTCAAGATTTAAACAATCTTAAATAGTGCTGCTTAAAAGAATAAAGCCTAAGCAAGCCACCAGCAACCTGCAGGTCTGCCATTATTTCATTGACACAACGCATGTTTTTTCCTAATATACAGGGCTTTTATCCTTTTGCCGCCTTTAACTGATAAACAATCAAACAAGAGCAGAGAGGTTATGGCAATGGGGAGTTTTCCCGTAGAAAAAGAGAGGATTTGATGTTGCAAAATATTGATTACTACGTAACAGTTTTAAAAAATTTTTTTGTCGTGGATCCAGCCCTGCTGATGCAGACGGATATGATTGTACGACTGTGCATTCAGGTATTGCTGCTGGTGGGTTCTGCCTTTTTCTCCGGTTCAGAGACAGCTATGTTTTCCATCTCCCGACTGGATCTGCAAAAACTAAGATCCGAGCGTAATCAACATTCTGAAACCATTCACGCCTTGCTGGACCAGCCCAGGCGTTTAATTATCTCTATTTTGTGCGGTAATGAACTCATCAATATTGCTGCTGCTGCCAATATGACCGGTATCCTGGTAAGACTTTACGGTGGGGAACGCGCTGCCCTGATAACCACATTGCTCATGGTGCCCCTTCTTTTACTGTTCGGCGAGGTGACACCCAAAACCATTGCCGTCTCCAATCCTGTACATATAAGTACAAAAATAGTGGCTGAACCCTTAAGTGTATGGGTTAAATTTATTACACCCCTGCGCTGGGCCATCCGGGGCATTGCCGATTGGATTACTACCTTGATCGTGGGAGAGGAAAAGACGGCTGAAAACATCCTCCAGGTGGATGAATTCCGAAGTCTGGTGGAGGAAGTAGCCGAGAAAGGCGAATTGGATGCCACTGAGCGTGCCTTGATATATAACTTACTGGAGGCCAACGACACCGAGATAGTGGAGATAATGACACCACGTACCCATGTACGTTTTCTTGATGAAGCCTTAAGTTTACCGGAAATGGTTGACCGGTTCAGAACCTATCGCCATCCAAGAGTACCGGTGTTCCGTGGCCACCATGACAATATTGTCGGGTTTATCCATGCAGAAAATATCCTTCGGCTGGTACTGGATAATGCAGATCTCTCCTCGCTTAAACCAGAAGAGATAATGCACCCTCCAGTGGTGGTGCCCCTGACTAAAAAAGTCGATGAAATGTTTGACTTTTTTCAGGCAAATCAAGCCAGGGCTGCCATAGTCCTCAATGAATTCGGAGGAGTTGAGGGACTTGTAACAATGCGCGGAGTATTAAATTTCATCTTTGGTCAGGTATCCGGGGAAGTTTCAGGTCAGGAACTCTATCATGAGCGCGATGAAAACGATTACGAAGTTCCCGGAGATATGAAACTCAACGACTTTAACAACCTGACCAATTTTGGCATTGAAGACCCCAGGATGACAACCATTGGCGGGGTGGCATTCCGTCATCTGGATCGACTGCCAAAACCCGGCGACAAGGTAACCGTTGAAGGTATTATGATTACAATATTGGAAATGGATGAACATCGTATCGTTAAAGTTCGGGTAAGCAGCGGTAGTGTTGAGAAAGAGAAGGCGTTAGATAACGACTCTGACCAGGAACCTGATAATAAGTCTGCAGAAGATGACACAACAAATGAATGCTTAGATGAGCAGATCGATGTTATTGAAGATGGAAGTGTTTTAAATCAAAAAAGCTCGTCAGAACAGGGAATTTGAGAAATGGATATTTTTTATATTTTACTGGCCATGGTAATTCTTTTACTGTTGAAAGGTTTTTTCTCCGGCTCTGAGATAGCCCTGGTCAATTCAGACAAGATTCATCTGCACCATAAGGCCAACCAGGGGCATAATGGTGCCAAGCTTATACTTAAAATGTTTAAAAGACCTGATGTAATGCTTGGTACAACACTGGTGGGGACCAATATTGCAACAGTTATTTTAACAACTCTTGGTACTCTTTTAATGATTCGTTTTTTTGGTAAACATGGGGATATCTATGCCTTTCTCATCTACACCCCGTTTTTTTTGATTCTCGGTGAAATTGTTCCTAAAAGTGTTTATCAGCAAAAAGCAAATGTGCTTGCACCAATTATCATATATCCGCTGCGCCTCTTTTCCATAATCTTCGCTCCCATCATTTTTGTCTTTTCCAGGGTGGCACGGCTGACAGCCCGTATGCTTGGCAGCGGAAAAAGTGATCAGAGTGTTTTTATCACACGGGAACTTGTCCGTTCTGTTGTGGAAATGGCTGAACGAGGCTCCAATGTAGATGCTTTTGATCGCGGCCGTATAAAACGGGTTATCCGCTTTGCAGATACTACAGTGGGAGAAGCTATGATTCCCGTCGCAGAGATGACTGCCGTCAATCATAATCAAAATACCCGGGAAGCTGTTAACCTGATTCGCCGATTGGGCTATAATCGGCTGCCGGTTTATAAAGATAACACCAGCAATATTTTTGGAATTATAACCCTGACCACCTGGGACATGATGGACAGGGAACTGCCATCCAGGCCTTTATCAGAATTTATCAAACAGCCTCATTATGTTTCCGCCAATCAGACCATAGACCAGCTGCTTCCCTTACTGCGTCAGCGCAAGGACCATATGGCCATTGTAGTTGATGAGTTTGGCTCTGGTATCGGTATGATCACAATGGAGGATATCCTGGAAGAGGTAGTCGGAGAAATTGATGTGGGACTGGATTTTGAAGAGTATTTACCAAGACCCAAACAGAAAATTAAAAAACTTGGTGAGGATGTCTATTTGATGGGTTCCCGGTTTCCCATCTCCGAAGCCAATGAAGTGCTTGGAATTAGCTTGCCTGCTGTGGAATCCCATACCATTGGCGGCTTAGTCATGGCCCGCCTGCATCATATTCCCAGAAAAGGGGAATTTATTGAGGAAGCCGGATATCGATTCACGGTGGAACAGGCCACAGAGCGTTCTGTTGTCAATTTACGCGTGGAGCGATTGGTATCGAGTTCTAATTAAAAGTTGTGTGTGAACGATTATGTGGTGTATCCTCCGGTTAATTGTTTTAACACTTTCAATCTTGACAGGCTGTAGTAGATAGTCAAGATTAGATTGTTGATATTTTACTAATTGGAGTTTAAGACATCGCATATATAAATAACAATATCCTTGCCGCTGTTGTGGCAGCAGAAAACGGTGAGATTTTTGAGCTTGAAGGCTATGGTGCTGCTGGAATGTCCGGCACTACACCTGTTGTGTTGAAAAAAGAGAAGACAATTTCCATGCCCCATGGCAGTGAACTTATGATGCTGCCGCAAAGAAGACCCATTGTCTATAATCCTGCCAAATACAAATTTGAAATTATTGAAGACAACCCATTTGAGCCGGGAGAAAAGATTTTTCCTGTTGCAGTGTTTAATTCACCAGGTTATGTAAACAGACACTCCTGTGCCTATGATGATGGGGGCATAAAGGGGCTTCTGCCATTGTTTTCTTATGGAGCGGCTGGCTTTGGTGAAAACAGTTTTTGCTCTTCTGCCATTCTTGTTGACAGGGAACCCCGCCAGGATTTAAGGCAGATGCCGCACAAAGGTATTGTTAAAGGCGTTGATAAAATGAGGAAAAAATATCCTGATAACCGCCTGATGAGGCATCTTGAGACCTGTGCCCTTGAATATGGGTGCCCTGCCGGAAAAAATTTTTTTCTTCAAAGATATGAAGCTCCTCTTCCCACATCAACAACATGCAATGCCAGTTGCCTCGGGTGTATATCACTTCAAACAACAAACACTCTTTCTGCCTGCCAGGAGAGGATAAATTTTACTCCAGACTCACAGGAGATTGCTCAGGTATCTCTTGAACATATTTTCCATGTTAAAAACAGTGTTGTCAGTTTTGGTCAGGGGTGTGAAGGGGAACCTTTAATGGCCTTCAAAGCCATAGAGCCTGCCATAAAACTTATCCGGGAACACAGTGATAAAGGTACAATAAATTTAAACACAAATGCAAGTATGCCTGAATATGTTGAAAAACTGTGTAAGGCAGGCCTGGATTCCATGAGAGTGAGCATTAATTCTGTCAGAGAAAATTGCTACAAGGCTTATTTTCGCCCCAGATCATATCAATTTTCAGATGTTTTAAGGAGCATTGAGACAGCAAAGCAACATGGGAAATTTGTTGCAGTAAATTACCTTAACAGCCCTGGTTTTACAGATTCTCAAAAAGAATTTACAGCATTGAAAAATTTTATCAATACTTATCAAATTGATATGATTCAATGGCGTAATCTCAATTTTGATCCAAAAAAATATTGTGAGATGATGTCAAAAGTTGAAGGTTCCGGCAAACCTTTGGGAATGCAAAATATAATTGAAAAATTAAAACTCCAATACCCAAAATTATTACATGGCTATTTTAATCCGCCCAAAAGTTTATATCAAAGACAGTGAGACAAAATTATGGATAATAAAAAAATTATAATCGTTGATGAAACATTAAGAGAGGGTATGCAATACAGAGGAATCATGTTTTCCTATGAACAGCGCAGGAAAATTATTGATTTTCAGGAAAAACTTGGGATTGATATCTGCCAGGCAGGTTATCCCCCTGCCCATGATTCAGAAGCTGATCTTATAACAAAACTATATCGTTATATCCAAAAACAACAATATAAAATTTGTATTGCAGCAATGGGGATGGCAAATATCCATAATGCAGATGTTTTACTTGGCACTGGTATAAATGATTTCCATTTTCACATACATATCAAAAAAGAGGTAACAAAGGATAAGCTTGATGAAATCCTTGAAAGTCTTTTAAAAACCATTCAATATGTCAGAAAGTATAAACCAGCGGCTGTGGTATCCATTGCCATGCTGGATATTGGAAGATCAGATGATGATATCCTTGAAAAATGTATATCTTTTTTAAGTCAGCACAACATAGATATTCTCTCCCTGCCTGACACTTCGGGAATGATGGCGCCAAATCAGGTCTTTGAAAAAATAAATAAATTTTCTTTAAAAAGAGGAAAAACAAAGATTGCAGTTCACTGTCATAATGACATGGGAATGGCATCGGCAAACAGTGTCATGGGCATTCTGGCAGGCGGCAAGGTTCTCGAAGCTTCAGCACTCGGAATCGGAGAAAGAAACGGAATTGCAGATCTTTATACAAGTGCAAAAACACTGAAAGATCAAGGTTTTTCCATTAATTTGAATACAGATGATATGGATACTTTTAAAACCTATTATGAATATATTGATTCCATAGTATATGAACAAAAGGGTGAAAACCTGATAAATACCAATACTCCGGTTTTTGGAGATGCTGTGAAAACCCATGTTGCAGGTACCCATGCAGATGGTCAATTCGGGATTGCGTCTGAAGATCAATTTTTCTTAAATGTTTTATGCGGCAAACAGCTTGTTAAAAAATATCTGGACGCTCATAATATTAGATATTCTGTAAATATTCTTGATGATCTTACTTTAAATATCAAAGCAAAAAGTCTGCAATTAAATCGCTGTCTGACTGATACAGATATAAAACTTCTTATTAAGTCGTTATAAAACTAAAAAAATATTTGCTATAATCACCTGTGGAACGGGTAAAATACAACACCGGCAAATATCCAGACAAGACTAAAAAGATATTGCAAATCAATGATGGATTGTGTAAAATAATCGTTTTAGTATTTGAAGGAGTATTGTTTGAAAATTGATCTTAAAGGAATTGTGGTTGTCTGTGGCAATTATGGGAGCGGTAAAACTGAAACTGCTGTACATCTTGCCATGGCAGGAAAACAAGATGGTCTTGATGTGAAAATTGCAGATCTTGATCTTGTTAATCCATATTTCAGGACCAGGGAGGCAAGAGGTCTTCTTGAAGATATGGACATTGATGTTGTATTGCCGGATATTAAGTATATGCATGCAGATCTTCCCATTCTCACTCCGGCAGTTGCAGGAATAATTCAGCAGCCATCTGAACTGACCATTCTTGATGCTGGAGGGGATGATGCAGGGGTAACAGTTCTTGCATCTCTTGCAAACCATTTATCAAAAAAACAGGTTCAGATGCTACAGATTATCAATCCTTTCAGGCCTTTTACTGAAAATGTTGAAGGCTGTATTAAAATAAAAGAAGAGATAGAAAATTCTTCAAAGCTTAAGGTAACAGGGCTTGTAAGCAATGCCAATCTCATTGATGAGACTACCATAGAACATATTTATAAAGGATATGAACTGTTAAAAGATGTATCATATGCAACAGGGCTTGAAATGAAATTTATTACAGCTGGATCACATTTGATATCACAACTTAATTTAAATGATTTTGCCTGCCCTGTTCTAAAAATAGACCGGAAATTAAAATTTCCATGGAAACAAATTTTATAGGAGTATAATAAATGGCGTACAAGCATATTATTAATTCTGAAGTATGTAAGGGATGCGGGCTTTGCGTAGATGTCTGCCCTAAAAATGTTCTTGAAATTACAGATAAGGTAAATGTAAAGGGACATTTTCCTGTTTTTCAGGCAAGGCCGGAGGATTGTATTCATTGCAGCATATGCTGTATCATGTGTCCTGATGTTGCCATAAGTATTATAAAATTAGAAAAAGCAACTGCATAAATAATTATAAGGATATAATATAATGACAAAAGTATTAATGAAGGGTAATGAAGCAATTGGGGAAGCTGCCATCAGGGCTGGTTGTAAAAATTATTTTGCATACCCCATAACTCCCCAGTCAGAAGTTGCAGAGTATCTGGCAAAACGAATGCCCGAAGTTGATGGAGTGTTCCTGCAGGGCGAAAGTGAAGTAGCTGTGGGATATATGATTTTTGGAGCATCTGCCTGCGGTGAAAGGGTTATGACAACCTCTTCAAGCCCTGGAGTGAGTTTAATGGGTGAAGCCATATCCTATATTGCAGCGGCACAATGCCCTGCTGTATTTGTTAATATTATGCGCGGCGGTCCGGGTCTGGGCGGCATCCTTCCTTCCCAGGGAGATTATTTCCAGGCAACCAAGGGCGGGGGACATGGTGACTACAGGCTGCTGGTACTTGCACCGGATGGTGTCCAGGAAGCAGTTGAAATGACAATGCAGGCCTTTACTCTTGCAGAAAAATACCGCGGTCCTGTTATGATTCTCGGGGATGGACTTATTGGCCAGATGATGGAGCCTGTTGAATTTCCCGATGACCTTAAAACTGAACCCTCAAATAAAGATGACTGGGCAACCAGCGGCATGGACACAAGAAAAAGCAAAAAAAGAAACCTTGTTAAATCTCTCTTCCTTGATCCAACAGAACTCAATGAGAACAACCTTATCCTTAAAGCAAAATACGAGCAGATGAGAAAAGAGGAAGTATTATATGAAGGATATAATACTGACACTGATTATAAAGTTCTTATTGTCAGCTATGGCACCATGAGCCGTGTATGCAAAACATCCATTGATATGATGAAAGAACAGGGAATTGAAGTAGGTCTTTTACGACCTAAAACATTGTTTCCTTTTCCTGAAAAAGAGATATATGAAGCTGCAACAAAAAAGAGCTGCAAAGTTGTGATCAGTATTGAAATGAGTATGGGTCAGATGGTGGAAGATGTTGAACGCTGCATCAAAGGTAAAAGAAAAGTTGATTTTTACGGTGAATGCGGTGGTGATATTCCAACTCCGGAAAAAATTATCGAAGTTATTCAAGGACTGCTTTAATGAAGCAATCCTATGAGAAAAATATAATAGGGAGAAAAATATAATGGGAAAAACATTTTCAAAACCAGAGAGCTTAAGTGATAATATGACACATTATTGTCCGGGCTGCACCCATGGCATTGTTCACAGGCTTGTGGCAGAAGCTATTGACGAACTTGGTATCATGGGAAGAACTGTGGGTATTGCTCCTGTGGGCTGTGCAGTCATGGCATATAATTATTTTAACTGCGATTTTCAGGAAGCTGCTCATGGCCGTGCTCCTGCCATGGCAACTGGAATGAAAAGAGTCCGGCCTGACTTGATAGTTTTTACCTATCAGGGAGACGGCGATCTTGCAAGCATTGGCATGGGTGAAATCATCCATGCTGCCAACAGAGGTGAAAAATTTACAACTATTTTTATTAACAATGCCATTTACGGTATGACAGGCGGCCAGATGGCTCCTACTACCATGCCGGGTCAACGTGCCACTACTGCACCTGCAGGTCGTGATACTGAACTGACAGGAATGCCCATAAGAATGGCAAACCTTTTGGGAGAACTTGTGACTCCCGGATATGTTACAAGACAGGCAGTGTTAAACCCGAAACAGGTAAATAAAGCTAAAAAAGCCATTAAAAAAGCCTTTGAATACCAGGTGGAAGGAAAATGTTTCAGCTTTGTGGAACTTATCAATACATGCCCCACAAACTGGGGATTAACTCCCCTTGATGCGCTGAAATGGGCTGAAGACAATCTTTTGCCCTATTATGAACTTGGCGATTATAAGGTGCCTGAATAGTTAATGGCTTAGTAAAAGGCTTCTGTTTGGGCGAAAAATTGCCCATATGTGAGGCGTAAAAAATTTTGAACCCGGGAGTGTACTATAGTACATGAGGATTTCAAAATTTTGAAGCAACGAAGCAGATGGGTGAGTTTTCGTTCAAACAATAGATATTAATTTTTGGAGATATATATGCAGACAGAAATAAAATTTGCAGGATTTGGAGGACAGGGTATTTTGCTCAGTGCCAAACTTCTTGCATATGCAGCAATGAAACAGGACTTTTTTGTAGCCTGGGTACCATCATACGGCCCTGAAATGAGGGGCGGAACAGCTTATTGTACCGTTGTGATCAGTGATAAGCGTATAGGTTCTCCCATTATCAAGAATCCAAGCCATCTTGTGGCAATGAACCGACCTTCTCTGGAGAAATTTGCCAATGATGTAAAACCTGGTGGTGTGATTTTTATCAACAGCTCACTTATTCCCACAAGAAGTGAAAGAGATGATATTATAGAACTTATAGTTCCTGCCAATGACATTGCAATAAAAGCCGGCAGTGTTAGAGCAGCCAATATTGTTGCATTGAGTGCTTTTGCTGCAAAGGCGGATATTGTTGATCTGGAACTTTTAAAAGAGTGCGTTAAAGAGGAATTTTCTGCCAAGGAAAAAATTATTCCTTTGAATATGAAAGCCTTTGATAAAGGTGTTGATATTGCAAATAAATGAGATGTTATATATGAGTAATGATGTTTGATCGGTGATATGTGCACACTTATCATAATTTAAAATCAAAAATAACCTAAAGGTCAGAAAGCTAAAAATTCAAAATTAACTTATAAGGAGGGCAGTATGATCAGAACAGAAATATCCCTTTTTCTTAAAAATGCACCTGGAGAGCTTGGAAAATTAACTGAACTTCTGGCAGGCGACAATATTAATATTGATGCCATTACCATCCAGGATGCCTCTGCCTATGTACAGAATCTTTTTGAAGCCCGTGGTAAATCCTTAAAACGACTTGCCTCTTCAGCAAGTTACGCTTCAATGAGAAGAGACTCTGCCCAGTTTGCCCTGATCCGTTTCATTGTTGACAAAGTGCAAAAAACCATAGAACTTTTAAAAGCAAACGACTATCTGTTTGATTCAAAAGAAGTCATCACCCTTGAGATTACAAATAAACCTGGTGAATTTACTAAAATTACGAAAAAACTTGGTGAACAGCAGATCAATATCAATTATGTTTATGGATCTGTTTCTGATTCCGACGGTAAATGCCTGTTTGTATTCTCACCCGAAGATATCAAACTTGCAGAAGAGCTTTTCAAGGATGGGTATTAAAAAAATATATTGTCTGATTTTTGTTTGACTCTAAAGTGATCCTCCCCCGATATTGCACACACTAGGTTAAGCCTCTATAATGGAAATTAAGGAGGATAAAAAATGAGTCTATTTTAATGACAGCAGTTTTCACAGCCGCAGGTGGAAGTCATATGGGATTTATAGTCTGCCTCTGCAAGTGACCACCACTTTTAAATCTTTATCCAGCATGCCTAAAATCAATGAATTAATTCAGGAGGCCGTTGATGCAGCCAATGCAAAATTTGCGAGAGTGGAAAATATTAGAAAATTTTTGCTCCTGACCAAAGAACTTGACCATGATGATGATGAAATGACTGCCACCATGAAAGTAAGAAGAGCCACAATATATAAAAAATTCGCCAGGGAAATTGATACTATTTATAACGTGTAAAAAGAGCAGAAAACTTTACTCATTTTCTTACTATAACTTCATATTATGGAATCAAGATCAAAAATTACGCTTCCGATAAAAACTTTTATTTTTATTCTTACAGGTATCTTTCTGTTATCTGCTGTGATCCATAATTTTACAGTGGGGTTTTCACTTTTTTTAAACACTCCTGAAAAATGATTAACAGCAAGGGCAAGCTGGTATGTGTCATAGGTTTTAGAAGATATGGTGATGGTCTCTTTTTTGATTACTGTTGCCTTTTGAATAAAATGTTTTTTCCCATTGGTAACATGAAAAGATAGATCTTGACCGGTTTTAAATTTAAGGGTTCGCATTTTATAAAAGGCTGAAAGCGGATCAAATGTATTGGCAGGAATTTTTATTGGGTCTCTTTTCCCTCCAAAGTTTGCATATAAGGCTGTTTTTTTATCCCAGTCAAAGAGAACTTTGACATCTCTTTTATCTCTACCAGTTTGTGTTTTCCTGTATAAAAGAGACCGGGTAAAATCAAGATTGGCAAAGCCTTCATGCCTGTCCCTTATTTTATAAATTATATCAATATACTTGTTTGACTCTATTTCAAGGATAAAACAGTATGCTTTTTCGCCATTTACGGTTGTAAGGTTACGAACTCTGAAACTTGCTTTTCCTGCTTTGACCCTTTCCCAGCGCACACTGTATTTGATTTCTTCGCCTGGGTGAAACGGCAGTTCCTTTTCTCCAGCATGGAGAGACAATGTTAAATCAAATAAAACAGCTGTCAGGAACATAAAAACAATATTAGATAATATTCTAATGCATTGCTTCTGCAATGGATACAATCCTGTCACCAAGCATATTGACATAGCTTGCCATCTCATTGTCATACCACCCGTAAATCACTGTCTGGGTAACCTGGATGCTTGTAACATGATCCTTGATCATTTCCAGTATATTCTTTTCAATTCCCCGGACATGTTCAAGATTGATATTTATGGCACCTGTTCTGGCATGGGTTTCATGGCCTTCTATTACTGCAGCAGCTCTCGGTGTTCCGATAATATCAGAAGATACGTTCTGTTTGGATGAATATAGAAGGTATCCGTTTGTGTTGGCTTTTGCTGTATCGTCATAAATTTTATTGATCATCTCTCTTCGTATTGGTTTTGTTTTGAGCTCTTCTTGAAAGTTCATAACAAGAATGATCAAAGATCCGGTAGTTGTAGGTATCCTGACAGATTCTGCAATAAATCCAATGGTTGCCATTTCCGGGATAACAAGCTGCAGGGCTTTTGCAGCTCCTGTTGTGGTGAGAATAATATTATTTAAGATAGACCTGTTCTTTCTAAGGTCTTTGACCGAAGTCTTTGGCAGTCGATCCAATACCTGTTGTGATCCTGTGGCTGCATGTATCGTTGCCATGGAAGCAGAAAGAATTCTCTTAATACCAAAATAGTCAATCAGAGGTTTGATCATGTGAGCAAGGCAGGTTGTTGTACATGAGGCATTGGAAATAATATTATGGGTCAAAGGGTCATAATCTTCATCATTGATTCCCATGACTGTTGTTACAGAATCTTCGGGCATTGACACACCCTCTTGTAATTTAAAGGGGGCTGAAGCAATTACTTTCTGGGCTCCTGCTTCAATATGCCCTCTAATGGAGCCTTTTGGATCATTTGCTTCAAGAGACGGGTTTAAAAATTGCCCTGTTGTATCCACTACAATGTTGGCATTATTCTCTGCCCACTCTATATCTTTAGGATTTCTGTTTTTTTGCAGTATTTTTACTTTTATTCCATTTACCCTTAACGTTTTATTGGCTTCATCCACATCAGTGATAACAGGTTCTGCATTATACCCGTGAAGGAATGAATCTAGCCGGCCATAGGTTGTATCTCTTTCAATATAATGAATAATATCCTGGAAGGATTGTCCTACTTCCCGGCCTACATTAATCACAAGGGAATCAAAATACTTTCGCCCGGCATGGTGCCATAAACAAAGTTTTCCAATTCTTCCAAGCCCGTTAACTCCAAGGGTTTTAGAATTATTTACATTCATTTTAATTTCCTTTTTGTATATTTAATTGACTTTTATTTTTCCTTTATATACTGATCCTTTCTGACCGTTAATACTTATATAATCTCCAGAAACCATCTTTATATTATTTAGCATACACTTTTTTTTATGCTCATTGCAAACAAGATTTTCACATCCAACAATGCAGGTTTTATTAAGATTGTATGCAACAACCGCTGCATGGGAAGTAAGACCACCCCTGGCTGTTAAAATTCCGTCTGCAGCATCAATTTCCAGGATATCATCGGGGACAGTATCATTTCTTAATAAAATCAATTTAATATCAGGATCTTTTTTTCTGAAAGTATCAATTTCCTGGAGGGTAAAAACAATTCTGCCGTTCATAGCTCCTCCACTGACACCAATTCCCTGGCCAAGGTATGCTTTGTCAAGCTCTTGCGGACTCACATCAAAATTAACGATTCTTTTTCTATCCCTTTGGGACATATCCCTTGCCTGAAGGATAAAAAGATCACTTGCATTTTCTCCTTCAAAGGTGAATTCTAACTCCTGGGGATTCCAGCCCTGGTCATAAACCAACTGGTTAACCACCCCTCTTAATTGAAAATATATATTGGGGAATTCTTTTTCAAGGCTTGTTTTTGAATCCCGCTCTTCAAGTTCCCGCTGGATTTCTGAAATAGGAAGAGTTTTTACAAGTCCTGACACAACATCCTCTCCCTGATTGCCAATGGTAAAATCCCCCCAGAGCCGTATTGAATCACCTGGAAGCTTTGGACTGTGGCTGAAGACGACACCTGATCCGGATTGTCTTGAAAGATTGCCAAATACCATGGCTTGAATAGTAACTGCAGTACCCCAATCTTCTGATATTTCCATGATCCGCCTGTAATCTTTTCCTCTTTTGGAGCCCCATGAGGAAAAAACATTGTCAATGGCAAGGAACAATTGGTCAACAGGTGATTCAATCAATTCAACACCGGAATCAAGCAGCAGTTGTTTATAGGAGAGAGCAACTTCTTTCATCTGGTCCCCGGTAAAATGCCGTTTAAACTCAATACCATGGTTTTTCTTTTTCCAGTAAATGATATGGTCAAATTCATCTCTTTTAATGCCAAAAGCCATGCCATATCCTTGAATAAATCTTCGATAGCTGTCCCAGGAAAACCATGGATTTTTGCTTTCTTTTGCAATACTTGCAGCTATCTCTTCGTTGATCCCGACATTTAGAAATGAATCCAGCATTCCTGGCTGCGATATGGAAGAACCGCTTCTAACTGACAATAAAAGAGGATGTTTAAGATCTCCAAGTTTTTTACCAGTTCTTTTTTCAAGACCAGCTATCATTTTTTCCACATTCTTTTTAAAATTTCTATTTGCAGGTTTGTAATTATTAATTATCCCCCTGCATTTAAAAACTTCTGTGGTAATGATAAAGCCATCTGGTACTGATATATCATTTTTTTTTAATTTGACGAGGTTTAATCCTTTATTACCCAGGAAAATAATATTATTGCTGATGGCATCAAAACTTCCAATCTCAGTCACCGCAAATTTGGGATCATAATTTAACAACCTGCTCAGATGGATTTGTGAAAGTTTCTCAGACTGCTGAAAAAGTGTGTGCAGTATCCTGTTCAGGAATACATCCAACTGTTGAAGCCCAAGACAAGTTGCAATCTGGTCCCTGAAAAACATCTCAGCCACACGATGATCAAATTGGGATTTGACATTTTGAAATTTATTGGGCAGATATTTATCAAGGATCTGTCCCTTTCCTATTCTTGATTCTATCTGGGATAAATTATTAGAGTGAATGTTGTTGAAATGATCATTGATGATATCGGCAACAGCCCTTGTAAACCCTTTAAAAATATCAAGATATTGAGTAAAAGTACATGTTCTGAGGCTGACAGAGAATTTTAAGAAATCCATCTGAACATCTATATGGTTTGATACAATGCCATCTAACTCCAATGCCTTTTTGAATAACTCCAATATACTGTATATACGGTTAAATGTTGACTTTGTAATGACCTGAAGATCAATACTGTTAACCAGGTCTTCCAACAGAACGTTTAGAATGCTTTCAATTCTTAAACTCAATCCCAGAGCATCAAATTTTGCTTCATTGTAACTGCCGTACATGGAAGGGATATCAACAGCAAAATGGCGTTTATGATAGATTGCTTCATTGGCCTCATAAATTTTGTCTGAAAGGATTATTTTTTTTAACTCTTTCATATAATCAAGAAGAGATAAAATTTTGTCTTTCAGATTATTCTCTTCAAGTGCCAGCACAATCTTTTTTGTATCTGGCAGGTTTTCAGAATTAAATGATGAGAGATATTTTTTAAGTTCCAGGTTATCAATGCGATATTTCTGGTTTAATAGTCTGTAAAATTCAAAAATCATTTTAACTCTGGTTCTGTCCTGCTCATCCACCTCGTGTATATCATCAATCATTTTGTTGACAGCAAACTCAGTATGGATCAAGTAATCATCAGGAAGGGATATATCATTGGATTCAAGAATATTGAGAATAGTCTTTGGACCATCAACAAAGGGGCCTGAACCCTGGATCTCATTATAAATTGATGGAGGAACATAGTGCTCAAGTTTAGTTTTATCACCGGTTTTCCAGAAAAGAATTACTTCCTGAATAAAATCCACAATCCTGCTTGAGCTTTCAACATGGCACTGTTTTCTTAAAAAATGAATTAATCTGTCTTTGCGATGGGAAGATTCATCCAATATGGTGGAAATATCGCGAAGCTGTCCCTCTGCACCTATTTCGTTGAAAAATGCAGGCAGTAATCTTGAAAGTTGTTTTACAAGGTCAAACACCGGTTCAATATCAGAATTTAAAAACTTGCTGATATCCCTTGGAAACAGATCTGTATCCTTGATAAAAACTCCACCAATGGAGAGGGATATAATCAATGCAGATAAAAGCCTTCTGGATTTTTTCGGGTGCTGTCCTATGAGATCAAGAAAGACACGGATGTTTTTCACATGGGCACTATTGCTTTTGATCTGCCAGTCCTCACCTGTCCCCTCAATCATGGGAAATTGGAAGCCATGGTCAACAACCCCGTCTATAAAATGGTTTATCAAATCAATTCTGGAAGTTTTGTAAACAGCATCTCCAACTTTATGGATACAGTCGAGAACTGTGTCAGGGTATTTCCCCTTAAGAGTTTTAAGAAGAGAAAATGTTTTGTTTACGATATTGATATCCCGTTTAAAGTCTTTATCATCAATCAAATATATTAAAGTAGAGTTTATATCCCGCAGGGCCTGGACATGTATGGCTGTCATACCTGGAATTTGAATAATATAAAAAAGAAAGGTAAGTTTTAGATGAAACCCTGCAGTATCATCACTACTCTCTTCCATTATTTTTTGAGGTACTTCCCGGACCCTGCTGACAAACTCCTGAAAACCCACAAGATTTGTCAGATTCCTGGTTGTCAGTTTCCAGTTTTGATCTGATCCATTTGTAGCAGCTTCAAGATCTTTTTGCCATGTCCTGATTTTTCCATGGGAGACATCCTTTAATATTTTGTTTAAGCCCGGGGTAAGCATGTTTGTATCAATGCTTTGGCCAACCCAGGAAATAGGATCATCCTGGTTTAACCAGTAATCAAATGAGTAGTTATAAAATTTTACTAAAAGACGATTTATTGATTTGAAAACTGTTGCATCCTCTTCAAGATGATCAAGTAGGGTTTTTGCAATTTTATCAGGCTGATAATATGATTTGACAAAAAAATAGAAATTTTCACCTTCAAAGGATTCAATTTTTTGAAGAGTTTTTTCAATCATGGGTAAAAATCTGTCAAGTTCATTCTCAGAGTCTTTAACAATATGCTGCAAAAACAGCATTAAATTATCTGTAGCGCCTGTTTTTATCTTTAAATTGGAGTTTGATTCAAAAGCTTCGAGTAAAATATCAACAAAAAGAGCCAGAGCCTTGTCTCCATCAGAGTGTCCCTTATACAGATGGAAATTTTGCAGGGAGAAATGTCTTGCTTCACTTACAATAAACTCCCAGTTTTTGTAAGGATGGGACAACTCCTGCAAAAAAATATTCATCCTGTTCAGGATACCGACATATGATGAAACAATTTCAAGAAGAACTTGATATTTGGGATCAATAACAACATCAATTTTTGTGTCGGATAAATTTACCTCAAGGGCAGTAGATTTCACAAAATATCCTTTTTAAGTTTAAGATTGTTTTTTAAGCCAGGATTCAAAATCGAGAGATACCTCTTTTGTTTCAGGCATTGTTTGAGTTTTTTTGTTTTTTTTAAGGAGTTGTTTTATTTCACCCACTTCTTTTGTCAGCAAAGAGAGCCTTGTTTCCATTCTGGAAAGTGCTTTTTTAATACCCTGATCTTTTCTTATGTTCCGGGTACCTGTTTTTTCAGGAATAGCTGTTTTTTCTTTGGGTTTATGATGTTTTTCAATAAAGGAAAGACACTTGTCCCAGAACAATTCAAGAGGCATATCTCTATATTGGCTTGAGTTTGTTATCAATTTCCTTGTAATTGATTCTATACACTTTGAAGCAATTGTGTCAGGGAAAAGCATAAAAAATGGTGTCTGGGATATAACAGCAGCCCTGACATTTTTATCCGAGGCCATAATTCCCAAAGGCTGCACTTTAAGGGAAAGAAATTTATTAACAGTCTCTTTTAACTGGGCATAGGCTTTTTGAGCTGCCCTGCCGGATTTCACCTGGTTGATAACTACTTTGACCGGGTAGTTATATCCATACTTTGATAAAACCTTGAGCATTGAATATGCATCAGTCAGGGATGTGGGTTCGCAGGTGGCAATAAGAACGATTTCATGGGATGCCATGCAAAATGAGAGAACCTGGGAAGATATCCCGGCTGATGTGTCAAATATAAAATAATCATAATCTTCAAGTTCTAAGAATGCTCTGATAAGGGTTTTGGTCTGGGTTTTAGTAAGATCAGCAATTTTTTTTACACCTGAACTTCCAGGGATAATATCTATTCCCTGAAAATCTTTGATAATGATTTCGTTTAATCTGAACTGCCCGTTAATTACTGACTCAAGATCTTTTTTGGGATAAATGCCTGTGAGTATATTTACATTTGCAAGGCCAAGGTCAGCATCGAACAGGCATACTTTACATCCTTTTGATGCAAGGGACAAAGACAGATTAAGACTGATGCTTGTTTTTCCGACTCCGCCCTTGCCACTGGTTACTGTAATTATTCTTGCCATAATAATACCTTACCTCTTATTGGGGAACGCAACTATTTTTACACTATTTCCCTCTTTTTTCAAGGAAAACTCAATAGATCGGTTTTTATACTCCTGGGTAATGGTTTTGTGGGATTGTATAATAAAGTCATTGAATTCAGGTAGATGATCTCTTCGCTTTGAGTTCCCACTTAGCTGCCTCAATAATTCGTAGCGTTGGTACAGTGTTTTAATGGATCTATTTTCCATCTCAGGATTTTCAATGGAGGTTTTAAAACTTAACAGCAAAGAGAGATCTAAAGGTTTCTCGTTTGGCAAAGGTGCTGAATCAACAGTTGAATCATGTGTGGAATCATATACTGTTTTATACATACTCAGATAATCTGAAAAAGGAATAAACAGGGTTTTAAATCTGTATTGTGGGAAGCGATCGTTTAATTCTCCTATAAATAGTATATTTTCAGGCTCAGTAATGCCGAATAATATGGTGTTGTCCTTTAAAACGAGTGGTACAACTGAGTTTTTTTGGGAATTTTGCCTGTCTAATATTTGAACAAGCTGGTTTTTGTCTTTTTGATTAAAAACAAAATCACTGATGGGTCTAAAGGGAATATGAAACAGATTAAACAGTAATTGCTGCAGTTTTGTAGTTGAGATCAATCCTTTCTTAAGAAGAGAGCTTATAAATGGATTGTTTTGCTGACTGGACTCCTGGTTGATTTTTGACACTACATCTTTTGAAAGCATGCTGTTTTCAATTAATGCTGTTTGAATTGACATAAGTTTATTGTGTTTATGAAGGACATAATAATTGTCTTTTGGTGTTATCAGGTTCAAGTTGCATAAAATCATTCCAATAAGCTTTGGTCTGTTCAGGTTTAAAGATTTTTTTTTCTCTTTCTGGATGGAGAGTGCCATATCAATATCACCAGGGCGGATTAAGCCTTCTTTTACAAGAAGCTCACCACTCTTCAGGGGTTCAACCGTTTTTGATATTGTTGTATCCTGCAATAGCTTTAACCTCTCTTTGATGAACTGACCGGCAGGGTGATGATAAAATCGGTTCCCTTTCCCTCTTCTGTATTACAGGTAATATCTCCATTTAACTCCTTTACAATGGAGTGGACAATGGAAAGCCCGAGACCTGAATTCGAAGCAGTGGTTTTTGTTGTTGTGTAGGGTTCAAACAGTGTCTTTTTTAATTTTTTATCAATCCCTGGACCATTGTCGGAAATTTTTATTTCAATATTTCCTGGAATTCGTTTTTTTTCGTCAATCAAAATTTTTGCTGAACCTGATAAAAAACGTGTGGTGACTCTGATTTTACCACCTTTGTCCATAGCTTCTGCTGCATTTTTCACAAGATTTATCAAAATCTGTTTTAATCCATTCTGATCTGTCTTGATTTTGGGAATTTCAGGATCAATGTTGATGTAGGCCTCAATTTGTCTTGGCAGCAATATTGATTTTTGTAAAATTTCAAACATATTTTTACAAATCTTATTAACATCCACAAATTCAAATCCGCCAATTGCCGGGCTTGAAAAGCTTCTAAGTCTGTCCAATAACCCGGCAACCCGGCTCATCTCTTCATTGATGACTGTGAGTTCCTCCTGGGCAGGGTGTTTGTCTGGCAGCTTTAACCCCAGGGTTTCTATATAATTTTTTATAATTGCGACCGGGTTATTGATTTCATGTATTACTTTGTCAGTCATTGTGGAGTAGGCCTGCATTTTTTTTTCGTGAACATTGGCGGCATAATCATTATAAAACTGGATATTTTGAATACATATACTGGTTTGTTTAGAAAATAGTTTTACCAGGCCTTTGTTGTCCTTAAGGTTTTTTGCTGCTACTGCATCAACTCCGAGTACCAGTACACCAATTGTTTTTTTATATGAATATATGGGGATACAATACAATCCTTTTGTTTCAAGCAACCGGATAAGCTGTGTATCAGAGATTGCAAAAGTTGGGCTTTTTTCTTTGCTTAAACTGTTTTGGACCTTTTGATCTTTTACACATTTTACCAGAAGGCTTGATTTATTAGATAGGGGAATAGCAATACTTTTTATTATTTTGCAGGCTTTGTCATTATTGTTGCAAAATCCAGTTAAAATATTCTTTTTTTCATCAAAAAGGAAATAGAACATTCTGGGAATATTAAAGATAATTTTAAAGCCGTTTTGTACAACATCCAAAACAGAATCAATATTTTTTGCATAGAGCAGATTCTGCAGTGTACCATAAAACAGGGAGAGGTCTTTTACCTTTGAAGTCAAAGCCTCTTCACTGCTTATGTCCTGAGCGCCATCCAGATTTATATCAAGGCTTTTTGCCATGATACGGACCTCTTTTTCTGCAGATATGAAAATCTGTTCTAATCTTGATTCAAGGATGTCTGTTAAAGCAGTAAGATCCGGTATGTTTTCAAGCGTATCCTGTTTTGCCAGTAAATTTGAAATAAAAACAATTTTTACATGGAAAAAAGCACTCTCAATTTGTTCAATACTTTCATTGATAAAAAGGACTGAGTCTGCAATCAGAGGATTCAGATCCCACTGTTTAAAAAGCCAGGCACTGAGTTCAGGTGTGTTTATATCAAATTTTTCTAATTCAGCAGCAAGGATCGGGCTTTCGCTGGAAGAAATTTTTAAAATTTGTTTATACTCATCAGGGTAATTTTCCAGTAGAACAAGCCTGCCAATATCATGGAGCAAACCTGCCAGGAAAAATTCTTCAGGATTGGGAATGTCATTCTCTTCGGCTATCTTTCTGGCAAGAACTGCACATTTATATGAGTGGTACCAGAATTGATTGATGTTAAATTCAGGAACCGACTTTGTAAATTTGAAAAAATGCATGGCTGATGTGCTTATGGCAATATTTCTGATAGTGTCCATTCCAAGATACACAACAGCTGTTTTTATGTTGTTTACCTCTTGTGGTAAATTTATGTAAGCAGATCCAATAATCTGTATTAGCTTTGAAGCTAAGCCGGGATCAATGGAAATAATCTCTATCAGTTCATCAATCTCTGTTTGATCGCTGTTGCAGGCCTTGATGAGCTTAAGCATAACCTGTGGCAGCTGGGGAAGGTTCTTGGATTGCTTTATTTTTTCAAATATATTTTTTTTTGTCATCACCAAAAATCATAATAAAAAGTTAATTTTCTTATAAAATACAATAAGCTATATTTGTCTATAGATATTTTTACCTAATAAATCAATACTTTTGGGTAATTAATTAACCAAAAAATTAATATTATTCAAAAAAGTTCTGTTAAAAAAAGTTCTTGACAATATATTACGTATCAGTATTATATGTATAAATATAATATGTAAGAGAGGTAAAAAATGAATTTTCCTTTGCCGCCGGACTGTCCCTACTACCTTATTTCCAGGGCGAGTCTTTCAGTTACATCAGTACTTAGGAAAGGCCTGGTCAGAGCCGGTGTAAGCAATATAAAACCAGCTTATCTCGGAGTACTTCTTTCGTTATGGAGTGAAGATAATTTAAGGGCGAGTGAACTTGGCAGACGGGCAGGGCTTGAACCCTCCTCCATGACAGGGCTTCTTGACCGTATGGAGAGGGACAGACTTTTAAAACGGGTACCAGATCCCATGGATAGAAGAGGCAGCAGGATCTGTTTGACAAAATTGGGGATAGATGCGGAAAAGGGTTCAATAAAAGCAGTTGAAGTTCTGCTTGACAAAGTTTTCGCCGATATTTCAAAAAAAGATATTGAAGCAACCAAAAATGTTCTTAGAAAAGTTCTTGCTAACTGCAGCAGAGAGGATATATAGATGGCAACAAAAAAAATAGGTTTTACCTGTGCTTATGCACCTGTTCCAATTATTGAAGCAGCAGGCTTTACTCCTTTCAGGGTTTTCCCTGAAACAGATTCCAAGGATCAATCCGGGTATATGCTCCATGACAATTTATGCCCCCATGTAAAAAAGGTTCTTGACAGGGCACTTGATGAAGATCTCCCTGAACTTGAGGGTATGGTTTTTATCAATTCCTGTGATTCCATGAGAAGACTTTCTGATGCATGGCAGGAGGCAAGACCCGGTGACCGGACAATTCTTCTTGATCTGCCTTCATCCAATACAGATGCTTCCATCACCTTTCTGGCAGGAGAATATAAACGGTTGTTAAAAACACTTTGTCAGTGGAACAGTGTTGATGTCTCTCTTGATAAATTAAAAAGCAGGATTAATGCCTGGAACAGTCTTTCACAAACCCTTGGCAATATTGAACACGCCATGGGTAAAAACTTCTATCCAGGGCTTTTTTCCCAATATCAAAAAATTATTAATCTATCTGCCATGCATGGTGTTGATAAAGCTTTTTTAAAAGCAAAAGAGATTGATCCTGATAAGATGTCGCCTCAAAAAGGACATGCCCCGGTATTTATTTTTGGCAATCTTTTATTTGATCCAAAAGTATTTAATCTGTTTGAAGAGTGGAATATGCATGTAGCAGATAATGATTTTTGTACTGGATCTCGATTTGTTAACTCTGTTGATTATGATGCATCCAAGGATCTCTTTTATTCTCTTGCCTCATCCTGGATGAATAGAACGCCCTGTGCCAGAACAATGGATATTGCAGATCCAGGCGCCATTGCCCGGAAAATTGTTGACAGGGCAAAAAGCTGCAATGCAAGAGGGGTGATCGGGTTTACTGTAAAATTTTGCGACCCCTACCTTGCCAGAATCCCAATGATAAGAGAAGCGCTTCAACAAGAATCCATACCCTTTTTAATGATAGAAGGAGACTGCACTCTGGGCTCAATGGGACAGCAGCAGACAAGGATTGAAGCTTTTACTGAAATGCTGGAGGTGTAAGATGATGTATGATTATTTTAAAAACATGGTGGATGGGGTGAGTCAAAAACTTTTACAGGATCCTGACAGCATCAATGCAAAGAAAAAATATGTTCTTGAAATAGCAAAGATTGGACAAAAATTGTACACCAGAGATGAGAAAATCGCCTGGTGCGGTGTTACCATACCCTTTGATCTTCTTAATTCAATGGGGGTAACTTCCTGTTTTGTGGAGTTTGTCGGGGCAATGCTGTCATCAAATGAGACTGCACCCATTTTCATCAAAGAGGCTGAAGACTCAGGATATGCCCCGGATTCCTGTGCCTACCATAGAGCTGTGACAGGAGCAATGCTTAAAGATATAATGCCGGAACCTGATTTTATAATTGGAAGCTCAAGCCCCTGTACTGCAGGTCTGGCTGTTATGGAGGATATGGCAAGGAGATTTAAAAAAGATTTTTTTATCCTTAATGTTCCCCAGAATAATTCAAAAGAGAGTATAAAATTTTTGACAGATCAGATTAAAGAGATGACCCGGTTTATCACTGCCCATACCCAAAAGCCATTATCCATGGAAAAACTGGGCAGGGCTCTGGAGTTTTTCAATGAATCCAGCCTGATACTGAAAGATATTTATAACCTGGCTAAACAGACCCCTTCTCCTGTTGATAATAAGTTACTCAAAGATTTTGGCACTGTTATCGGTCTTATAATGGGAACCCGTGAGGGAGTAGAAATCTGCCAGGCTTTTAAGGATGAGCTTATTGACAGAATTGAATCTCAAAAAATAGATCCATCAAAGGAAAAAATAAGGATCATGTGGATACAGAACAGGATTCAATATAAATTCCCCATTGAAAAAATGCTTGAAGACTTTGGTGTCAAAATTGTAGTGGATGAGTTAAATGATGTAACCTGGGAGCCAATGGACCCGGACAATCCCTTTGAATCCATTGCCAAAAGAATTATTTCCATTCCTTATTCCCTTGGTACCAATGAGAGGATTGCCCATATGCAGCTGCTTGCCAGAGAGTATAAATTAGATGGTGCCATCAACCCCTGTCACTGGGGGTGCAGGCAGGGAACCGGTGTAAGGGGGCTTACCACCAGAGGACTTAAAGATGTAAATGTACCTGTTCTCAATTTGGAGATTGATTGTGTTGATTCAAGAAATCTTGCCCAGGGCCAGATAGAGACAAGGTTGGAAGCATTTGTTGAAATGCTGACTTAAGTAATAAAGGTTCACTCAAAAGTTGAACCTGATAAATATAGGAGCAAACCATGTATTTTCTTGGAATTGATATTGGAAGTCTGTCCTGCGATGCCGTACTTTTAGATGAAAACAGAAATATTGTCTCTTCATCTGTTGTACCTACAGGCGTAAAAAACATTGAAGCAATTGCTCATGTAAAAAAGAGTGTGCTTGAAAAATCAGGAATTATGGAGCAGGAAATTAAATCCACTGTTTCAACGGGCTATGGCAGGAACCGAGTGCCGGGAAGAAGTGGTGCTGTTACGGAAATAACCTGCCATGCCAGGGGTATCGGGCACATGATTCCAGACACCAGGATAGTCATAGATATTGGAGGACAGGACAGCAAGGCCATCTTTCTTGATGAAAATGGAAAAGTGACTGATTTTGCCATGAATGATAAGTGTGCTGCAGGAACCGGTCGGTTTCTCGAAGCCATGGCAAGGGCTCTTGAAGTGGAGGTTGATGAATTGGGAAATCTTGATAAGGAAGCAACAAGTGATCTTGTTTTAAGCAGCATGTGTACGGTTTTTGCAGAGAGTGAGGTGGTCTCCCTCATTGCCAGTGGTACAGATCAAAAAGAGATTGCAAAAGGTATGAACAGAGCCATTGCATCAAGAACACTCTCCCTTGTAAAAAGAGTGGCTAAAGATTTTGAAGGGCTTTGTATCTCCATGTCCGGGGGGGTTGCCAGAAACAGCGGCGTTGTAAAAGCCATTGCTGAAAGCCTTGGTATTGAAAAGCTTAATATTCCTGATGAGCCTGATATTGTTGGAGCGCTGGGAGCTGCACTGATTGCATGTGAGAGATATCAAAAAGCATAAATACAATTAATGAGGTTTTTGATCCTGCAAATATTTAAAATTAATTAAAAAGAGGTCAAAACTTAAGGGAGATGCTCAATGATAAACAGTGACCATTACATAAAATTGGAAAATATGATGCATTCCGCATCCTTTGTGAAATTTACAGGTGCCAGAGTGAGTGTCAAAAAAGGTGAGGCAAAAATTATTCTGCCTGTAAAAAAAGAGTTTTTCCATGCCGCAGGTGCCATGCACGGGGCATTATATTTTCTTGCATTGGACAATGCAGCATTTTTTGCTGCCAACTCCCTGGTTGAGGATGTTTTTGTCCTGACAACCAGTTTTACAACATATATCACCCGGCCGGTATCCGAGGGTGTTATAAAATCAATCGGTAAGGTTGTTAATCAGAATCGCTCCCAGTTTATCTGTGAGTCAGTTTTGTTTGATTCAAAAGAGAAAGAGATTGCAAGAGCAACAGGTATTTTTGTAAGAAGTAAGATCCCTTTATCAGATAAAATAGGTTATAAATAATTTAAACCAAATTCGGTAGCAGTAGCTTTAAGTCTTTTTTCAGCACTCCACAGCTTTACCCGGCCTAATTGGGCTTGACTAATACTTTTTAATGCTAAATTTTTGATAAAATACCTTAAAAACAATAATAAATAATATTTTTAGATGATATCATGGCTGTTTCAGACAAAATGTTAAACTTAAGAAAAGAACATGGATGGAGTAAACAAAAACTTGCTAAGAAGTTTGGAACAAGCTGTCCGATCATTGGCAGGTATGAACGCGGAGAGATGACCCCCTCCATTTCCTATTGCACCAGGAGATAAAAAAAATCAGATACTATATGTTGTAGTTGAATGCTTTTGAATAAAATGTGGACTAACAGGGAAAGTCTGGGGGATTTTAACCTGCTAATCGTGTCTGATTAGAAAGAAGTCAACACCTCTAAAAATTAAGAACAGAACTAAATGTCATACTTGGGCGACCCTGAATAATACGTTCAAAAGTTGACAATTCTTATCAGGCCGGGTAGGTAATAAATATGGGCAAAATTAAAAAGAGAATAACAGTACGGTTTTTTTCGATTGATGCTGCAAATAGCTTCTTCAATGACTTCGTATCAATCAACCAAGCAAATCGAATTAACGAAAAACATGTCCGTGTCTTTAATATAAGAGGTAAAAAATATCTTATAAAGATCCACGACAAGTTAGAGCATAGTAAGCGTGACGTTTTCTTCTTGTCTATCGTCAGGGAACGCAATACATGGCAGGCTAGAGCTCTTTCTGACGGTACCATTTCGGCAATTCCTCTCAATCAAGGTATCCTTGGTGATCCATATTATTATTTAGTCGTTCCAGAAGGCAAAATCATACTGGGCTTCACAACTGGTCCAATCGCTAGCGTTCGCAGTGTGGCCAATACAATACTTCAACAGTTCAAAAAAGATAGAACATCAAAGATCAGTCTTGAGCCGATATCCAAAGAACAAGAGTACGAAAGGCTCAAGGATCTGAACAAACTCACAGAGGTAAGGTTCAGCGTAAACCCCTCTTCATTGAGTGAATCAGGAGACGAGTTGCCTAATATATTTAAAGGATTAAGTTCTTCTCCGTTTATGGCGAGTAGTTCAAAACTTGAACTGACCATTTCTGATTTTGGAGATACAAGTTTTACACAAGAAAACATTCTTGACGCTGTCGACTACCTTTCTGATAGTGAGTACTGTACAACGCTCGTTGTTAAAGGCGTAGATAGTGAGGGAGAAAAACAACTGTTGAATCTCAACAGGGCATATTTGAGATACAGCACCATCATCCACATTCGTGGAAATTTCGTAGATGAGAAAATAGCTAAGAATATAGTTTTAGACGCCTTAAACTCTCAAAACATCTTAAAGTAGCAACCTGTCGATCTCTTTCTTCGTGATGGGATGGAGTTCTTTCAAAGCTCCTTCCTTTAATAATGAGTGAAGGCTTTTGAAAGAGGTAATCACGATGTTTCCCTTAAGAAGGTTATCGACCTCTACTGCCGTCTCTCTAGACAACCCGAGGTTGACCAACTGCACTAGCCGCTCATCGCACCCTCCTACCTCGATAAAGGCATGCAGCTTAACACTTTCAACATCCTCACCTCGCTCTTGTGCAGCATTGGTAAAGAGAAGTTGGTAACAACGTAAAGCTGAAGCCATTTTGAAACGAATATCGTTGTTAATCGTTTTAATAATGTTACGAACGTTTGTGTTACAATTTTTGTCTGGGTGACGCACAATCTGCTCAGCGATTATCGTCCTCAAAGGATCACCCTGAATCCATTTTTGAGCAATTACACAGACAAAACTAACGCTACTTTCTTTAGGAAGGAATATCCCGGCCCGATTAAGCTCTGAGCATATTCGTTTAAGTCGTAAATACAGCCCTCGGGACAATGGATGCGGGAGTGCCCAATTGGACAAGTCAACCTGCTCAAGCAAAAAACTATACAACGAATTTTGCTGAAGATACCCGACTGTAGGGTTCGCCTCTAAGGTAAATGAGTCAACCTGAAGCCTATCAAATGCTCGATTGACCTCATTTAGTAGTGTTGCCTTGTCTCGTTCTGGAAGAACGAGCTCCTTGGCTGAAAGAGTTGCACCAATTGTCTCAGAGTCAAACTCTCGCAAAAGCTTGTTAGCAATCGAATAGTAGGTATACTGATCGTCTTCTTTATGGTCATACTCCCCGTGCAGAGCTTGTATTACGCCTTCCGAATTCTCATTTAGTACTTGATAATAGGTAGGGATTTTATCGACCTTATCTTCATCAGACTCAAAGTAGTCTTTGTATCTCCAATTTTCCTGATCAACTAAAAAAATGTTCCCTGCAAAGTGTTCAAGCATCCGGCCAGCCCTACCAGTGATATTATTCAGGCGGACATCCTCAATTCTCTCGGATGGCTTGTAAGGTATTAACTGTATTGGATTATCCAGGAAAAGATTTTTTGCTGGCAGGTTTACCCCTTCAGCTAGCGTGCTTGTGCAAACAATAAAATCAATCTCATTATCACGCACAAGTTCTTCAATCATTCGTCGAACTACGCCTGGTAATGGGCCATAGTGAAAAGCAACGCCTTTTTTCAGGTTGTTTGCAAGAGAAAATTCTGGGTGCAAAAAGCGAGTGACATAATCTGCAGCTTCGGTTAGACGAGGGCTATTCTTATCCTCAGAAATAAGACCTCCGATATCGCGAGCAACGTCTTCGCAATAGTCCGTTCTATTACGGTAGACGATGTTACTTTCACCGGCACCAAGCCTATAAGCAATCTGAGCCAGCTTCTTCCCGGTAAATTTCTTTTTGAGAACAACATCTGTTCCACCATTTTTCCTAGAAAGAAGAATGTTGTATCCTTTCAATTTGGTATCAATGAGGATTTTAGCCACAGGAGAATGTTTAGTTGTTTTTGTTGAAAATTCGGTATCACCAAAAACAGAACTAAAGGCATTTAAATACCTCTTTGAAGGCATGCTGATGATAATCTGAGGATTGCTTCCCTCTAATAGCTTTTGCAATGTCATGTGCAACAGCACACCACGGCTTTTATCAGAAATATTATGAGCTTCATCTACAAAAAGATAATCGAAAGAGAGTAATCCGGTTTGGAGAATCTCAAAAAGCCGTTCCTGGGTCATTACAAAGATAGTTTTGTCTTTAAAGACACCTTCTTTTGGGAAAGTACATATTTCTATATCGTTCTCAATGGATTCCTTTTTTGCTATATCATAAACTTTGTTCGAGACCTCAGAAATTAAAGCTCGAGTAGGGACGACAATGGCGGCAAAAGCACCTGTGCTGCTGGCGACTTCGTCCACCAAATAATGTAGGATTATATGAGTTTTTCCTGTTGAAGTCGGAGCGGAGGTTATGATGTCTTCGCCATCTATAAGATCTTCCCAAAGGCTGCGTTGATAGTCAGTCAAAGGATGGTCAATCCCCTCAACAGTATTTAGTGATTTTCGAAGATCCCTTCTAACCTCGTCGAACGCACTAACTTTGAATTCTATGTTCGGGAACTTTTCCTGCAGCAAAGAGATATTAGGGAAATCTCCTGCTTCATTAAATACATAGTCTGCAATTGCGACTAACTCCTGCGTTTCATAAGCTGAGACATACAAGAGCATGGAGAGTAGTTCCGCTCCCTCCCTTCTGACGAGTTCGTCCTCAGACTGGTAGAAGTACTGCATTGATGTCGTTAATTTTTTAACAACAGATCGATCAAGATCATACTCCTCACCTGCAGTCTTTTTTATATATGCATCAAATAGCAGGTCCGAAGCCGCCCTGTAGCTATCGCCCGATATGATTTTATCCGAAAGTTTGGTGTGAAATGATGTCATTCTTCAATTCCCATGTATTCAATGAATCCATCAACAACATCAGATATCGAAGAAAACGGAAGCATTAGTAATGTGGTTTTCTCACATGGGTTTCCATTCTTGGTTAGTTTTGAATAGAAATCAGCAATATAGTTAGCAGCTTTATCCGTATAGCTTTGGATGTACGCTTCCTCATCTTCAAAACAACTAGGTTCTGCAAATCCAATGAAGCAAGGGGAATACAACGCCTCCTCTCCAACATCATCGTTATCAAATGGATCTAAGGCTGCTAAAAGCTCTCGTTCCAGCTCATCGTCTATTTCAGGAAAATTAATATGAGTTTCTATCAAATCGAACTCATGCTTATAATTTTCCAAGGCATTGGAAATCGAATCAGCCGCCTTAGTGGCAGCGGGTTTAAATCCTTTATGAAGCTTAGATTCACCGAGATATAAGCGAAAAGCACCATCTACATATTGTGAGTGTACTGCATCAGCACCAAAAACAGGCATTCTACGTGCGCCCTTGTGGGCGACTTTGCTTAAAATTTTAGGTGCGCCCAAATAAACATCGAGCAAAGTAAACAAAAGCAACTCCCCAAGTTCTCCTTGGGCTGTATGTTGGCTCAGAAATCTAACAGCCTTTTTAAAAAGTTTTTCTGCGGTTTCAGGACTTTCTATCGCAAGCTTCTTTTCAATATAGGTATGAGAAAAAACAAAATTTGCCATCAAGCTGTCCTTAATGACCTCAAACAGTGGGGTAACATCACACTCTCCATTGGAACACTGCAGGTAGATAAGGCGGACATCAACGGGCATATCTTTCCAAGTCCAATTCAAGTCTACCTCTTGGAGTACTTCACGAATTTCTTCGGAATTCTTGAGTTGAGTCTTAAGCTTGGGCATCTCTCACCTTATAAAGTGCCTTGATTACAAAGACTTGAATAATCAATCACAGCATATTTAGTAATACAATATAAAAGTTCTTCGTCTTGTCGCTTTGTAAAAACGCCAGGTTGAATCTTTATTCTGCTCAAAAAAGTCAAAGGGCTGTTCCTCACTTGTCTTTACTGATTTTTTATCTTTCATATTTTTTAAAAATATCAAGGTTAGCTACTTTTTTATGAAACTCAATAAATTGTAATTCAATTCTTTTATCAGCAAAGCGAGTTGAATACTGTAAATCTGAATCTTCAAAAAACATATCTTTACTAATAGGAATATTTATTTCAGCCTTAAAATCTCGAACAATTTCCAAAAATTTTGGTCTTGTGTGTCGATATTCAGAGTTTTCTTTTGTTACTGACTCATTTGTTTTACAGCAACGGACATTGCCTTGGTCAAATAGACTATTTTTTTCTACTGTCAAGAGTTCTGTGATCGATTGGCGACAGGCTCGGTAGAAGTATTGCTCCAAAGAGGGCTTCGCGCTTGAAATACACTCTATATATGAAAAATCTGTTTTAGAGCCGTCTTCTCTTTCAAGATGAAAACAACTTGTGGGATGATCAGGAGATTTAGCTCTAAAAAACCTTTTTACTCCATTACCTATTTTATCAATTGCGTCTGGATGCATTAATAATAACTCATAGAGAAAAATATGGTCGTCTTGTTTAATTTGCTGACTGTCAACATAGCGATTAAGCATATTCTTGAAATAATCTTTTGCCTTCGTTTGGGTAGGAAAATGAATACTTGGTAAATTAACAGGTTTTGCTCTGCCCATGGTATTTTTCCTTTGTGAATATAATGTGACAAGTAAATATACAAGTGTTCGCATAACACTCAGAATTTATAATGATATGCGCTACACATATTTGATCTTTTAATAACTAAAAAGTTTTTATCAGTATTTTAGTGAAGAGTAAAGGAAATAGGGGAATTTTGACCTAAAGGGTACTCGCATCAACCTATCTCCTCGGTTTATTGTGTATCGGTTCTGATTTGCATCGGTATCTTTAAATATTTTAAGTGCGGCCTATGGCAAAAACGTAATCTATCCGACACAGAACTTCCAAGCCCAGACTATTATTAACAGTGCCTGTTTTTTTTATCACAGACTGACACTATATCATGTGGCCGGTGAAATTTCATTCATCACACAGAAAATCCACTCTTTATATGGTTTAATCAAAATTAGAAAAATTTCATGTACACAATTTAGGATCATTCAAATTGTATCTTTTAAAAAATCTTGGTATAATTTTAAATATATTTCCAATTCTATTGAGCTTTGATATATTTTTTCAGGCAACAAAGAAGCACCTGCCTTATAAAACAAGATATATTCAGTTCATTTGATTAAAAAGGAGGGATTATGAGACAGATCATAAAACCCGTGGCTATGGTCTTTTTTATATCTATCTTATTTACTGGTATGGTTTCAGGAAGTGATATGAATTCACCTATTAAGTTCCATCCGATTAAACATGCCACAATGGTCATACAATCTAAAACAGTAACAATTTACGTTGACCCCGTGGGAGATCCGGAATTATTTTCTCAGTATCCAAAACCGGATCTTATTTTGATCACTGACATTCACAGGGATCATCTGAACAAAGAGGTAGTTGATGCAGTTAAACATCCCGGTACTCTTATTATCGCAAACAAGGATGCTGTTACACAACTCAAGAAGGGAAGGGTTCTCAATAATGGTGAAAGTTTTATCTATAAGGAAATAAACATTGAAGCGATTCCTGCGTATAACCTTACTACAGATCGGCTGAAATTTCATCCCAGAGGTCGGGGCAACGGTTATGTGATTACAATGTTTGGAAAACGAATTTATCTTTCAGGCGATACAGAGGATATTCCAGAGATGCGAATGTTGAAAGACATTGACTATGCCTTTATATGTATGAATTCGCCTTATACCATGACTGAAGATCAAGCAGCATCTGCTGTATTGGAATTTAAACCAAAAGTAGTGATTCCTTATCATTACAGAGGAAAAAATGGGTTCAGTGACATCGATAAATTTAAGAATATGGTAGAAAAAAATGGGGATATCCAGGTGGAATTGTTAACCTGGTATTGATATTCGTATTGCGCATATCTTCTTGAAGAATTTGTAACCCGGTATGGCACTGATTATGGAGAAATTGAAGTTCCCCTCTGGAAACAAAAACCTCTCATGTGCTTGCACAGCTTAAATCAGAAAACATACGAAAATGCAGCATGACTTTGTGTCTACAAAAAGCAAGAAAGATCAGTTTATTGAGTGAGTAGAGTTGTCTTGCTATTTCATTTATTTATTTAACGATCTCCATTAATGCCTTAAAGGAATACATTGCTGGACGTCGACCTTGGGCAGGCGTGACTATGTCTATTATTTGATTCTCTAACAAGTTTTTGATTACCTTGGCTGCATGCGGTTTTGATAATTCTGCTGATTTTGTAAAGTCAGGTGTTTCAAAAAATAATTTTGAAAAAAGAAAATCTTGAATTTTTAATGAATTACGTGATTTGGTTATTTCTTGAATAACATACTTCATTTCTTCATAAAGCTGAATGATACTTTTAGCCCGATTTGTGTTGTTTATGGCTTGACTGGTAATTGCCTCAAGAAAATAATTAATCCATTCATACCATGCTTTTTTGTCGGATACTGCTCTTAGATTATCATAATAATCCTGCCTGTTTTTTTCAAAAAATTCACTCACATACAATACCGGATACTTAAGAATTTTTTGTTCATACAAAAATAGTGGAATAAGGATCCTGCCGATTCTCCCGTTCCCATCTAAAAAAGGGTGGATAATTTCAAATTGAGCATGGATTACAGCTAATTGTACAAGTTTGTCTTTTTCGTTATAGTGGCAATATTTTTCCCAATTAGATAAAAATTTTAAAAGAAGATGCGGTTCAGGCGGGACATAGCTTGCTGTTTCAATTGTCGAATTTGATTTTCCAATCCAATTTTGAATTCTTCTAAATTCACCTCTTGCTTTATTTTGACCCCTTACACCTTGTAGAAGTATTTTGTGTATGTCTTTGATAAAGTTTAAGCAGATGGGTCTGTTTTCAAGTTTCTTTGTGGCAAACAGAAGGGCATTCCTGTAATTTATGACTTCCTCAATATCGTTAATGTTATCTTGTTTTCTTTTTGGAGCTGCCTCAAATGCTAAAACCTCATTCAGAGAGGCTTGTGTTCCTTCGATTTTTGATGATAACACTGCCTCCTGGGTCATAAGTGGGTTTAAAAACAATAAAGGGTTCAGTATGTTTTCAAGTAAGCCATCAAATTTTGCCACGGCGGAATTTGCTCTGACAATACTTGTGAGCAGGTTTTCCCAGTCAATATTTTCAAGTGGCAATTTTTCTGGAACAAATGGTTTCGGCATCTTATTTCTCATTAGTGTATCTTTTTGGATCATATTACAAGACGAAAGACCTTTTGTCAATCATTCATGATACGCAAACTGGTTATCCTTTCTGGAGAAGGCTTGCGGTGTTGACAGGCGGCGCAGCCGCCGTGAACGTTAAGCTGAGGGATCGGGGGCTTTATGCCGACAACCTCTGCATGATTACAATTTATGTTAAAGCCAAAAGTAGTATTTTTGAATATATTTCAATATATCTCTATCTCTATTCTTTATTAGAAAGTGGTGGCCTCATGCTGTTTTCTGTAAACAGCGTAATAGGTGACCGGGATCACGAGAAGTGTAAAGAGTGTGGACGCAAAAAGGCCGAATATCAATGCCCAGGCAAGTCCTGAGAATACAGGATCAAAAGTTATGGGAAAGGCTCCAATGGCTGTGGTTAAAGCTGTCAGGAGAATTGGTCTCATTCTGACTACACCGCTTTTTAAGATGGCATCTTTGAAAGCTTCCCCTTTATCAATGGCATCCTGGATAAATTCAATTAAAACCAGGGAGTTGCGAATTACAATTCCACCAAGGGCAATCATTCCTATCATGCTTGTGGCTGTAAAAAAAATCGGGTCATTAAAGCCGTTAATGGTTTGTGTAAAAAGGTTGAGCAGGAAAAAGCCCGGCATAATTCCCAGAATAGTCAGAGGAATGGCCATCATGATCAGCACTGGCATAAAATATGAGCCGGTATTTATGACAAGTAGCAGATAAATGCCAAAAAGAGCTGCTGCAAAGGCAAGACCCATATCTCTGAAAACTCTCAGGGTAATTTTCCATTCGCCTTCTCCTGACCAGTTGATATGAATACCATCTTCTACAGGATTGTATTTAAGTTTTTTCATCATATCCAGGACAGCCTCTCCAGGTGCTCTTCCAGCCATCTCACCAATAACATAGACAACCGGTTCAAGGTTTTTATGATAAATGGGTTTGCTGTTTTTTGTCTTATTTACATGGACAATCTCATCTAAGGGGATCATATTGCCAATGTTTGACCTGATGGGAATACTTGAAATAGATACCATATCAGATCGTTTATCCCGGGGCAGGATAACCTTTATCCATAAAGGATTTCTCTCCCGGTCCAGATGAATGCTTGCTGGAGTAATTCCTGAAACAGCACTTTTTAGGGTCTCAAGGATGGTTTTTGTATCAATACCATGGAGAGCTGCTTTTTCCCTGTCAACAACTATATCAAACCGTTTGCTGTTTTTTTCAGTCATGATTTTAACATCTGTAACAAACGGCTCTTCCTCCATGATATCTTTAATAAATTCGGCACCCTGGAGCAGCTCTTTATAGGTTTTTTCATGACTGCCATATATTTCAGCCACAAGGGTTGATAAAACAGGCGGGCCCGGAGGTACCTCCACAAGCTGGACAATTGCATTGTTGTCCATTGCTATTTTTTCAAGATCTTTTCTTATGCGCAAAAGAATAGCATGACTTTGCTGCTGCCTTCTGGATTTATGAACAAGGTTTACTCGAATATCTGCAAGATGGCTGCCTTTACGGATGAAATAGTGGCGTACCATGCCGTTAAAATCCATGGGGGATGCAATGCCTGTATAAGAGACAAGGTTTGTTATCTCATTAATGGTTTTAAGATAATCTTCAAATTTTTTGACAACTCTGTCAGTGTGTTCAAGGGATGTCCCTTCGGGCATGTCAATTACAATTTGAAATTCATTTTTATTATCAAAGGGAAGCAGTTTTAACGGTACTAACCTGAAAACAGCAAGGGAACAAGAGCCGATCAATAGTATTACAATGGTAATAAACAGTATAAGCCGCATATATCCTTTGTTCAGAAACGGCATTAGTGCAGCCTTGTATAGCCTTGCAAGATATTGTTTGGAGTTTTTTTTCTCTTTACTGTTTTTTTTCTCTTTTTTTAATAATTTATATGATACCCATGGAACAATGGTCAAGGCGCAAAGTGTTGAAAAAGTCACTGTTAAAGGGACATTAATCGCCATGGGAGCCATGTACGGTCCCATCATGCCGGTAATAAAAGCAAGCGGTGTAAAACAGATAATAATGGCAATGGTTGACATAATTACAGGCGGTAGAACTTCCTGCACAGCAAAAAGGGTAGCTTCAAAGGGTTGTAAAATTTTTTGTTTAATATGGCGTTGGATATTGTCTACATTTGTTATTGGGTCATCCACCACCAGCCCCAGGGAGAGAATCAAGGCAAAGAGAGTGACTCTGTTGATGGTGTATCCAAGAATATAATTCATGAAAAGTGCCAGTGAAAAAGATATGGGCACTGCAATTGCAACTACAGATGCTTCCCGCCATCCCAGGGTCAAAGCCAGAAGTATAACAACGGAAACAATGGCAAAACCAAGGGATTTTAAAAGCTCATTAACCTTGGCCTGGGCAGTTTTCCCATAGTTCCTGGTAACTTCAATATAGATGCCGTCAGGGATAATGGTTTTTTTAAGTTTTTCAACCTGCTCAAGAATATTTTGTGCTACTTTAACAGCATTGGTCCCTTTTTTTTTAGAAAATGCCAGGGTTACACAGGGGAAAGATAAAGGCTTGTCAGATTGAATATTGTTACTGATTTTATAGAAATTTGAAAAGCTTATCCTTGTATAGGAATCAGCTTCACTTGGGCCGTCAATGATATTTGTCACATCTTCAAGATAAACAGGTTTTGCGCCCCTGCCTGAGATTACAAGTTTTTTAACCTGATCCACAGAGTTTAAAAAAGAGGAGCTGGTTATGGTGATTTGTGAATTAAGTTTATTTAAAAAGCCTGCCTGGGTAGATACGTCAGCTCCTTGAAGAGCTTCTTGAATGTCTTGTATTGAGACACTAAAGCCCTTCATTCTTAAAGGATCCAGCTCTACCCTGATCTCTCTTTTTCTGCCGCCGTAGATGGATGATTTTGAAATATTTTCAAGTTTTGATAATCTTGCGACCATCTCTTCTCCAACCCTTTCTAATTCATGATCAGAGTATTTGTCAGAATAGAGAGTCAGGTTTAAAATAGGAACATCATCTATTTCAATTGGTTTGATAAGCCAGTTGGTCACAATGGACGGAATTCTGTCAAGATTCATCGCAATTTTATTGTGAAGCTTTAAAATGGAGTCTTCTCTATCTTCCCCCACAAAAAAACGCACAGTGACAAGAGCTTTCTCCTTTTTGGACATGGAATATACATATTCAACTCCGTCAATTTCCCAGAGCATTTTTTCAAGCGGGGTTGCCACAAGTTTTTCAATCTCTTCAGGGCTTGCTCCAGGGGCTTGAACAAAAATATCTGCCATGGGAACAACAATCTGGGGTTCCTCCTCTTTAGATGTGATATAGATGCTGAAAGCTCCGAGCATCAATGAAATCACAATCAGCATAACAGAGAGTTGTGATGTTAAAAACAGCTTTACAATATTGAAGAGAAAAGAGGGCTTTTTTTCAGCCATTTTTTAATATCCTATGGTTTCATTAATGGAGAGGCCCGAAAGAACTTCAATTTTTTCACCAAATATCCTGCCGGTTTTAATATAGACCCTTTGCCAGGTTTTATTTTTTTGTACATTGACCAGTTCCAACTGACCCACATGGATTACAGCATATTTTGGAATGAGAAGTGTTTTGTCTGTTTCAACCGGAATAAGAAGTCTTCCAAACATGCCAGGATAAACTCCTGGAGTTTTTGGCAGGGCAGCCTTTACCATAAAGGTTCGGGTGGCAGGATCTGCATAGGGAACGATTTCCTCTATGACAGATTTCACTGATTTGCCTATGGTTTTAATTTGTACTTCATATTCATTGCCCAGTATTATTTTTCCAATCAGGCCTTCCCGTACATTGGCTTCAAGCCTTAAAGCACCACTGGTCTGGATAATCAAAAGAGGCTTGCCAGGAACAGCAAGATCGCCCGGATCAATTAATCTTTGGGCTATAACGCCAGCTGCAGGAGATTTGATATTTGAATATCCAAACCCAATGCTGGCTTCTTTAACTATCTCCTGGGACTGCCTTATTGATGCTTGTGCTGAATGTTCAGCTTCCTGGGTTTTTTCAAGTCTTGCTTTTGCCTGAAGAAATCCAGCTTTATCAATTTCCAGCTTTTGAGAAGTGACAATATTTTTTTCAAACAGCTTTTTAGTCCTGTTATATGCAGCTGCCGCCTGGTCAAGTCCTGCTTTTGCTTCATTAATGGATTGATAGGTCTGTTTTAAATTGTTTTTTGCAACACTTAACCCCTCTTTTGCCTGTTGAAGCTGAGCTGTCAGACTTCTTGAATCAAGTTTTATGAGAATCTGCCCTTTTTTTACAGCTGTGCCTGGAACACATGATACCTTTAAAACCTGGGCATTTATCTGGGATTCAATTACAGATTCTGTTAAAGGGCGTATGGTTCCAACAGCTTCATACATGCCAGGCACCTCTTTTTGTTCAACAGTGACAATATTTTCAAAGTCAGTGGTTTGCTTCAAAGCATTCTCCTGTGAAACCCCGGGTGGAATTTTGTCACTGTCACAGGCAGAGAGAATCAATAGTAAAATTATCAATAAAAAATGTCTCTTCATGGTATTTCCCTTACAATTTTTCGCTCAAACACTATCGATAATGTTTATAGTTTATATCATATTTCCTGGCCTTATAAGAGAATTTTCTTATGGTAATCCCGATAAGGTTTGCAGCTTTTTTTATATTTCCGCTGCTGTTTTTTAAAGAATCCATTATAATCTCTTTTTCCAAATGGGCCACAGCATTTTCAAGGCTTGAGGGAAGGGTTTTAGATTTAATTCCTGTCTGAAGAGTGGATGGAAGATGATAGCTGTGGACGGCTCCTTCATTGCAGAGGATAACTGCACGTTCAATACAGTTTTCAAGCTCTCTTACATTTCCCGGCCAGTGGTATTCCATCATCATGTCAATGGCAGGGGTTGTAACCCTCTTAATATTTTTTTGATGTATTTTTCTGTATTTTTCAAGAAAATGATCAGCAAGCAGAATAATATCTGTTTTTCTCATTCTAAGGCTTGGAATATAAATGGGAAATACATTGAGTCTAAAATAGAGATCATCCCTGAATTTTCCGTGTTTAACCATCTCTTCAAGATTTGCATTGGTGGCGGCAATAATTCTGACATCACTTTTAATGGGTTTATACCCGCCAACCCTTTCAAATTCCTTCTCCTGCAGAACTCTTAAAAGTTTTACCTGGGCAGCAAAAGCCATGTTGCCGATTTCATCTAAGAATATGGTTCCCCTGTCTGCCATCTCAAACTTACCCTGTTTACTATGGGACGCTCCGGTAAAAGCACCTTTTTCATGGCCGAACACTTCACTCTCTATTAAATTTTCCGGTATGGCAGCACAGTTTATCTTTATAAATGGTTTTTTGTTCCTGTTGCTGTTAAAATGAAGAGAATTTGCAACAAGTTCTTTTCCTGTTCCGCTTTCACCCCTTATCAAAACAGTGGCAGGAGATGAAGATACCTGTGAAATCATCTGAAGCACTTCTCTCATCTTATTGGAATTGCCAATGATATTGTCAAAACGATATCTGTTTTCAAGCTGGGATTTCAGTCGAATATTTTCTGTTTTCAGCTGCTCTTTTTCAACCCTGATTTTTTCAATATTAATGACATGGTTGGCAACCATGGCTGCAACAACCGATAGAAGTTTTTCTCCTTTTTCCAGAGATATTTTACCCTCAAAGGGGCGGTCCGCACTTATGGCACCAACAATGTGGTTGTCTTTTTTGATTGGCACGCAGATAAAAGAGTATTCCCGGCCTCTGTCAAGATCCCTTGAGCCAGTTTTATCTAAGAAGAGTGGTTCTTTGCTGATCTGCGGGACAACAGCCGGTTTTCCTGTCTGGATAACCTGACCTACAATGCCTTCTCCTGGAAGATATTTGACCTTGCTGATGGTTTCTTTAGAAATACCATGAGCAATTTCAATTCTGATTTCACCTGATTCAGAGTTGATCAAAAATATAATACCCCTGACAAGGTTCAATGAGTCGGATAAAACACTTAACACCTTGAACAGAGATTTTTTCATATCCATATGCTGGTTCAAAGCTTCACTGATTTCATATAATAGAGAGACTTCTTTAAACGATTTCATTAAGATCACTTACCCATAATTATTAAAATAAGACATTGCATTTATATCATAATTATTATAATTCATTTCTATCTATTGCAGTAGATTATTAAATAAAACACCACTTCATAACAAGGTGTAATACACCAGTTTATATGCAAAAATAAAGGGTTTCATGGACAAAAATAAAAAACCTGTGCAAAGGGATGCAAATAAAATTATTAAAGTTTTATTTAAAATCTCTGAAGCAGTCAATAATACCCTTGATTTGAATGAATTGTTTAAGGCAATTCACAAAACTTTAGGGGAAATTATTAATGTTGATAACTTTGCTATTGCATTTCATCATGTCAGGAGAGATTCCATCACTTTTCCATACTATGTGGATGAAAACGATGATGATCCCGAAGAAATTTTTAATCTCAGTAAAACCTCCTCTTTAACCGGCAGGGTTATTAGAGAAAAAGCAGCAAAGATGTTTTTCAGAGAAGAGATTCTCCGCTTTGTAAGCAATATTAACAAAGAGCCTTTGGGTGTTGTTCCGGAAATCTGGCTTGGCGCCCCTTTAATTATCAATAACAGTGTAAAAGGTGCTGTTGTGATTCAGGATTATAAATCATCAACAGCCTATGGAAAAGAAGATCTGGATTTGTTAAACTCTGTTTCCCAGCATATTGCCCTTGCCATTGAACGAAAAGAGTCAAAAGAAAAACTGGCAGAACAAAGAAATATTCTTACACAAATTATTGAATCGTCTCCTGTGGGAATTTGTCTTGTGGAAAACAGGACTTTTAAGTGGGTAAACAATGAAATGCATAAAATATTCGGCTATGAAAAAAAAGAAGATTTTGAAAATTATGATGTACAGATAATTTATAAATCAGAAACTGATTATAAAAATGCTGAGAAAATTATCTTGCATGATTTAAAAGAGAGTGGAAAGGCAGATTTTGATTTTGAGCTGAAAAAAAGGGATAATAGTATTTTCAATGCCCAGGTTATCATCACAGGTTTTGGCACTGAGAACCCTGTTGAATCTACCATTATGATCATTGCTGATATTTCTCAGCGGGAACTTGCTCAAAAAGAGAGATATGAAAAAGAGAGGCTTCAAGGGGTTCTTGAGATGGCAGGAGCAGTCTGCCATGAGATTAATCAACCCCTCCAAGCTATTTTGGGATATTCAGAATTATTGCTGGTGAGCTCAAAATCGGATGATCTTAAAGATAATAAACTCAATTCCATAAAATTACAGACACTCAAGCTTGGAGAAATTACAAAAAAATTATCCAATATTGCACACTATAGTACTCGTGATTATCCTGGAAATATTAAGATAGTTGATATATGGAGTGCCAGCATTGATGCTGAACGATAAAAAGAGGTGTTATCTTTGATTAAAGGGTTATCACTCTTCCAAAGATATTTTTTCGTCTTGGGCAAGGTTGTCGAGATGCCTTTCAATAAAGGCACGCAGTTCTCTGTTCGCATCAAGATTATCTGAATGATAGTTTAAAACCCACCATAGATGATTTATTTTTTTACTATCGTCCTGCCACCTGGATATAGCTTCTTTTATATCTTCAGGTGTTTTAAATTCAGAATTGATTTTTGCATAGAAATCATCACACATGGCCCGAGTAATTGGTTTTAGATCAAGCACCTTGACTGTATCCCGGTTTATCATTTCTGCCTCCTTAAATATCTAACATATAGGCTGTTTAAGGCTGTTTTGCTAACTGTTTTTAATGTAACACCTCTAAAAATTCAAAAACAGTTAAAGTTGTTTTTAAAAAAAGTATATCAATACCTATTGAAAGTAAAGTATAAACCCAGAAAAATTAAGTTGCCATAACATGTAAGGATAAGATATGATTTGAATTTTGAAATGTATGATAGTAAGAGGAATATTTGCATAATACCTGTTTTATTATTTTAAGGAAATGTTATTCAAAGGTCATAAGGATAGTTTGGTTTTGGAAAAAAAAATAACATTTGTGATCGGAGGGTGCAGAAGCGGTAAAAGCTCTTTTGCCCTTGATCATGCCAACAGAGAAAAGGGGACAACCAAAATTTTTATTGCCACATCTGTACCCGTTGACTCTGAAATGGAAAAACGGGTAAAAAAACATCAATATGAGCGGGGGGATGAGTGGCAGACAATTGAAGAGCCTGTCAAAATTCATGAGACAATTAATCAATACTCTAAGGATGCCAGTGTTATTCTTGTGGACTGCCTGACATTATGGGTATCCAACCTGTTATTGCAATCCTTTGACCATGATCAAATTGACAAAGCTGTGAAACATCTGGTGAAGTCACTTGAATTATGCAGGTGTCCTGTGTTCCTTGTTTCCAATGAAGTTGGTACAGGTATTGTTCCTGAAAATAAAATAGCAAGGCAGTTCAGAGATTTTGCCGGATTTGTCAACCAGAGGATTGCAAAAGCTGCTGACAGGGTTGTTATGACCATTGCAGGAATTGATGTTCAAATAAAACCACGGCAATAGATGAGTAAATATGCAATATAAATATATTTTCGGGCCAGTTCTATCACGCCGTCTGGGCATTTCTCTTGGAGTTGATTTGGTTGCACATAAGACCTGCAGTTTAGACTGTGTCTATTGTGAGTGCGGAAAAACTACAAATTTGACTCTTGAAACAAAAGAGTATGTCAGGTTCAGCGACATAAAAAAAGAGCTGAATCATTTCTGGACTCATAATGATGACCCGGATTATATCACTTTTTCAGGAGCAGGTGAACCAACCCTGAACAACAGGTTAGGTCAGATTATTGAATATATCAAGGATAATAAACCCCATATCAAGACTGCTGTTTTAACCAATTCAACCCTTTTTGATGATCCAGCAGTCAGGCAGGCACTTTTAAAGGCAGATCTTGTAATACCTTCCCTTGATGCAGTATCTAAAAAGGCATTTATCAGAATTAACCGGCCTGATAAAGGTTTGAATATTACTGATATTTTAAAGGGCATTGAACTTTTTGCCAGAGAATACAAGGGTGAAATCTGGCTGGAAGTTTTTATCCTGCCAGGGTTTAATAACAGTGAATCAGATCTGATGCTCTTAAAAGAAGCCATAAAAAAAATAGATCCTGATCTGGTCCAGCTCAATACTCTTGACAGACCCGGGACTATGTCTGATATTGCGCCTGCATCAAAACTTGAGCTTGAAAGAGTGAGGGAGATTTTAGGGTTTGATAATATTGCAATTATTGCAAAAATTGATGACAATATAAAAGTTGCCCCGAAAATAGACACAAAAAATATAAATGCAGCTATTCTTAAGACCATCAGTCGAAGGCCCTGTACAAAACAGGATCTATTACAGCTCCTGGGTGTTGATACGCAGATTCTGGAAAAGCATATAACCATGCTTGAACAAGAAAAAATTATTCTTGGAAAACTTCGGGAACGGGGAATATTTTATCAGACAATAAAAGATGGTAATTCATGAAAAATATTTTTACAGATTTTAGATCTGCTGTTTTATTTATTACTATTCTTCCTGCCGGAAAAAATGTTGCCTACTCTCCAAAGGGTATGATCAAGTTTTTTCCTGTTGTAGGATTGATACTGGGTTCAGGCCTTATACTTTTTGATGTGATTGTTTCATGGCTTTGGGCACCTGGTGTTGCAGCATTTCTGGATGTTATTTTTCTTGTGGTTGTGACAGGAGCCTTCCATCTTGATGGTCTTGGAGACACGGCAGATGGTATGTTCAGCCACCAATCAAAATCAAGAGCACTTGAGATTATGAAAGACAGCAGGACAGGAATGATGGGACTTGTGGCAGTATTTTGCATTCTTGCTGTTAAAGCAGCAGGGATTTATTCCATCAAAACAGGTGAAACCCTTTCTCAAACTTTGATTCTATTATTGATAATCCCGGCATATTCAAGAGCTGCAATAATTTTTGGCATAAAATTTTTAAATTATGGAAGAGACAAGGTTGGTACAGGTCTTGATCTGTTTAAAAAAGATATTGGATTAAGGGATTTTGTTTTTTTTCTGATTCCAATGGTGATTTCCCTCTTTCTCGGCTATAAAACTCTGGTTTTAAATTTTGTTTTTCTTGGAACCCTCTGTGTGGTGCTGGGATTTTATAAAAAGAAATTGAATTGTATCACAGGAGATATGCTGGGCGCCATGAATGAGATAATGGAAGCTGTTTTATTCATTGCAACCGGAGCAGTGATTATTTAATGATTACTGGGCATGGGGGAAATATTAAGGATCTTGCAAAAATTTTATCCTGTTCTATTGATGAAATTATTGACATGAGCAGTAATTTAAACCCTATTGGCCCCCCTGAAAATATAGAAGATATTATTTGTGAAAATCTTGTTAAAATACAATGCCTGCCAGAGCCAGATGCAGTAACCATGAGAAAAGGATTTGCAAAATTTCATGGAATTGCTGAAAAATATGTGATGGCAGGAAATGGCACAACCTGGTTTATTTATACCATTCCCAAAGCTGTTAAATCAAAAAAAGTGCTCATTGCAGCTCCTACCTATTCAGATTACAAAGATGCCTCTCTTATGCATGGTGTTTTGTTTGAACACTGTTTTGCAAAGGAGTCAGATATGTTTGATGTTAATATTGATAAGATATCACACCTGGCTCAAGATGCAGATGCGGTTTTTATCTGTAACCCGAATAATCCAACAGGGTCGATTATTCCAAGGGATAAACTTGAATATCTTATCCAAAAACATGAAAATACCATTTTTATCATTGATGAGTCATATCTTCCTTTTGTAGATCAGGCAGAAGATATTTCCATGGTGACAAAAACTCAATATAAAAATCTTATTGTCCTCTCTTCCATGTCTAAAATATTCACAATTCCAGGACTTCGCACAGGATTTTTAAGTGCTACAGAAAAGATTGTCGACAAGATTATGTTTTATTACCAGCCGTGGAGTGTAAATGCAATTGCCCAGGCAGTCATCAAATATATCTTTGATCATCCTGAAAGAATTGAGCCCTTTTATGAGAAAACAAGGGCATTCATAAAAAAAGAGAAACAGATTTTCCTTGAAAACCTTAGCACTGTTCAAGGACTGAAAATATTTGATTCCAGCACATATTTTATTCTTGCACGTTTGACAAATAAGACAACATCACAGGAGTTTTGTGCTGAAATTGGCCGGCATAAGGTATTGATCCGGGATTGTTCCAATTTTGAAGGTCTGTCAGGTGAATATGTACGATTTTCCCTGAAAACAAGGCAGGATAATCTCAATCTTGCCAACCTGATAAGAGAGGCTCTATAAAATGTTTGAAATAGAGTGGTATATAATCCTGACTGCTTTTATCCTTGATTTTGTTCTGGGAGATCCTGCAAAAATACCCCATCCTGTAATTTATATGGGCAAAGCCATTGAGTTTTTTGAAAACCGGTTTAGAAAACATATCAAACACCTTCTGATTTCAGGGTTTTTTTTTGCAGGTTTTCTGATTTTTTCCACATGGCTGCTCAGCTTTATCATAATAAAGCTGAGCATGAATATTCATCCTTTTTTCGGTGATTTCATTCAGATCTTCCTGCTGTTTTTCTGTTTTTCATCAACAAGTCTTGAAAAAGCATCACTGAAAGTATTTTATGCCCTTAAGAAAGGCAATATTGATGATGCCCGCAAAAAACTATCCATGATCGTGGGAAGAGAGACTAAAACCCTTGATGAAAACAGTGTTACAATGGCCACGGTGGAAACAGTGGCAGAAAATTTTGTGGATGGTTTTCTATCTCCTCTCTTTTTTGCCATGATAGGAGGAGTACCATTGGCTCTATCCTATAAAATGATAAACACCCTTGATTCAATGGTTGGATATAAAAATGATACCTATCTTTTTTTTGGCAGGGCATCTGCAAGAATTGACGATGCTGCCAATTTTATTCCTACCAGACTGTCTGTTTTGATCATAGCCTTAAGCACTGCTTTTTTCTCGTTGGAAAAAGGTATTTTATCCTTTAAAACTGGATTTTTTCAAGGTCATCTGCATAAAAGCCCAAATGCAGGATATCCTGAAGCTGCCTTTGCAGGAGCTTTGAAAATAAGACTTGGCGGCCCTAGCTTTTATCATGGATCCATTGTTGAAAAACCCTATATTGGAAAAGAGTTTAAAGCTCCTCAAAAAAGCAGAATCAAGCATGCCTGCGACCTTATGATGCTGGGATCATTTTTTGCTGTTCTTATTTCATGTTTTATCCTTTTTTTAACGGGTTAAGCAAAGATGATAGATTTTAACCAACACAATAGTACCATGCTGCCTGCAAAACCTTTTAAATTAGGAACAACATCATTTATTTTTCCGGATCATATTGTTCCCAACGTAAAAAAACTGGGCAGGTTTTTTGATGAAATTGAACTTCTTGTTTTTGAAAGTCATCCCAAAGAAGTTCTGCCCACAGAAGATGATATAAAAGAACTTTTAAACCTGTCCCATGAGCATAACCTTACCTATAATATCCATCTTCCCATTGATATGAGTCTCTCCAGTGAATCAACAATAAAAAGATTGAAAGCCTCGGACACTATTTTGCAAGTCATGGAGCTTTTTGCTTCTTTAACCCCCAGCACCTTCACTCTTCACCTTGATATGCCGCAAGATATTAAAAATGATATTCAAAGTCAAAAAAAAATGAAGCACTGGCAGTATAACATACGACAAAGTCTTGACTCAATACTCTTCAGAGTTGCAAACCCTGAAATTATCTCCATTGAAACTCTGGATTATCCTTTTAGTTTTGTCGAATTTTTTATAGAAGAATTTTCCATGTCTGTCTGCATTGATGCAGGGCATCAGATAAAATATGGCTATAGCCTTTTAGAAACCTTTGACAAACACAGACTGAGAACACCTGTAATTCACCTGCATGGCGTAGATTTTTCAGGACAGCATATCAAAGATCACACAAGCCTTGATAAACTGCCAAAACAATATGTAAGCCAGGTTCAAAAAATGTTATGTGATTATACAGGGGTGGTAAGTCTTGAAGTCTTCAATCTTGAGAACCTGAATAAATCTTTGATTTTTCTCTCAAAAATTTTTTGCAAAAAAATATGATGGATTTTATGACAAAATGTTATTATGTTTATATAGAAAAGAAAGAAATTTAGGTGACAGGTTGTTACATAATGCAAATTTTTTCAAGTTCAAGGCGGAAAATAAATTTAACCACAGGCATACATGCAGTATTCCGAGGATTAAATTTATTTTTCCAACGAAGAAATTGGGAAAATTGGTGTTGTGTAACAGCCTGTCGTTCTGCCTTTAATAAATAGGAAAACAGAATATAATGTCTCTGGTTAAAGAAAGACGGAAAACACGTCAAATCAGTGTGGGGAGTGTAAAGGTTGGTTCAAAATCACCTGTTTCAGTCCAATCCATGACTAATACCCGTACACAGGATGTTCAAGCCACAATAAAACAGATACTTGCCCTTGAAAAGGCAGGGTGTGAGATTGTCCGTGTGGCAGTGCCGGATATGGAGGCAGCCCTTGCCATTGAAAAAATCAAGCAGGATATCACTATTCCAATAATAGCAGATATCCATTTTGATTACAGGCTTGCAATTGCATCTGCCAAAGCCGGTGTTAATGCTTTAAGAATAAACCCCGGAAATATAGGGGAGAAAAAAAAGATCAAGGCTGTGGTGGATTGTGCAAAAGAGCATAAAATTTCCATAAGAGTAGGTGTAAATGCAGGATCTCTTGAGAAAAATATTGAAAAACGCCTTGGAACTACTGCCCAGGCCATGGTGGAGAGTGCATTGAAAAATATTAAAATTCTTGAAGATTTGGATTTCCATGATATAAAAGTATCCCTGAAAGCTTCGGATGTGGAGCGCACTGTCAAGGCCTACAGGCTTCTGGCATCACAAACTGATGTTCCGTTCCATGTCGGGGTAACAGAAGCAGGCGGGCTTTATGCCGGTATTACAAAATCTGCCATTGGCATTGGTATGCTTCTAACAGAAGGGCTTGGAGATACAATGCGGGTCTCTTTGACAAGGGATCCTGTGGAGGAGATAAGAACAGGTTATGAAATATTACGGGCACTTGGAATCAGAAGCCGGGGACCTGAACTTATTTCATGCCCCACATGCGGCAGATGCAGGATTGATCTTTTTAAAATAGCCAGGGAGACAGAAAAAGCTTTACTTGACCACTCATCAAAGATTAAAGTTGCCATTATGGGTTGTGTTGTAAATGGACCCGGGGAGGCAAAAGAGGCAGATATTGGTATTGCAGGAGGGGATGGTAAGGGTATTTTGTTTAAAAAAGGAAAAGTAATTCGAAAAATAGATCAGGATAAACTTGTGGAGCAACTGTTGATGGAAATTGAAAATATTGAAATTGAAAAAAGTGGAGAAAATTAATGGCAAAAAAAAATAAAACAGCAATCACACCAACCAGGGAGCAAGATTATCCAGCCTGGTATCAGGAGGTGATTAAGGCCTCTGACATGGCTGAAAACTCTCCTGTTAGGGGATGTATGGTGATAAAACCATGGGGATATGCTCTGTGGGAAAATATCATGAACCAGATGGATTTAATGTTTAAGGAAACCGGTGTGAAAAATGCCTATTTCCCTCTCTTTATTCCTTTAAGTTATTTTGAAAAAGAGGCAGAACATATAGAGGGCTTTGCCAAAGAGTGTGCTGTTGTCACCCATCACAAGCTTGAAAAAGATGATAAAGGAGGCCTTGTGCCTGCAGGAAAACTTGCTGAGCCTTTAATTGTACGTCCCACATCTGAAACAATCATAGGTGAATCCATGTCCAGATGGACATCAAGTTACAGGGATCTTCCCATTCTTTTAAATCAGTGGGCAAATGTGGTCAGGTGGGAAATGCGCACCCGCATGTTTTTAAGAACCAGTGAATTTTTATGGCAGGAGGGCCATACTGCCCATGCAAAAGAGTCTGAAGCAAAAGAGAGAACCATGCTCATGCTGGATATCTATACAAAGTTTGTTGAAGAGTATCTTGCCATGCCGGTAATCAGGGGTAGAAAAACTGCTTCAGAAAGATTCCCGGGAGCTGAAGATACTCTCTGTATTGAATGCATGATGCAGGATAAAAGAGCACTGCAGGCAGGAACATCACATTTTCTGGGACAGAATTTTGCCAGGGGTTCTGATATTAAATTTCAAAATGAAGAGGGCCAGGAGGCCTATGTCTGGACTACATCATGGGGAACTTCCACCCGTATGATAGGTGGGATGATCATGGTGCATTCCGATGATGATGGTCTTGTGGTGCCGCCCAAAGTGGCTCCTGCCCATATTGTTATCCTGCCGATTTTGAAAAAAGATGAAGAGAGCCGGAGTATCATGGAAAGTGCCAGAAGCCTTAAAGATGCACTGGAAGACAAACAATTTCATGGCAGAAAACTTATCATTGAAATTGATGATAGAGATATTGGTGGAGCCAGAGGCTGGGAATGGGTCAAAAAAGGTATTCCTGTACGTATTGAGCTTGGACCGAGGGATATCGCACAAAACTCCGTTTATATGGCCAGAAGGGATGAGCCATCAAACAGGAAACAATCCATGAACAGGGAAGAATTTATAGATCAAATCGTGGATATACTGGACAGTATCCAGGATAATTATTTTAACCGGGCTGTGAATCATAGAAAAGAAAACACTTTTGAAATTGATGATAAAAAACAATTTTATAAATTATATAAAAAGGCAAAAGGGTTTAATAATGGTGCATTTGTCATGGCACACTGGTGTGGATCACAAGAGTGTGAACAAAAAATAAAAAACGATCTATCCGTAACTATCCGGTGTATTCCATTTAACAGTCCCACAGAACAGGGCAAATGTATCTGCTGTGATAATTCCAGCTCAAGGAGGGTGCTTTTTGCCAAGGCATATTAGCGTTTGAACGAAAATTCATCCATCTGCTTCGTTGCTGCAAAATTTTGCCAAATTTTAAAACTGGCCTCATGTACTAAAGTACACTCCGGTTTTAAAATTTTTAGCGCCTCACATATGGTCAATTTTTCAATCAAACACTGGTGTTTGACCAGGAACTAATTAATAATGATCAGAATTACAGACATACTTGATAAAATATATGACTATAATCCAGGAGGAGATTCTGATATTATAGACAGGGCATATATTTATTCGGCAAAAGCCCATGAAGGCCAGATGCGGCTTTCCGGTGAACCCTATTTGTCCCATCCCCTGGAAGTTGCCAATATTCTGGCAGATATGCGTCTTGATGTTGAAAGTATTGCAGCAGCCCTTTTGCATGATGTCATTGAAGATACCGCTGCAACAAGAGAAGATATAGAAAATATGTTTGGCCCGGGTGTTGCCCATATTGTCTCAGGCGTCACAAAACTTTCAGGTTTATCGTTTTCAACTAAAATCGCATATCAGGCAGAAAGCCTGAGGAAAATGATCCTTGCCATGGCAGATGATATCCGGGTGGTGCTGATCAAACTTGCCGATAGAATCCATAATATGAGGACTCTTAAATATCATGGGAAGCCTGAAAAACAGGTAGCCATTGCCCAGGAGACTTTAGATATTTATGCTCCCATAGCCGCACGTCTTGGAATATTCTGGATAAAATATGAGCTGGAAGAAATTGCTTTTTATTATACTTTAAGAGAGGATTATGAACGTATTGATGCTCTTGTCAATAAAGCAAAGGATGAAAAAGAGAATCATATTAAAGAGGTAAGAGCAGCTCTTCATGAAAAAATGGAGGAGATGGACCTGAAGTGTGAAATAAAGGGAAGATATAAGCAGCATTACAGCATTTATCAGAAGATGATTTCTCAGGATCTGGACTTTGAGGAAGTTTATGACATCATAGCCTTTAGAATTATTCTTGATACAATACCCCAGTGTTATGCAGCCATGGGTGCCATACACTCCCACTCCACATGGAAGCCGATTTATTATAAAATCAAGGATTATATTGGTAATCCCAAGCCCAATATGTATCGATCTATTCATACAACAGTGATGGGGCCAAAAGGAGAGCGGGTTGAAATTCAGATCAGAACCCATGATATGGATAGAATTGCAGAATCTGGAATTGCAGCTCACTGGAGTTATAAAGAGGGTACCAAGACTGATGAGACTACGGGTGAGCTATTTGCATGGATCAGCAAGCTTGTGGAAAATCAGGAAAGTTATAATGATCCAGATGAATTCCTTGAAAATGTTCGAATTGATTTATATCCCGATGAAATATATGTATTCACACCCCAGGGAGAGATAAAGACCCTGCCGAAAAAAGCTACGCCTGTAGATTTTGCTTATATGATACACACTGAGGTTGGAGCCCAGTGCACAGGAGCAAAGGTAAATGGAAAAATAGTGCAGCTTACCCATAAACTGAACACTGGTGATACAGTAGAGATTATTACTACCAAAAATCATACCCCAAGCCCTGACTGGCTCAACTTTGTAAAAACCGTAAAGGCAAGGACCAAAATCCGCGCCTGGATCAATGCAAAGGAAAGAGAGAGAAGTTATTCTCTGGGTAGGGAAATGTGTGAAAAAACTTTTAAAAAGAAAAACCAGAATTTTAATGCTCTCATTAAATCAGGTCAAATTAAAAAGGTAGCAGAGACTTTTGGTTTTAAAAGTATAGGTGATCTCATAGCCCATGTCGGGTTTGGAAAACTTACTCCTTTGCAGGTGTTGAATAAAGCCCTGCCTGAATTTGAAAAGCAGGAAGCAAAAGAGGATAGTATTCTTCAAAAAGTGGTTGGCAGGCGTAAGAAAAAAGAGAGTACAGGGATTATAGTAAAAGGGCTTGATGATATCCTTGTTAGATTTTCAAAATGCTGCAACCCTTTGCCGGGGGAACGTATTACTGGTTATATTACCCAGGGGCAGGGAGTAACCATTCACCGTAAGGGCTGTCTCAATGTCATGAAAATGAGCAAGGAGCGTCAGATTGAAGTTGAATGGAGTGGCAGTTTTTCAGAATCTTATCCTGCCAGTATAAAGGTTGAAACAGATGACAGATTCGGCCTTCTTGCAGATATAGCTTCGGTTATCAGTAAATATAAATCTAATATTTTAAATGCAAAAAGTGAAACCAGAGACAGTGGTCTTGGTCTGTTTTATTTTACATTCCTGGTGGAAAGTTCAGATCAGCTTCTCAAAATTATGTCAGATATCAGAAAAGTAAAAAAAGTTATTGATGTAAAGCGTATCATACAAATTGAATGATTTTTAATTTTCAATTAAAGATAGATTCCTTTATTAAAATAAAAACTCAAGATTAAGAGTAAAAATTAACTTAATCTATGCAGCTTTAACAACTTTTCCGGCTTTTATGCAACTTGTACAGACATCGATTTTTCTAACGCAACCTTTTTTAACAACAACACGAACTCTTTGAAGATTAGGGTTGAATTTTCTTTTGTTTAAATTATGAGCATGACTGACATTATTGCCAACCATTGATTTTTTTCCGCAGATAGCACACTCTTTTGACATATTATATTCTCCTGTAATTGTCTTTTAACAAAATAAAAACCTTAAATGTATATATTAAAAACAGATGAAAGTAAAGAAATTTTTATTTTTTATTGGCAAGAGTTCGGCACTTGGAGATTTTATTTAAAGATTCCTTGCTCTCCTCAGAGCCTGGGTAATGTTCAACAATATACTCATATCTTTTTAATGCAGCTTTATATTTTTTTGTTTTCATATAAAAATTGGCAACATAAAGTTCATGTCCAGAAATGTTTGCCACACATTCTTTAATATTTTTCTCAGCCTTTTTTGCATACTCATTTTCAGGAAACTGGTTTATTAATCTGTTGAACTGGGTCAGACTGTTTCTCGCAGGGGAGCTGTCCCGGTCAACTGTATCCAATTGTTTAAACCAGCAGAGTCCGGTCTGGTAGATCACATAGGGAATGGCGTCATTTTTTGGATGCATTTTTTCAAACTCTTCATAGCCCAGGATCGCTTCATCATACTCTTCAAGATGAAAATGGGAGTCAGCAATTTTAAGTTCGGCCAGAATGGCATACTTGCTGAACGGATACCAATCCTTTAAATCTGTATAGGCTTTGACAGCATCTTTATAGTCTCCGGCTGCAAATGCTGAAGATCCATCGGAAACAAGCTCTTCAGCATTTTTTTCCATTTCATGGGAGGGCTCAAACAGAGAACATCCGGTAAATAAAAAAAGAGTTGTGACAAGTAGTAATAGTTTTCTCATAATTAAAGATTTTCAATAAAATGTTCTGCAGATACAGCAGCCATAGCACCATCTCCAACTGCAGTAGCAATCTGCCTTAGAGGAGTATCTCTTACATCTCCAACGGCAAACACACCTGGAACAGATGTCTGCATGTTTTTATCAGCTTGAATAAAACCTGTCTCATCTGTTTTAAGGGATTCATTTAAAAAAGAGGTATTGGGTAAAATTCCAACCCATATAAAACATCCGTCAGCTTTTAAGGTTTTCTCTTCATTGGTTTTTACATTTTTTATTTTAACACTTTCCACACCAAAAAAACCTTCCACACCTGTTGCAATACTGTCCCAGATGATTTCAATTTTATCATTTTCAAAGGCTCTTTCCTGGAGTATTTTTTCGGCTCTTAATTTATCTCTTCTGTGAATAAGATATACTTTTGAAGCAAATTTTGTCAGGAACACGGCTTCCTGGACCGCGGTATCTCCTCCGCCAATGGCAACCACTGTTTTTTCTTTGAAAAAAGGTGCATCACAAGTGGCACAAAAAGAAATACCTTTTCCCATGAATTTATCTTCTCCAATACCGAGTTTTCTCGGGGATGCGCCGGATGCAATGATAAGACTTTTGCTTGTAATGCTTCTGTCTTTAAGAATAATTTCCTTTACTTCTCCGGCAAGATTGAGAGAATGAACTTCTGCTGTTTCAATCTTCAATCCCAGCTCTTCAGCCTGGGTTTTCATTTTTTCAGAAAGATCAAACCCTGAAATACCTTCCGGAAATCCGGAATAGTTCTCAATCCAGTCTGTCACCAGAATCTGGCCGCCTGGTACTGCTTTTTCCAGCAAAAGTACATTCATCCTTGCTCTTGCAGCATAAATACCAGCTGTCAGACCTGCGGGACCTGCCCCTATTATGACAAGATCATTGTCAGTTTCCGCCATGATACACTCTCCTTACAAGACTGATTTAATGGTTTCTTCAAGTTTTTCCTTGGCAACCATCCCGGTAATCTGTTCAGCTATTTCGCCGTTTTTAAAAAAGATCAGTGTTGGAATTGCCTGTACACCGTATTTACTGGGGCTGACAGGGTTGTCATCAACATTTACCTTTGCAAATGTCATTTTGTCACCATACTCTTTTTCAAGAGCTTCCACAGTAGGAGTAATGGCTTTACAAGGACCGCACCAGGGTGCCCAGAAATCCACCATCACAGGTTTTTCTGATTTAAGAACCTTCTGCTCAAAAGAATCATCTTCAAGTTCAATTATATTTTGTGTCATAATATCCTTCCTGAAATTTAAGTTTTAGTTTCAATCATATCTACCAATTATATGTTCATATTCATTCTTTGTCAAATTATCAATACCATAAATATATTTTTAAAAAACTATTATCATTTTTCGGTACATGTGTTATAAAAACAGCATGTTTTACATCATTTACAAATAAAATCGGGTAAGAAAATGATCTTAAACATGAATAAATGGTATAATAGAAAAAAACGACTCGAACAACTTGAAAAACATGTATCAGTGACCCGGACTGCAAGATTTGGATTTAATTTTTGTGCCGAATCCGACAAAATTCACCGGGTCAACCGGCATTTTGATACCATTGCAACTAGATACGACTTAATGAATACCATCCTGAGCGCTGGAATCCATTACGCATGGAAGCGAAAAGCAATTGAAACACTTATGATCAAACCAAAACACAGAGTTCTTGATGTATGCGGAGGAACCGGAGATATGGCTGGTTTATCCGCATCCATAACAGGAGAAAAAGGCCTGTCCGTGGTGTACGACATTAATCGGAAAATGATCCGGCAAGGGGAAAAAAAATCCTTGAAAGGTGTGACCTTTGTTCAAGGGGATGCTGAATGCCTCTCTTTTCCCGATGACTCCTTTGACTCTATCTCCATTGGATTTGGAATTCGGAACGTCACCCATCTTGAAACCGGTTTCAAGGAAATCTTCCGGGTATTAAAAAAAGGCGGCACCATGTGCTGTCTGGAATTCTCAAAACCTGACAACACTATTTTCAGATATCTTTACGATCTGTACTCATTTAAGGTAATGCCGTTGATAGGTGGTCTCATCACCGGTTCAAAAGAAGCCTATACGGCATTCCCCGAATCCATTAGAGCGTTTCCCTTACCCGGGGAGTTAAGTCTGATTTTACAAAAAATCGGTTTTAAGGAGATCAAAATCAAAAAGTTAACAAATGGAATCGCTGTGATTCATTCAGGAAGAAAATAAGGATATATAATGGATAGGCGAACATTTCTCAAAACCGCCGGACTTGGAAGTATTGCTGTTGCCTATGGCTGCGACTCAAACCATGATAAAAATATCTTCTCCCTGGTGACGGCCCCTGAAGATTTTGTGACCGGGCAAGCGGTATGGTATGCATCGACCTGCATGGAATGTCCGGCAGGATGCGGTATTATTGCAAAGAACCGCGAAGGCCGTGTCATCAAACTGGAGGGAAATCCCGCTCATCCGGTTAACCAGGGAAAGCTCTGCATCCGGGGGCAGGCTGCCCTGCAATCTGTTTATGATCCGGACAGGCTTACCCTGCCGCAGCTGAAAACAGGCCGGACATTTAAATCCATCTCTTTTGATCAGGCCTTTGACATTCTCAAAGAACGGATGCAGGCATCATCAAAAAAAGGAAGCAACCGCATCAAGATGATGACAGGTATCACTTCCGATCCCCTTTCTTCACTGTTTTCAACCGCTTTGAAAGCCTTTGATTCAAGCCCTGCCGTTATGTATGAACCCTATTCCCATGACGCGTTGAAAGCCGCCCATAAGGCCTTGTTTTCAACCGCCACGCTTCCCTCTTTTCATATGGAGAAAGCAGACTTTATCCTGGGTTTTGGAGCGGATTTTATAGAAACATGGCTTTCACCGGTTGAATATATCCGAAAATTCAAATCCATGCATGCTGAAAAAAAAGGTAAAAAAGGGGTTTTCATCCATGCCGGACCGTACATGTCTCTGACCGCTGCCAATGCGGATAAATTTCTCCCCATCACTGCCGGTCAGGAATATCTGGCAGCCCTAGGTATCATGCGTCAAATCCTTAAAACCGAAACCTGTGATCATCTGCCGTATCTGTTTGTGGGCGCACTCAAAGGCATTTGTGCAGCATATGATTCAACATCCATCCAGGAAAAGACAGGACTCTTGGCCGACGACCAGAAACAATTGGCCCGGTTATTGATTTCTTCTGACCGCCCACTGGTTCTCGGATCTGCAGGCGCCACTAATGCGGACTCATCACTGGCCCTGGACATGGTCGCAACACTCATTAATTTGATGCTGGACAAGGATCTTTCTTTGTATGATTTTGAAAAAAGACATTCTGTGGAACAGGTCATGACAGCCAAAGAAACGACTGATTTCTTTAAAACGGCTGTTGCCGGGACCACAGATCTGTTATTATTTTATAATACCAATCCCTTGTTTACATTTCCCATCAATAGTGAATTAACTAAAATTTTCAATCAAGATGATATATTTAAAGTCAGTTTCTCAAATTTTCTGGATGAAACATCCAACGCCGCAGACCTTATCTTTCCTGTCCAGCTGCCCCTGGAAACCTGGGACAGTTATAAAAGCAACACAGCTTGTATCTCAACGCTCCAGCCTGCCATGGGACAAATGACAAAAGCCCCTTCCGTGGGAGATGTCTTTCTTAAACTGTCAGGCCGGCATCAGCAGTTTGAAGATTATTATCAATACCTTGCAGACTACCTGTATACGAATATGGAGGGAAACAGCAAAACCGATTTCATTGAAACGATTCAAAAAGGTGGGATATTTCCTCCCGGCAACACATCTCAATCCAGAAAACCGTCCCTTAACGAAAGATCACTTTCGAAGCTGAAAGAGACGATTGCATTGATTCAACCATTTGAGAAAAAATCCTTAAACTTTTTGGCTGTACCGTCACTTCGCCTGTATGACGGGCGCGGGGCCAACAAGTCCTGGCTCAATGAAATACCCGATCCCGTTACCAATATTGCCTGGGAAACCATGCTCATGATCCACCCTTCAACCCTTGGGGAATATGGTTTCACGCACGGAGACATCCTGAAGATTGAAGCTGAAAACCAAACAATTAAAGCACCAGTCTACTCTTACACCGGGGTTGCCCCTGAACTGATCGTCATGCAGATCGGTCAGGGCCATAAATCTTACGGTCGATATGCAGCAGGGTTTGGAAGCAGCCCGATCCATCTTTTGTCAAGTAATCCGATAAATAATCAGGGAACTTCAAATTTCCTGTCTTATTTAATCACACCCACTTTGGTTAAGAAAACAGGCACAGCTGTTACGCTTCCACAGACAGACGGAAGCCGGTCACAGTATCATCGGAAAATTGCCCTGTCAGTGACAAGGGGTCATGACCCTGTCGGGCATAAAAAAGAAGAGGGAGAAGGTCTGGATATGAACCGGTTCCCGCTGACCCTTCCTACAAAAGACGGATACGACAAAAAACGAGATATTTACCCTTCCCATGACCATGAAGGATACCGGTGGGGAATGATAGTGGACCTGGACAGATGTGTGGGCTGCAGCGCCTGCGTGGCCGCCTGTTATGCGGAAAACAATATCGGTGTGGTGGGAAAAACTCAACTGGCAAAAGGCCGGGAGATGGCCTGGTTGAGAATCGAGCGGTACCAGGACCAGACCATCGAGGAAAAACTGATCTTCCTTCCCATGATGTGCCAGCACTGCGATGCTGCGCCATGTGAATCCGTATGCCCGGTTTATGCCTCCCATCATTCTAAAGAAGGACTCAACAACCAGGTTTACAACCGCTGTATCGGCACACGGTTCTGTGCCCAGAACTGCCCGTATAAAGTCAGAAAATTCAACTGGTTTGACTGGGAAAGGCCAAAACCTCTCAACCTCCAGCTCAACCCCGATGTCACAGACAGAAGCAAAGGTGTCATGGAAAAATGCTCTTTTTGTGTACAGAGAATAAAACGTGCCCGTAACCAGGCCAAAAATGAGAACCGGAAAATCCGGGACAAGGAAGTCCAGCCGGCATGTGTACAGACCTGTCCTGCCAATGCACTGACATTCGGCAGCTTTCTGGATGAGAACAGTGCCGTCAGCACCCTTGCCCGGGATGAAAGGGCTTACCAGGTTTTAGGCTATCTGAATACAAAATCCGCCGTTATTTATCTAAAGAAAGTGGTACAGGAGTTATGAATCTTTACTCAGGGGTTTTAAAAATATGTCTCAATTGACTTTTGAAACAATCAATACCACGGTCCTGAACACGCTGACGCGTCCGGAAAAGATTTACTGGTGCACCATTGCGCTGATGTTTTCCGGAGTGGTCCTGGGTGCTGCCTGCTGGATATACCAGATATTTGTGGGTGTGGGCGTGGCCGGTATGAATACCCCGGTCCACTGGGGCACCTATTTGATCAATTTTGTCTTCTGGGTGGGAATTGCCCATTCAGGAACCCTGATTTCAGCGATTTTGTTTCTCTTTCGCGCAGGGTGGAGAAACCCCATTGCCAGGGCAGCAGAAACCATGACCGTATTTGCCGTCTGCATAGCGGGGCTGTTTCCTTTCATCCATCTGGGACGGGTCTGGCTGGTGTTCTATATGCTGCCCATTCCCAACCAGCGGACACTTTGGCCAAACTTTCAATCGCCGTTGATCTTTGATGTTATCGCCATCAGCACTTACTTAACCGTGAGCAGTCTTTTCTGGTATACCGGGCTTATTCCGGATCTGGCCATTATCAGGGACCGCTCCGAAGGTTTGCGGAAAAAAATTTTCACGGTATTGGCACTTGGATGGTCCGGTAAAACAGGTCAATGGCTGAACTATACAAGGGCGTATATGCTCTTTGCCGGATTGGCAACCCCTCTTGTTATCTCCGTCCACAGTGTGGTTTCCTGGGATTTTGCCCTGAGCGTGATACCGGGATGGCACACCACCATTTTTGCACCCTATTTTGTTGCCGGTGCGATTCACTCAGGCCTTGCCATGGTTCTGACCTTAAGTATTCCTTTGAGAAAGATATTCAAATATGAAGCCCTCATCACCATGGATGTGCTGGAAAACATAGCAAAAACCATTATTTTCACAGGCGTCATCGTGGGATTTTCTTACGGTACAGAAGTCTTTATCAGCTGGTACAGCCAGAATATTATTGAAATGGAAACATTCAGTTGGAGGGCGTTCGGTCATTACGCACCGGAATACTGGATCATGGTGGTATGCAATACCATTATCCCCCTTTTGTTTTTATTCAGAAAATGCAGGACCCATGTGATCTGGCTGTTTATCATTTCCATTTTTGTTAATATCGGCATGTGGTTTGAACGGTTTGTCATCATCGTGGGCAGCGTTGCCCATGATTTTCTTCCCAATGCCTGGGGCCATTACCGGCCCACATGGGTCGAGGGGGGTATCATGATAGGTGCTTTTTGTCTCTTCTTTTTTCTGTTTCTGCTTTTTGTCAAGCACCTGCCGTCTGTTTCCATGACTGAAATGAAAGAACTTATACATAAAACGGAGTAATTCATGAGCACGGATGCCGTCATCGTCACAGGTCTTTTTAATACCCAGCAAGAAATTCTTGCGGCAATTAAAAAAGTTCAGGAAAAGGGCTGGAAGGTGAAAGAAGTCCACAGTCCCATTCCCAGCAGCACCATCAACCGGGCATTGGGCAGAAAAAAAAGCAAAGTCGGATGGTTTACGCTCACCGGCGGGATCATTGGATTTTTTTCCGGATTTGCACTTGCCGTGTTCACTGCCACCCGATGGAACCTCATTGTCAGCGGAAAGCCCATTGTTTCCTGGATACCTTTTTTTGTCATCGCCTTTGAGTGCACCATCCTTTTTGCCGTGCTGGGGAATGTGCTGGGAATATTGACCCAGGTGGGGCTACCTGAAAAAGACTATGAAAAGAACTATGCCCCGGAATGCTCCGGCTCCCTGTATGGAATTGAAGTCACTTCAGCACCCGAAGATGTTGACAGTCTTAGGGACCTGCTTCAACAGACAGGGTCTTTAAAAGAATATAGGGAAAACAAATGACGTCTACGGATACAGTCATGAAAAAATTTTCTGTCACCTGGAGAAAAAATGTTTTTCTGATTCCTGCAGCCATTGCAGGCGCCGGGTTTTTGTTTTTTATTTTTTATGCCGCAATGGCACATCCGGAAAAAGCCTGGCTTTTATATCTGACAAATTTCATGTTTTTTACTGCCCTGACTGCCGGGGGGCTTCTGTTTTCAACCCTCATGCACTTTACCAAAGCCAAATGGAGCCACAGCCTTGCGGCTGTTGCAGAAGCCTTTGCCGCTTTTTTCCCTGTTTCCTTCATTCTTTTTATTTTTCTTTTCGCAGGACAGAACCACGTGTTCACATGGATAGGAGAAGACCTGCACGGCAAGGGTGTATGGCTCAATGTTCCCTTTTTATTCACACGGGACTTTGTAGGTTTTCTGATTCTCTATTCCCTTGGATTTGCCTACCTTTATAATGCGCTTAAGTTCAGATTAAAACATGCAGAAAAAAACACTCAGGTGAAACAATTTTTATTTAAATACTTTGAAAAATACCCGGATTCCCCTGAAACAATTAAAAAGCGAATGACAATTTTTGCAGGCTGGTATATGTTGGTCTTTGCTTTGGTTCTGTCCCTGACAGGGTTTGATCTTGTCATGAGCATGGACCCGCACTGGTATTCAACTCTTTTTGGTGCCTATACATTCATCAAAGCCATCTACGGGGGGTTTGGTGCGATTATCCTTTTGGCAGCCCTCCTTCACTTAAACCCGAATAATCCGTTTCGCCTTTCATCTTCCCAGTTGCGCGACATGAGTACATTGTTTTTTGGTTTCAGTATTGTATGGGGGGATTTCTTTTATTCACAATTCGTGGTTATCTGGTATGCGAATATTCCCGAAGAAACCGCCTATATAATTGAACGGACCATGACAGCCCCCTGGAACATCCTGGCATGGACGGTATTTATCATCTGTTTTCTCATGCCCTTTATCATCCTTTTAATCCGGAAGGTCAAAGAATCCCCCAGGTGCATGATCGTTGTCAGCTCATGTGTTCTGGTGGGTCTCTGGGTCGAGCATTTTCTCCTGTTAGGCCCAAGCTACCTGGATCACGACCCCGGCATTTTCCCCATCGGGTTAAGCGGAATAATCATTACACTTGGATTTCTGGCTCTCCTGGTCATTGCTGTAAAATTTTATTTCAAGGAATTTCCTGAAGTATTGAAACCGGATTCAGGCGAGGTGATTCAATGGAAATAATACTGATCTCCCTGACACTTCTAACCCTTGCCATCCTGATGATTCTGGTGGGAACAAAAGGAAAACCTTTGACTCTGGTTTATCACTTTAATTCGGTTACAGCGCGGATTGTTGACAACAAAGTCCAGCTGCTCACGTTAAGCTCGCTGATCATTTTACTTGCCCTGTTTGCCTATTTTTACTACGCCATGCCCCATGTGGATGCAGGTCCCGTGCAACCCATCGCATTCAGTCACAGGCTGCATGCAGGGGACAAACAGATCGACTGCCGTTTCTGCCATTCATATGTTGACCGGTCTATCCACCCGGGGATTCCACCGGTTGAAAAATGCCTTTATTGTCATAATTTCATCATTCCAAAACACCCGGAAATAAAAAAAGAACACGATTACTTTGATACGAAGACACCCACACCATGGAAAAAGGTTTTTTATGTCCCGGAACATGTCATGTTCAACCACGAACGCCACATAAAAAAAGAAGTCCAGTGTGAAACATGCCATGGGGATATAGAGGGAACTGACAGGCTCAAGCGCCATGATTTTAAAATGGGATTTTGTATAGAATGTCACAGAAAAGAAAAAGCCAACCTGGACTGCTGGCTTTCCTGTCACAACTAATAAAGGAGTGTTTGTTTTGCCCGAGAATCTGACCCGACCCAATACCGCCACTTACCTGACAGCCAAAGGATTCTGCCTGACCTCTGCGGCCTGGATGATGGTTGCAACACTGGCAGGACTTGTGGCAGCCATAGAACTTGTCGCCCCTGATCTGACCGGCAACATTACCTGGCTGTTGTTCTCAAGACTTCGCCCCATCCATGTCAACCTGGTACTCTTCGGATTTGTGACTCCCGGTCTTCTTGCCAGTGCATTCTATTTTGTTCCCCGGTTACTGCGAACCCAACTTTATAGTGAAAAACTGGGAATCGTGACGATTGTCCTGTGGAATATTGCCCTGATAGCCTTGGTGATCACCCTTGGCGCCGGATTTACACAGGGAAGAGAATATGCAGAAATGATCTGGCCTATTGATGTCGGCATTGTTCTTGTTTTTATTCTGATTTTCTTTAATTTTGCAATGACGGTAAAAAACAGAAAAGAGAAAATCCTTTATGTGTCTGTATGGTATGTACTGGCTGCGACCATTCTTACCGCATGCACCTATGCCATGGGAAATGTTATCTGGCAACCGGATTCCGGCGCATTAAGCGGTATTCCGGATGCGATTCTTTTATGGTTTTACGGACACAATGTGTTTGGGCTTCTGTTGACACCGCTTTCCGCAGCAACTGCGTATTATATCATCCCCCAGGTCTGCAGATCGCCTCTATACAGTCATACCCTTTCACTCCTGGGATTCTGGGCCCTGATTGTCATCTATACCCATATCGGAACCCACCATCTTTTACAGGTGCCGGTTCCCACCTGGCTCAAAGTAGTTGCCATTGTTGACAGTATCGCCATGGTCATTCCGGTGATGGCGTTTCTCATCAATATCTGGTACACAGCCAGGGGAAAACTCGGGTTGATCCATGAGGATATCGGGGGAAAATTTGTTTTTACCGGAACCGTCATGTATTTTATCGTGAGTATAAGGGGCTCCATGATGTCGCTTCCGGATGTTCAGCGGGTGACCCACTTCAGCCACTGGGTCGTGGGCCATGCCCATGTGGGTGTCCTTGGATTTGCCGGAATGATTGCACTGGGAGGCCTTTACTTCACTATTCCGAGAATAACGGGCAAACCACTTTTCAGCCGATTTCTGGCTGATTTGCAATTCTGGATGATCGTGATCGGCGTGGCCGGATTTACAATTGTGTTAACCATTTCCGGACTCATCCAGGGCAATGCATGGCTGAACGGAGAGACCGTGTATCGGATACTCCCACAGATCCACATATACAATGTTGTCAGGGCGTCACTGGGCCTGTTGATTTTTTTAGCCTCCATTGCAGGATGTTATAATATTTTTAGATCCCTGTTTTTAACTTCCGGAGAAAACTCATGAAAATGACAGCAACAGCCATTGTCAGCGGCAGCCTTCTCATTCTTATTGCAGTGGTATCGGTCGTCGTGATTCTTCCCTATGCAGACACAAGCAAAACCATACCTTCGGATTTGTTCAGAACAAGGACTAGTGTGGAAAAAAAAGGCCGTGCCCTCTATATCAGCAACGGATGCGTTTATTGTCATACCCAGTCCATACGGGCTGTAGACTGGGGACTGGGCGCGGAAAGAATTGCACAGGCCGGAGATTATTTAAAGGATCGCCCTATACTTCTGGGCTCCCAGAGAACAGGTCCCGATCTATCCCAGGAGGGTGGAGAGCATCCGGATGACTGGCATCTGGCTCACTTTATCAACCCCAGATTTACACGACCCCTTTCCATCATGCCGCCGTTTAAATTTTTAAAAGAAAAAAATATTGACATATTGACCCGGTATGTCCAGGGACTCGGGATGAAGAATGCCGACAAGAGAGTTGAAAGACAAAAACTCTGGAAACAGAAAACTATTGATGCCTACGAATCCGGTGTGGATCAAAACGTGGCATGGATTCATGAAAATGTACCCAAAGGGTGGCGAAACATTCCCACTCCCTACCCGGCTACAGACGCAGGACTTGCACGGGGCCGAAAAATATACCAGGATTTTTGTTTTGGCTGCCACGGGCCCGTCGGGGACGGTATGGGACCGGCCCAACCCTATATTTATCCGCCGCCCTTAAACTTTACCACGCTAAAAGGCCGGGGGATAAGCGGGGGAATTATCTATTATCAGATAATGAACGGTATCACCGGAACCGCCATGCCCTACTTTAAAAGAGAGCTGGAATCCGAAAAAATATGGGATGTTGGAAATTTTATTGCAAAATATTTCATTGATCAAATCGATGCAGATATGGAACCCAAAGGAATTGATGCATCCTATGAACCTTAAACCATTACAAACATAGAGGCCGGACAAATGTATTATCCATTTTTTCTGACATATATTCTTACAGGACTTTTTATCGGTGGCACAGTTTTTTACTGGGCTCTGAAAAGCGGGCAGTTCTCTGACCAGCAGCGGGCAAGATTTCTGGCTCTGGAAGATATCGGACCACAGGCAGGACCCACTTCCATGAGAGGCAGATACCAGCTCTATTTTATTTTTTCACTGGCCCTTGCAGCAATTTTGGCAAGCATTGCCCTTTTAGGGTATGCACTTTTTTTTAGTTAGGCAGATATTCTCAAAGAGGAATTTTTAATGAGATTTTTTGAGCTTTTAAACACTCAGCACGTCATTGCCCTGATCATTGTCGCCATAATTTTTTTAATTCTTTTTGGCGTTGCCCTGGCATTTATCCCAACATCAGGGCCCATCAGCCGAGTCCTGAAAATTAAACCGATTCAGCACTTTGCAGACAATATAGAAAAGGCAGATGGCCCTTTCCCGCTGATCATAACATTGCTGATTGCCGGTACGTTTCTTTGGGCGCTGTATTATATCCTGTTTTATGGCTTTTCGGAGGTAATATTATAAATTTATGAACTTACCCAGATTTAAAGATACGATATGGTTTACCTGGCTGCATATCTTCGCTATGGTCGCTATTATAATTGGTGTCGGATACTTCACCTTTATCGTGGTGTCGGATAAGGGCCAGCCCACATGGGATTATCGGCCGGTGAAAAGTATTCCTTCGGAATCCCCCTATGCCGTGTATGAAAAAAATCCTGCAGGACAACATATAAACGGCAGGGAGGGAATCAAATGAAAAAGGTTCTATTTCTTGCGGTTTTTGCAATGATTGCGTTAACAGGTGTCTATACTGTCATCACACTGTACGATTCAACTATGAAAGTTGGAAGAATGAACCAGACCCCGGTTCTTCGTCCCCATGAGGAACCGCTTCTGGTAATGGACAAACGATTAGTGGCTTTCCATAAAAGCGAAAAACTGATGAAAGAAAAACTGATGAAAGAAAACTATAAAAATATGTTTCCCGAAATGCCAACAGGATCCTTGAAAGCATCATTGACAAAAGGAGAAAAAGATTACCAGACATTCTGTTCCCATTGTCACGGGGTCAACCTGGATGGACTCGGAACTGTGGGACAAAGTTTTTTTCCCCTTCCTGCGAATTTGACAGGGAAAAAAGTATCTGACTTACGTGATAAAGAAATATTTTCCGTTATTAGCTACGGCAGTGAAAAAACACCTGCCCTTGCAAGCTCAATGACCGTTGAAAGTAGGAACGCTGTTATCCTATATGTCAGATCCATGCAGAAAAATGCTCACTAAAAAGATCCGGTGATGCAATGAACACTTCTGGTTCGTGTACACTTTGCGGTCTGCCGGTTTTGATGCCAACAAATCCGGCAGAAAATCTTTTCTGCTGCAATGGCTGTAAAATGGTTTATACCATGCTGATGGAATCAGATCAGTGCAAAGATTCAACTGACTTCAAAGAAACCCTTCTGTACAAACAATGTGTTGCAGCAGGGGTTATTCCGGACCCTTTAAAAAAAGAACCCGCCTCCGGTGTGACATTTTCCAAAGAGAACCGCGAGGCATTTTCCGGAAATACTGAGAACCTCCTTGCCCTCAATTTCCACATCCTCCATATGTGGTGCCCTGCCTGTGCATGGGTCATTGAAAATGCCCTCACACAGTCAAGCGGTGTGATAAAAGCCTGCTGCAATTTTTCCAGTGACAGGGGAAACGTCCTTTATGATCCTGTAAAAACATCTCCTGATAAAATTTTTCATACCATTGAAAAACTGGGTTACTCATCAGCATCCCCTGATGAAAAGCCCCAAAAGAACACAAGGGAATTTATCCGCCTTTTCGTCACACTGTTTTTAACCATGAATGTAATGATGCTCTCCTGGGCCCTCTATTCGGGGTTCTTCATTGAACTGTCAACTCGTTCCGTGCAAATGCTGGCATGGCCTGTTTTCCTGATGGCCTCAGTGGTTGTGTTTTACGGTGGATATCCCATACATAAGCGGACGATTACAGGTATCAAATCCGGACGGCCGGGGATGGAAACTCTGATTTCAACCGGTTCCTTCTCTGCCTATTTTTACAGTCTGTTTCATCTTTCCATAGGCAGTATCCATCTTTACTTTGATGCAGCATCCATGCTGGTCCTGTTAATCCTGATCGGGAAAATGCTGGAGCAGTCTGCTAAAGCCAGGATCGCCCAAGGGCTTTGGAGTTTTTTCTCTTTAGTTCCCCAAAAGGTAAGAATCTGTACAGAATTATTTCCCAGAGGACGGTATGTATCCATAAAACAATTGTCCAAGGGAGACACCTTCCAGGCTGAACAAGGAGAAATTTTGGCTGCGGACGGCATTGTCACAAAAGGGAATGCCGTTATTGACGAGTCCTCAATAACAGGTGAGGCAAAACCGGTCAGGGTCACTCCTACGGACAAGGTCAAAAGCGGTACAAAAATTATTTCCGGAGCCATTCAGGTAAACGCCGTGAAAGTAGGTGAGGAATCAATTCTCGGCAGAATGCTTTTTATCATGGAAAACAGCCTGTCTGTTAAAACCGCCCAGACCCAGCGGTTTGAAACTCTTTTAAAATTCTTTGTGCCGTCGGTTATGGGACTTTCCTTGTTCACTTTTTTTTTCTGGATGATAAACGGGCTGTCTTCCTATGAAGCATTCAACCGGGGGATTTCAGTCCTGGTGATTTCATGTCCCTGTGCACTGGGTATTGCCATTCCACTTGCACTGGTGGCCGGTGTCTCTGCCGCAGGGAAAAAAGGAATTCTGGTAAGGGATTTTGAAGCATTTGAAAAAATTGAAGGCCTTGATACAATCGTTTTTGATAAAACCGGTACACTGACAACTGCGAAACTCGAAGTACTGGGCATGGATACAGCGCCTGATTTTTCTTCCAAAAAAGCCTGGCAGATTGTCTGTGCCATGGAACAAGGATCGGACCACTTTATTGCAAACGCCATCAGAGCTTTCAAGGTTGCACAGAACATAACATCTGTTGACCTGGAAAATGTCAGGTACCAATCCAATGGCATCAGCGGTCTTCTTCAAGGTGAGACATATCTTTTCGGCAGTATGGAGTTTGCAAAGAAAGAAAGGAGTCGTACCCCATCTTTTGTCTCCCCTTCCAGACAAGGAGCCCAGGTAATATCAACGGTTTTCCTGTCAATGAATGATACAATTGTAGCGGCTGTCCATCTGGGGGATTCCATGAAAACCGGGGTAAAAGCACTTGTTTCCGATCTTAAAGAAGCAGGATTCACCAGCTTTTTAATTTCAGGAGATGCCCCAAAAACCACCATGGATGCCGGATCATTTGTACACATCCCGGCTGAGCATACTCATGGGGGATTGCTGCCCCACGAAAAAGCCGATTTTATCAAGGCCCTTAAACAATCCGGTAAAAAGATCGCCATGGTGGGTGACGGAATAAACGATGCCCCGGCAATGGCACAATCAGATATAGCAGTAGCTGTTCATTCAGGCCTTAACCCGGGTGAAGGCGTTGCAGCCATCACTCTTATGCAGGAAACTCCGGTTCAGTTACTTGATTTTATAACACTTTCAAAACGGGTAAATTCAAAAGTCAGGCAGAACCTTATATTCGCACTGGTTTATAACCTCATCAGTATTCCTTTGGCGGCAAGCGGGCTGCTGAATCCCATCATTGCAGCATCTGCCATGCTTCTAAGCAGTCTTTCCGTGACATTCAATACCCTGCTGCTTGTAAAAAGGGAATCGAAAAACAAACCATGATCCCATACTTGGGATCAGAAATGGAACGCATATATTTTCTGATCCTTAATTTGGCAGCCGGGAAACCCGCTTAAAGGTTATAGTGTTTTTAAATAATCTGTCAATGATTTGATCTCATCATCCGTAAGACTTTTAAAGGACGGCATTTTATTAAAAGGTGTTTTCAACTGCTTTTCAATGTTTTCGGAAGTAACAGGCATTCCACTCATCGGCAGCTTGTCCATTTGAAATATGCCCTTGAAACCGGGTCCAACCTTGGCTTCGTTGCTATCAGCAAAGTGACAGAATGAACATTTCGCATCAAACAGTTCCATTCCGGCCAGGACAGATTCATTTATTTCAGCTGCTGGCGCTGATATTTTTTTCCCATAGACCAGTTCCCCACCAAAATAGCCAATACCCGCCACTAATAAAAGGGCCAGAAAATGTATCTGTAATCGCCTTGTTAAGTTTCCTTCATTGTTAGAACTGATGAACACCAGTATCACCAGCAGAACCAATAGCAAAGTGGCAAGTATTAATTTCATGATAATAGGAAATATATAAGAACCGGCATAGAATATTTGCCAGTCAAAATAGCCGATCACTACTGTGGGGACAGCAGATAACAAAGCTAAAACAATACAATGTTTTGCCGTCTTCCCATAAGCTGATCCCTTTAGGAAAAAGGCCAGAAGCATAAAGACAAAGCTGGCAATAACCAGACCCAGTGGTACGTGGGTGAGTGCCGGGTGAACGGGATGATGATACCCTAAATTTCTTAAAAAGTCGTAAAACAATGACGCCATTAAACCCCCCTTTTAATCTTTATAATAATTTATAGATTCTATTGCCCCATTGAATGGATAAAAGGTGATCCAAAAATTACAAAAATAGCTATTCAATGTCAAGGACAATAATTAAATCTTTCTCCGCTTTTCACAGTGTCTGCCACACATCCATTTTGTTTTTTATTATTTTAATCTTAGTACTCAAGCCAATTGAGTTCATTTCATTTTATTGTCAAAACGCAAGCCCTGTGGAGAACCACCCGATAATCAGTCGTAAAAATATTAAAAACCTTACAAATGGTTTTAAGTGAGTTTAATATCGAATTCCCTTAAAAACAAAATAAATACCCAGACCCATCATGATGAAGGAACCCAATTTGTATATGATCGGTCCCCGTATAAACCGGGCAGTTCCTGCCAGTCTGCCCACGAAAAAAAGTGCAGGAATGGTACCGATACCAAAAAAGAGCATCAGAACCATGCCACTCATAAAACTTTGATACATACCCGCTGTCTCCATGCCTGCTCTGGCAGATGCAATCAGAACCGTGTATACCGGACCGCAGGGCAAAAGACCCAGCATCAACCCCAGGGGGAAAAAGGCCAGGGTCGATTTTAGTCCGACAAGAGATCCAAAGGTTCTGGAAAAAAATGTCTGGATGCCTGTTTCGTTCTTAAAACAGGAAAATTTTATTAGCCAGGGACCCATCATTACTCCCATGAATATGATGAGTACGCCGGAAAATATAAGAACGCCTTTTTGAATCAGTGCGATGCGGGATGCCACCATTGCAAATGATCCTGTCACTCCCATTATTCCGCCGAGGAGCGTATAGGTTGTCACCCGTCCGGCATGATACAATATGTGGGGCCAGATCGTGTTTCTGGTCTTCAAGTTCAATGACATGGAAATGACAATCGGACCGCACATACCGATACAATGGCCGAATCCCACTGTAAATCCGGTTGTCAGAAACACCAAAGATAATGTATCAATAGATGACATCAAAAATAAAGCTGGTGCTGCCGGTTCCCGGGAGATTAACGGTTGCCTGCCATACGGTTTTGCCGCTGGGACACCGGACAATGATCCCGGTTCCCTGATAGACTCCTTTGGCCGTCATCTTCATCGTAACCTGGTTTCGCCCCATTTTCATCCCCGGCATACTCAGATCAATCATCGGTAGCCGGGTAAGATCCGCATTTTTAATTTGAACTTCAAAGATAAGATCTTTCATGGCTTTTACCGGCCTGGGCTGGATATCCAAGGTGACGATTGTCCCTGAAATTTGCCGGGTACAGGGTTGATGCTGGATGTCACAATTAATCAGCGCACCTGTTTTACTGTCCGAGGCAAAGAGTGGCACAGCCAGATACACCGTGAAAAACCAAAATAGTATACTTAAGATTGCAGTTGTTTTTTTAAAGAGTTGCATTATATGACTCCTTCAGAGAAATAAATTCATCATTACCACACATAAAAGAAAAAACGGATAATAACTGGCCGAGTTAAACAGACTCATTGCTGCGTGATCTGCTCCGGTCTTCAAGAGCTTTTTTGCCGGTAGAATCAAAATGAAAGCAGAGCCTGTCCCGAAAAGCAGATATGAAAACAAGCTGAAATCAACCGAGGATATAAAAAACAATACCATCATGATTAAAAAAGAGACTGAAAGAAGACCCATGATCAGACGGCAGGTGATGTCCCGATCGAACATTAACGGGAGTGTTTTTGCATTTATCTGTCGGTCTTCATCCATATCTGTATAATCATTGGGAATATTTTGTCCTCCGGCCTCCCACAGGAAAAAGAAAACAAATAACAAAATCAAAAACAAGGCATCAGGATTCCGGTCCACGGCAAAAACTGCTGCAACAGGACCCGCCGATTTTACAAACCCGCTGATAATAACCCTGAGATAACTTATTTTTAAAAGAAAACAGTAAATAATCTCAAGCAGAGCACCGCATATAAAGATCAGGATACAGACAGGATTTAGATAAAAGGCCCCCACTGCCGCTACAATAGACCAGAAAAGGGCCCATACCAGAGCAGATTTAAGGCTGATCATCCCCTGGGCAAGGGGATGCCGGGTAAGAATCGAGTCCAGATCAATTCTATTGTCCAAGGTGGGTCGAATTTTTTTTTTATCATCTTTGTATCCGGCAATATCATTTAAGGCATATACGGCTGTATACCCTGCAAAAATAGTGATAATACCTGCCGCAGCAATACCAGGATCAGGAAAACGCCCGAGATAAATCAGGGCTGCAAATGCAGGCGCCATCATGTCGAGCACACCATGATGCGTCCGTGAAAGCGCAAAAAAGAATTGGAGTTTCTCCGGAACCACTGTGTCATAAATGAGCATTACATATTTCAATCGTCAATCTCCAAAAGAAAAAATATCGCATTCATCATCTTCCAATACCAGGCCTTCATCTTGTATTGAAGGTGTCACCTTGTGCATGCATCCTTAAGATTTTCATTGTAGATAACCGTATCTTTTAGTAAAAAGCAAAGGAGATGCAGTAATTTCCAATTTTTTAAAAAGGATAAACTGATCAGGCAAAAACTTCAAGAAATTATTCAATAAAACGCATGAAATAGTGCAATGGACGGGTATTATCAATGAATCGGATGAAACGAAATATCTCAATAAGTGAAATTGAAAAATTTAATGAATTCTCGATAGACTGGTGGGATGAAACCGGCAGGATGAAATCCCTGCATGATATCAATCCCTTAAGGCTTTCCTACATTATCCAGAAAACAAGTCTTAAGGGAAAACGGGTGCTCGATGTCGGCTGCGGAGGCGGGATTCTCACCGAAAAAATTGCCCAGCAGGGTGCCATCACTTTCGGTATTGATGCGTCTGCCCATATGACAGCCATTGCAAGGTCCCACGCACAAAAGGCAGATCTTGACATCGAATATATAGACACGGACATCGAGCATATCACCCAGTTTACAAACACTGGGTTTGATGTGATTCTCTGCATGGAACTGCTTGAACATGTGCCATGCTATAAATCAATCATCCTGGCATGTCGGAAGATCCTGAATCCCGGTGGTATTATAATTTTTTCAACCATTAACCGAAATCTGCTGTCTTTTTTGCTGGCCATCCTAATTGCGGAGTATATACTGGAGCTTCTGCCCAAAGGTACCCATGAATATAAATCATTGATCAAGCCGCATGAACTGAACCGGGTCTGTTCCGGGGCAGGATTAAAGAATTTTGATATCACTGGATTTTCATACAACCCTTTTACCAGGAACTACTATTTTTGTAAAAACTCGATGGTCAACTATATGGCAAGTTTCAAGCATGTTTGACCGCTCCTTTGATTTCTCCCTTATTGCCCTGGTCAAAACCCGGCTTTCTTAAGAAAAGCTACCCCTTCCCTGACAGCATTAAAGTCCATTTCATGGAGTTCACACGATTGTCCGATCCCATCCGGCATGGTAAACGTCAACCTGCCTCCAAGATGCTGCCTGAACTCTTCAAGCCCTTTTTCTATTTCAAGCCGGCCCTCTTTGTCCGTGATTTCAAGATACGGGCTCCAGACAGGAAGCCCACATTTAATAAACGCTGCAATAATACGGTCCAGTTCTGTCCTGGAAAGCAGGGAACGCGTCCATGCATAAAATGAATCAAGGACGATTCCAATTGAAACTGCCTGGCCGTGCCCCATGGAAAACCCAGACAACATTTCAATCTTATGGGCTGACCAGTGACCGTAATCAAGGGGCCTTGACGATCCAGTTTCAAATGCATCACCGCTCCTTGCAATATGGTCGAGGTGAAGTTGAGCACATCGTTTAATGGTTTCTTCTATTGTCTTTTGATCTCTTTGTTTTAATAAAGAGCTGTTATTTTCAAGAAAGGAAAAAAAGCAATTGTCGCGTATCAAAGCAATTTTAAAGGCTTCTGCAATACCCCCGATGAAGTGGTCAAAGGTCAGTGTTTTCAAAAAACCATAGTCATTGATCACAGCAGCCGGCAGGTAAAATGTTCCGATACAGTTTTTCTTGTCGTACTGGTTTATCCCATTTTTAATACCAATACCCGCATCATTCTGGGCCAGAGTTGTAGTTGGTATCCTGATAAGCTGTATTCCCCTGTGGAATATGGCAGCGGCAAACCCGGCCATATCAAGCAGTGCTCCACCGCCTACGACAACAACCACTCCGTGTCTGTCAAGCGCTGAATCGTTCATGATATTTGTTGCCCGGTGCACATGTTCCCAGGAGTTTTTTACGCTTTCACCACCGGGAAACACCACAGGATCACAAGCCAGATAAAAAAATTTCTTATTATGTTCAAACCATAGGTTTATTTCTTTTAAAAGCTCTGGATTCTTGCTGACAAGCCCTTTATCAATAAAAACCAATGATTTTTTAGCATTGTTGCGGTTTTTTTTACCAGCAATAGCTTTTAAAAGGGTGTAGTTGCTGATTTTGAACACATCACGGGTAAAAAAGACCGGGTAACTATAAGACTCATCAAATTTCAGCAAGATTACATTATGATTATTATTGCCTGCAAAATGATTCATATAATGTTTTTTTTAAACAGAAAAACCGTATTTTTCCATCACAGGCTTTAAGTTTTCAATGCCTTTGAGGCCGGCTTGGCAAGGGGTTTTAGTATATGGGTAAAGTTCAAGGCAAACATCTTTTTTGTATTTGAGCTCCCTGAGTTTTTTAAAAAACGCGTCATAGTCTATGGCGCCGAGGCCTGGGATGAGATGTTTGTGCTCTCTTGTTGAAGCAATATCTTCAATGTGAATATGACCGACTTTTTCAAACAGGGTTTCAAGGGCGTTTTCAGGCGCCTCGCCCACACAGAAAAAATGTCCCACATCAAAGTTGACCCCTATATGCCGAGATTCAATTTCCTTGATAAACAAACTCATCTGCAGACTGTTTTCTATTAAAAGACCTGGTTCCGGCTCAATCAGGATGGACACATCCAGTTCCTGGGCTTTTGGGATCACTTTTTCAAGCCCCTGCCGAAAAAGGTTTAATGATGCCTTTGTGTCTAATTCAACCAAAGGCCCTCCAGGCGGCACTGAAATACAAGGACATCCTAAAAAGTGGGCCAGATCCAGGCAGTTAAGTGTATGGTCAATCCTTTCCTGCCGCTTTTTTTCATTCTGCTCTATCCAGGAAGGAAGCCAGGTGTTTCCCACGGCAAAAAGAGTGAAGCAGTTGAGATTCGTAATAGTCAACTTTAAATTTTCAAGTAATTGTCTGAATTTTTCAAGATTCTGTGAATTTGCATCAGGAGGATACAGATGAGGCCTGTCACACATAATTTCCACGCCTCGGAACCCTGTTTGGGCAATCAGTTTCACAGCTTCGGAAAGGGAATATTTAACAAATGCATTAGTGCTGTATGAAAATATCATTTTCTTTTTCAATAAATAAATTTTTTTTGCTGCCTATAAAGAACACCTATTATTTGACGGTCTGCTTTAATAAATACTTTTAAGGTCTGGACAAGTCAAGGAAATTCACTGTTTCAAAGAAAAGTTACTAAATAGTCATCAAAACACCCTGATTGTCAGGCCATAAATCCCCATCAAAAAAAATAAAAAACCTCGTTACGTCAGTACTGATATTTTTGTCTCAGACTAGGTTGAGGTTTAATGATTGACTTATATCTGAAAACAGATAATAATTTCAAGTTGTGATAACAAAGCAATATAATTTCAGGAATATAAAAAATATAAAATTGTAATAGGAATTAAAAACAGTAATGTCAAAATTTTTTGAGCTTGAAATATTTTCAGACTATGTATGACCCTGGTGTTATTTCAGTACCGGGAGTATTGAAAAATTGGAAAAAGAGTATGATATTCATGTAAAATGGAGAGCTTTCCCACTTCACCCTGATACACCTGAACAGGGTCAGACTTTAAAAGAGATGTTTAAAAAAAAGGGGGTTCAAGTTGATGTGAATAAAATTGTGGATCAATTAAAAACAACAGCAGCAAAACTTGGGTTTGGCTTTGGTGACAGGACAATGACTTATAACAGCCGTCTTGCCCAGGAAGTAGGTCTTTGGGCGGAATCTAAAGGTCTTGGCCATAAGTTTCATATGAACGTCTTTAAAGCATATTTCGTTCAAGGATTAAATATTGGACTGAAAGACGTACTGATTGATCTGATTGAAAATTCAGGGCTGGATCCTGTAAAGGGGAGAAAAATTATTGAGAAACGGAAATTCTCAAATGCTGTGGGCTCAGACTGGAAGCTTTCAAGAACCAAAGGTGTAACTGCGGTCCCCACTTTTTTTTATGGGAACAACCGACTTGTGGGAGCTCAGCGCTATGAGACTCTTGAAAAGCTTATTCAAGAATAAATGCCCCTATCAATTGCCATATGCCGGATCGAGCAACATCAATGGCAGCACAACCTGTGCATATCTTCTCACCTGAAGGCAACATTCCAGAATGTAAAACTGATCATGATAGTTAGAAAGAATATTGTACCTATAAATGATAATATAAGCGCCTTCCCCTCATATTTCATATGCATGAAAAACATTAGAACCAGCGATCCTTTTATAGTGGCAATAGAGTGGGTTATCCATACATTCAGGTTCCCAAGATCAACAAAGGATACTCCTGTGGTGATGCCGTTTCTTAAATGAGTCTCTGCCACTTTCATAAGCCAGCATTATTTTACTGGTCACTGCTGGATTTAATATATCATTTTTGCCACCCAGCCTGTTGTCTCTGCAAGTGAGTTTTACATGGATTTTATCCCCTTCAATTGTCGAGGAAAACTGCATATCGTCCATTTCAAGTTTGTGGTTGTAATCCATGGAAGAAGCAAAAACAGGCAGCATTAAAGATAGTATAATCACTGATAAAATTAAAAACAGATTTTTTTTCATCAAAATTACTCCTTTATCCAGATTGAATCTCTCCGCCTGAAAAGCCAAGTCCTGCTGCCATAATAAAAGTTAGAATATAGAACAGTGTTAATTTGTCAAATCTGGTATCCTGTGGATCATCCATTATTGCAATGGCAGCCAGGGTAATGGTCAGTATCCCTGTAAGTATTATTTTCAGGATAATTAAAAATTCCCACTCACCTCTATAGGTATGCTGCCAGTCAAGATAGCCTGCAAATACAGTTGGAGGAATACCGAGAAGCCCTAAGATCACACAATGATAACCTGTCTTTGCAAGATGTTTCATTTTGGGCAAAAAAGAAGCCATCCTGAATACTACTGCTCCCATGACCATTCCCATGGGGATATGAGTCAATGCAGGATGAAGAGGATGGGTAAAACCAACACTATTAAGGAACGCAAAAATTGTCTCTGTCATTTTATCACCTTTAATTTAATTGATTCTATTTTATCTATATTAATTTACAATATAAAGTTAACTGAACCGCATGCTTTTAATATAGGCTCTTTTAATAAAACATAACCTCTGCCTGATTTTTATTGATACTTTTCTCAAAAGGTCAAGTCAAGTCAATTTCTCTTTTTGTCATAACACAAAATATAGGAAAAAAAGGCTAAAAGTAAATAATGCCTGTTGCATTTTATACAATTTCTAAGTATCTTAAAACTTTAATTTAAATCAACAGGCTGTTACAGAATAGATAATTTTTTCAAGTTCAAGGCGGAAAATAAATTTGACCACAGGCATACAAGCAGTATTTCGAGGATCAACTTTATTCTTCCAACGCCGAAACTGGAGAAATTAGCATTTTGTAACAGCCTGTTACGCAGGATTCCATGAAATTTGAAACGTATCACATCTCAACGGCCATAAAGAGAAATTTGTCAGACCTTGGATTTAAACGACCTACAGATATCCAGTATAAAGCCATTCCTTCTATAATGAAAGGAGAAGATGTGCTTGCAATTGCCCAGACAGGCACAGGGAAAACAGCAGCATTTGCCATTCCAATTATTGATAAGATTCACAGAATAAAAAGTTCACAACGCTCCTGGGGTATTCAATGTATTATTATGGTACCCACAAGGGAGCTGGCTGACCAGATAGGCAGAGTTTTTTATGACTTTTCAAAACACACTAAAGTAAAATCCTTTGCAGTTTACGGAGGCGTTGAGCAGGATCCCCAGATTAAGAAGCTTAAAGACGGTATTGATATTCTTGTGGCAACCCCGGGGCGGATGTTTGATCTCATCAGCCAGAAGGTTGTCAGCGTGAAACATGTGGATACCCTTGTTCTTGATGAGGCCGATCAGATGCTTGATCTTGGATTTATCAATGATATTAAAGCCATAAAAAAAAAGCTGTTTAAAAAACATCAAACCCTGTTTTTTTCAGCCACTATTAATAAAACAATTAAAAAACTTGCTTTTTTCCAGGTTAAATCTTCTGCCATAAGAATTCAAATCTCTCCTGAAGATCCGGTTTCCAAAAATGTGACCCATTTTGTAATGTTTGTTGAAATGGATGATAAACGCTTTTTTTTACGAAGATTTATCCGGGATAATCCAGAAGCAAAAATAATTGTTTTTGTCCGGACCAGGGTCAGGGCGGAACGGGTGGCAAAAGCACTTGAAAGAGGTGACATAAAGGCCTCAACACTTCATGGTGAAAAAGTCCAGAAAGAGAGAACAAATGTGATGGAGGCTTTTAAAAAAGGGGAGATAAATATACTCATTGCAACTGATGTAAGTGCCAGAGGGATTGATATTTCAGATGTCCATTATGTCATAAATTATGACCTTCCCGAAAAAAAGGAAAATTATGTTCACAGGGTAGGAAGAACCGGACGGGGAGTTAAGAAAGGCATTGCCATCTCCTTTTGCAGTAAAGAGGAGAAAGAACAGCTTAAAGATATTGAATTATTTTTAAATAAAGATATCGAAACCATATCCATAAGTAAAAAAGAGTATTCCCACACTATTATCCTTTCCAATGAGACCCAAAGTGTCCAGGATTTAATCATAGAGCAGGAAGAGTGGGGAAAAAAGAGAAAAAAGAGAAAAAAGAAATAGACACAAATTCATGCTGCATTTTCGTATGTTTTCTGATTATATCTATACTCAAAGTCCAGTGGACTTACAAGCCCTAAATAATGGAAGATCAGGGGTCAGAAGACCTGACCCTGTTCCTTTATATTATTATCTTTACGTTGTTTTGCATGGTTTTTCCAATTCTTTTATTGATCAAATCTGAACTGTGTTATATAGAAGCCTTGATGAAAAATAAAAAGGGACATTTTAACAGGAGCGATACAAGACATCGACCTCCCATGTCTTTGGCATGGTTTATCTGGGGCCTGGGAGCCCTTTTTTATCTTATTGGCTTTTTTCAGCGAGTAGCTCCGGCAGTTATGACTCAGGAATTAATGCAGGATTTTCAAATTTCCGCTTCAGGTTTGGGTAATTTGTCCGCCCTCTATTTTTATTCTTATGTTGCCATGCAGATTCCCACAGGAATTCTGGCAGATACACTTGGGCCTAGAAAGCTTTTAACAGCTGGCTGTATCGTGGCAGGAATAGGAACTCTTTTATTCTCAATTTCTCCGGGATTCATTGGAGCAGGACTTGGTCGGTTTCTTATTGGCGGCTCCGTGGCTGTTGCCTTTGTAGGCCTTTTAAAATTATCTTCTTCCTGGTTCCCTAAAAAATTATATGCCTTTGTTGCTGGTAATGCATTATCTATAGGATTGATTGGAGCTATAACCGCAGGGCCTCCTTTAAGATTTCTTATTGATACCTTTAACTGGAGAAGTGTGATTTTTGTAAGCGGACTGATAACTCTTGTGCTGGGATGTATTATCTGGTTAATTGTCCGGGACAGGCCTCAGGAAAAAGGGTATTCTGGATTTACTGACAGCATTCCCCAATCTAAAGCATTATCTTTCAAAGGAACCTGGCAGAATCTTTTCAAGGTTCTGCAATATCGAAATACCTTGTTGTTGTTTATTATCCCCGGCGGAATTGTGGGTTGTGGTCTGACTTTTTCAGGACTTTGGGGCGTACCTTTTCTTGTCTCGCATCATCAATTGAATCCAACCAAGGCAGCGTCTCTTACATCTTGCCTGCTTATTGGATGGGCTATGGGAGGGCCTTTTTTCGGATGGTTCTCCGATCGACTGGGGAAACGCAAGCCCATTTATATTGTGGGAGCTATGGCGGTAACTTTAGGATGGTCATTCATCCTTTTTATGGAAACTCTCCCTTTTTATCCTTTGGTCGTTATCCTTTGGATTACCGGATTTTGTTCCGGTTGTATGATTATCAGCTTTGCCTTTGTTATGGAATCTGTTCCCAGGTATTTGTCTGGAACGGTTTCCGGTCTAATAAATATGGGTGTTATGATGGGACCTATGCTGCTCCAACCTGTTGTGGGTAAAATTCTTGATATATATTGGTCAGGGGAAATGGTCAACCAAGTAAGATTTTATTCTCTCAATGCATATGAATATGCTTTTATCCCCATGATGGGATGGGTTATTTTATCCACAATAATTCTGTTTTTTACCAAAGAGACATGTTGTAAGGGAATAGAATAGTGGGCCAAATTGCCTCATTATGCCTGTTGAGCGAGGTGAGTAATTCCACATGCCATTTTATTTTGCTATCTTTGCTCCTGACATGGTATAGAATTATTTTTCAAATTAATATCTCCTCCAATAAAAAAAAGGTTTTCAAAACTTATTTATTTTGTAGAACAAAATTGCAATTTTTAGTAATGTTATGACAATAGTTATAATAAAGGAGACTGTATATATGAGTAAAAAAAACACGGAAGGAAATTTGATATGAAATTCGTAATTGATCATTTTAATATTAATGTACTTGATCTTGATAAAAGCCTTTTGTTTTATGAAAAAGCTTTGGGGCTTAAGGAAGAGAGACGTACAAATGCCCCGGATGGCAGTTTTATCATTGTTTTTCTAAGAGATGAAGCCTCTTCTATGAAACTTGAACTCACCTGGCTAAAAGCCATGGACAGACCCTATGACCTCGGAGATGAAGAATTTCATATTGCTTTCAGGACTCATGATTTTGATGCTGCATATGAGCTTCATAAAAATATGGACTGCATTTGCTATGAAAACAAGGAAATGGGTATCTATTTTATTAATGATCCTGATGGATACTGGCTTGAAATTTTACCTGTGCGATAGTTTATTTTATGAAATTTCCTCTTTAAGCATGCAGCAGGCGATTTGATGATAAGGTTCTCCAACTTTGTTATAAGAGAGGTTTTGGGGCTGGATCATTTTGTTCATAACACACCCTTCGGGAATGGTTAATTTGAAAAGGTCCTTTTCATTAATCTTTTGCGTGGGGATCAGCTTATTTCCCCTGATTTCAAGGGAATGCAGAGGGAAATCTTCGCATATGGGGCATTGATACACTCTGCCGTTGGGAAATACAAAAAAATTATCAGCCACATTGCCGGCACATTGAAAGGTTTCGTCATTGTTAAGAAATACTTTTGGATAGGTTACAACAATGCCGTGACCTGCTATTTTCTTGGCTGTTTTCGGGATTGTTTTAAGCCAGTTTTCCTTTGAGACCTGAAAATTGCCTTTGCTCCCGGAAGATTTGCCTCTCATGCCTATAACCTGGATAAAAAATCGTTTAATACCAAGATTTTTAATTAAATCCTCCATCAATTCAAGCTCATGGAAGTTTTTTTCAGAAACAGTGTAGATCATTGAACATGAAAAGTTTTTTGCAACAGCTTTCTTTATACCCTCCATGACCTTGTCATAACTTCCTTCTCCTCTGATGGAATCATTTGTTGTCTGTGTTGCTCCATCAAGCGAAAAAGAGAAATAGTCAATGTCATCGCAGGAAATTTTATCAAGAATATTATTAAACAGATAACCGTTTGTATCAATGGTAATGGATTTGAATCCAAGGCTTTTAGCCTCTTTTACTGCAAGATGAAGATCCGGATGAAGAGTTGGTTCACCTCCAAGGAAAATAACATTGGTCTGGGCGGCTTTGTTAACCATACTTTTATCAGCTGGATTTTTATTAATCAGGGCTTGCTTTGGATTGTTTTTATCTGAAACAGGCCTGTTTGCAAAAAGTTTGAGCCACTTTTTTATAGTGCCAATATCAAGAGTATCAACTCCATGCTGGTCTTTATTGATATAACAGTGAGTACATGAAAGATTGCATTTTGTCAGGATATGGAAAAACAGGTTGGAAGAATTTTTTGAAAATGCAACAGTTTGTTTTTGCATGCTATCCCATACACTGTTTTGTAAAATTCGGATCAAAAGGTACAGGATAATCTCCGTTAAAACAGGCTTTGCAAAAGTTGTGTTCCGGGTTTTTTACCCCAGAGGCTTCCATCATGCCTTCAATGGAGAGATAATGCAGAGAATCAAGTCCAAGGTAATCTGCAAGTTCTTTTACAGACTTTTGAGCAGCAATCAGCTCTCCTTTGGAAGAAAAATCAATGCCGTAATAGCAGGGGAATCTATGGGGAGGGCAGGAGACACGCATATGTATTTTTTTAACTCCAAGTTCACGCAGGGATTTGACACGGGTCTTTGCAGTGGTGCCGCGGATGATGGAATCTTCAATAATGATAATTTCTTTGCCCTTGATCAACTCTCTTACAGGGTTGAGTTTTACCCTGACTGCAAAATCTCGCATGGATTGGGTGGGCTGGATAAAGCTTCTGCCCACATAATGGTTTCTAATCATTCCCATTTCAAAGGGGATACCTGATTCTTCCGCATATCCAATGGCTGCATAGTTACCTGAATCAGGAAAAGGCATAACAAGATCTGCACCAACAGGAGCCTCCTGAGCAAGCCTTTTACCATGTGCCTTTCTCATCTCATAGACATTTTTGCCGTCAATGGTGGAATCGGGCCTTGCAAAGTAGATATATTCAAATATACATAAAGATTTATGTTTGGCAGCTTTAGGGTGTTTGATGCTCTTTATGCCTTCGTCATCGATAATTACAATTTCTCCCGGATCAAGCTCTCTTATGAATTCAGCCTGAACCAGATCAAAAGCGCAGGTTTCAGATGCCAGAACATAATGACCGTTTAATTTTCCCAGGGCAAGTGGTCTGAAACCATTAGGGTCTTTTATTCCTATAATCTCACCTTTACAGGTTAAAAGAACCATGGAATAGGCTCCTTCAATTTTAGAGACAGATTGTAAAATTGCACTCTCAATATCGCCCTTAATCAGGTTTTTAATAAAAAGATGAAGGAAAATTTCTGAATCCATGGTGGTCTGGAAGATAGATCCCTGCTCTTCCAGCTCTTCTTTGAGGAGATGGGCATTAACAAGGTTGCCGTTGTGAGCAACAGCATAGGAGCGGTGTCTGTGGTTGACAACAAAGGGCTGGGCATTTGTTATAACAGAATCACCTGTGGTGGAATATCTCACATGGCCAATGGCAGAACCGCCTTCAATCCTGTCAAGATCATCCATATTAAAAATTTCAGGAACAAGTCCCATGCCCTTGTGGGAGAATATCTTATCATTTACTCCTCTGTTTACCGAGATGCCGGCACTCTCCTGTCCCCTGTGCTGGAGGGCATAAAGGCCAAAATAGGTGATGGTTGCAGCTTCAGGATGTTTAAACAGCCCAAACACACCACATTCATCTTTTGGGCGTTCACTTGCAGCCATTTGATTAAATATTGGGGGATTAACCATTTCTATTTTCCTTGTGATAATTTTGAATGGGGTTGACACTTAGTTCCTCTTTTTTCAAGGCCTGAATAGCACTGCAGATTGCTTTTGTTCCATCTGTTGTTGTGGCATAGGGAATTTTGTATTGGATGGCAGCATGCCTTATTTCATAGCCATCCTGTTTGGTTTGACTTGATGCGCCTGTATTCAAAATAAGCTGGAGCTCATTGTTTTTCACGGCATCCACAACATGGGGTCTGCCTGCAGAAACTTTTTTAACAAGTTTTGCAGGAACACCGTTATCCTCAAGGAACATACAAGTTCCTTTTGTTGCCATAATTGTAAATCCCATTTCATGAAAATTCCTGGCAACGGGCAGGGCAGCCTTTTTATCCTTATCCTGGACACTGATAAATACCGTTCCTTTAGTTGGAAGTTTTTGCCCGGCTGCAAGTTGGGCTTTAGCAACAGCAGCACCAAGGTCCTTGTCAATTCCCATAACTTCACCTGTGGATTTCATTTCAGGTCCCAGGACCGGATCAACATTATCAAATCTGTCAAAGGGCATAACTGCCTCTTTAACACAATAATAGGTTGGAATTATCTCTTTTGTAAATCCAAGTTCATCAAGAGTTTTACCCAGCATGATCTTTGTTGCAAGTTTTGCAAGGAGAATTCCAATTGCTTTTGATACAAAGGGGATTGTCCTTGAAGCCCTTGGATTGACTTCAATAATATAGACCTTCTCATTCATGATTCCAAACTGAATATTCATCAGACCCTTAACATTCAGCTCTTTTGCAATGGCTTTTGCAGCCTCTGACATCTCATCAATATGTTCTTTGGAAATTGAGTATGGAGGAAGCACGCAGGCAGAGTCACCGGAATGTATGCCAGCCTCTTCAATGTGTTCCATCATACCTCCGATAATGGTTTTTTCGCCGTCACAGATTGCATCAACATCAAGCTCAAAGGCTTCTTCAAGAAATTTATCAATGAGTACCGGCTTGTCTGGAGAGGCCTGAACCGCCAGGTTAAAATACTCTTCAAGATCATTTTCATCATATACAATTTTCATGGCGCGGCCGCCCAGGACAAAGGAGGGGCGAACCATGACAGGATATCCAATCTCCCTTGCAACCTTTATTGCCTCTTTATAAGAGAAAGCGATTCCGTTTTCAGGCTGGCGCAGGCCCAGTTTATCAAGCATCTCCTGAAAAAGGTCCCTGTCTTCCGCCCTGTCAATACTTTCAGGGCTGGTTCCTATAATAGGAACTCCTGCTTTTTGAAGATCAGAGGCAAGGTTTAAGGGTGTTTGTCCGCCAAACTGCACAATGACACCATAGGGTTTTTCCTTCTCAACAATGTGAAGTACATCTTCCCTTGTCAGAGGTTCAAAGTAGAGCTTGTCAGAGGTGTCATAGTCAGTGGATACTGTTTCAGGGTTGGAGTTTACCATGATGGACTCCACCCCCTCCTCTTTTAAGGCAAAAGAGGCGTGAACACAGCAGTAGTCAAACTCAATCCCCTGGCCGATCCTGTTGGGACCGCCTCCAAGGATAATTACTTTTTTCCTGTCCGACACCCTTGCTTCGCATTCTGTTTCATAGGTGGAATAATAGTAGGGGGTTTCAGCCCGAAATTCTGCTGCACAGGTATCCACAAGTTTGTAAACAGGGACTATGCCAAGATCTTTCCTTGTCTGTTCTATCTGCTTGTCTGTCAAATTGGCAATGTGTGCAAGCTGTACATCGGAGAATCCATATTTTTTTGCCTTTTCAAAAAGATTCTTTGGAACCTCTTTGCCTGCAAGTTTTAACTGTTTTTCAAGATCAACAATCTGCTTCATCTGGTTGAGAAACCATGGATCAATGCCGGTCATTTCATAAATCATGGTGATCGGCATATCATGTTCAATGGCATATTTTATGTAAAAGAGGCGTTGTGAGTTGGGTGTGGAAAGCTTGTACTCCAATTCATTGCCGGCAACACTGCCCGGTGCCGGATCCTTGCCATCTGCTCCAAATCCAGCCCTTCCGATTTCAAGGGAACGAAGTCCCTTTTGAAAGGCCTCTTTAAAAGTTCTGCCTATTGACATGGTTTCACCCACAGACTTCATGGCTGTAGTTAAAATATCAGTGGTTTCGGGAAATTTTTCAAAGGTCCATCTTGGAATTTTTACCACACAATAATCAATGGAAGGCTCAAAACAGGCAAGGGTCTTGCCTGTAATATCATTGGGTATTTCATCAAGAGTATATCCCACAGCAAGTTTTGCAGCAATTTTTGCAATTGGAAACCCGGTTGCTTTAGAGGCAAGAGCTGAACTTCTTGATACCCTGGGATTCATCTCCACCACAATCATATCCCCGTTTTCAGGATTGACTGCAAACTGGACATTTGATCCCCCTGTATCAACTCCTATTTCCCTTATAATGGCAATGGAGGCATCACGAAGTTTCTGGTATTCCTTGTCTGAAAGGGTCTGGGCAGGAGCCACTGTAATGGAATCACCTGTATGAACACCCATGGCATCCACATTTTCAATGGAACATATTATAACAACATTATCTGCATGATCCCGCATGACTTCAAGCTCGTACTCTTTCCATCCAAGGACGGATTCCTCCAGCATAACCTGAGTGATGAGACTTGCATCAAGCCCTGCCTTTGAAAGAGTGTTAACCTCTTCCATATTATAGGCAACGCCGCCGCCGGTTCCTCCAAGGGTAAAACTTGGCCTGACAATAATGGGAAAGCCAATATGTCTTGAAACCTCTTCAACTTCCTGCATATTCGTAGCAAAACCGCTTCTGGGAATTCGCAGGCCGATTTTATTCATGGCATTTCTAAAAAGTTCCCGATCTTCTGCCTTATTGATGGCCTCTTCAGAAGCTCCGATCATCTCAACATCATATTTTTTAAAAACACCTGTTTTTGCTACTTCAATGGCTGTGTTCAAACCTGTCTGACCGCCAAGAGTAGGTAAAATAGCATCAGGCCTCTCTTTTTCAATGACCTTGATAACAGTTTCAGGAGTTACAGGCTCAATATAAACTTTGTCAGCAGTTTCAGGATCAGTCATGATGGTTGCAGGGTTGGAGTTAATCAAAATAACTTCATAGCCTTCTTCTTTTAAGGCTTTACAGGCTTGAGTTCCTGAATAATCAAATTCACAGGCCTGACTGATAATAATTGGACCTGCACCAATGATCAGGATTTTTTTTATATCTTTACGCTTTGGCATTTTCAATCACTTTTGCAAACTGGTTAAAAAGATAGGCTGAATCATGCGGGCCAGGTGATGCTTCGGGATGATATTGCACGGCAAATGCCTTTATATTATCATTTTTCAGGCCCTCAAGGGAGTCTTCATTTAAATTAATATGTGTCATGGCAGAGTCATCCTTGCCAATTGTATTTAAATCCACAGCAAACCCATGGTTCTGGGAAGTGATTTCAACCCTGGAGGTTGAAAGATTTTTAACAGGCTGGTTTGCGCCCCTGTGGCCGAATTTTATTTTCATTGTTTTCCCGCCCATGGCAAGGCCGAGAAGCTGCATGCCAAGGCAGATCCCGAATATGGGAACAAATCCAAGCAGCTCTTTTATGGTATGAACTGCATAGGTAACAGGTTCAGGGTCTCCAGGGCCATTGGAGAGGCAAATGCCTTCAGGTTGTAAATTTTTAATGGTGGAAGCTTTTGTTGTGGCAGGAACCACCAGGACTTCACAGCCAGCCTTTTCAAGGCATCGGATAATATTGTATTTTATACCAAAATCAAGGGCAACAACAGAGTGCTTTCTGCCCTTATAATGCCAGATCAGCGGATCATTCAATTTATCGGTATCAATATAATCAGGCTGGTTATATCTCCAGAAATAAGGTTTTTTTGTTGTAACCTTGCCCACAAGATCGCTTCCCTGCATGGAAGGCAACTCTTTTGCCTTTTTAATCAGAGATTCAGGATCAAGATCAGACGTGGAAATAACAGCACCCATGGCACCGGATTTTCTTATATGGCGGGTTAATGCTCTTGTATCAATATCTTCGATACCCAGAACGTGACTTTTCATAAGGTAGTCAGCAAGGTTCCCCTTTGATCTGAAATTACTTGGAAAATTCTGGTATTCTTTAACAATAAATGCTGCCGCCTGAATTCTGTCAGATTCAATATCTTCAGGGCATACTCCATAGTTTCCTATTAAAGGATATGTCATGGTGACCATTTGACCATAGTAGGAGGGGTCAGTCAGGATTTCCTGGTAACCGGTCATACTGGTATTAAAAACGATTTCCCCTTTTGCTTCACCTGGTCCGGTAAAACTCCTGCAGGGGAAAATCCTGCCGTCTTCAAGGGCTAATAATGCTTTCATAAAAAATTACACCTGTTAACCATTATCATAATTTATATAAACTAAATTTTTAAAAACAACCCGAGTATAACACCTGATCATTTTGAATATAACCTGCAAAAATTTTTAAATAAAAGCTTTGCAAATCAAGGCATTTTATTAACACAATCAAGGTTATTTTTGCAAGTTAGTTTTGATGTTATCAAAATATTTACCGGTAAATTTAACCTACTCTGGATGTTATGGTTTGCTTGGTAGGGCTGTTCGCAAAGTAAAGAAAATTGTAAGTCTGTTTTATAGAGCCGATTACTTAACACTTTAAAATATTGATTTTTAATTTATTATCATTTCCATATAAACATCAGCTGTGTTATATATTGTGTCTTTAGGGATTGGCATATGTTTGAACCCAAAGGACTCATACAACCGAATAGCTCTGTTCAATTTCCTGTTTGAAACAAGGAATATTTTTTTTAATCCCATTTTATGTGCCTTTTTTATAGATTCCATGGCCAGCATACGGCCGACTCCTTCTCCCTGGGCATCAGGAGAAACAGCCAGTTTTGCAAGTTCCGCAGTATCACTTGTTTCCATTATAATTGCACAAGTGCCGATAACAAAATTATTGTTTATGGCCATTAAAATTCTGCCGCCCTGCTCAAGTATATTCGACCGGGGGTCATCAAGGTATTTTAAATCAGCAGGCTCAAAAAGATCGTAAGTTTCAAGCCATTCCAGATTCAATTGTTTGAATGCTGCGGCATGTATATTTTCAAAAGGCACTATCTTTATCATTGAATAATATCCCTGTATTTTTCTGATGACAGAATATGGTAACTTCCTTCAGCTTCTGTACAGGCAGCACCTTTAATGTTGAAAAGTTTTGCATGCATTTTTATTTTCAAACCTTCTTTTGAAGTCACTTTGCATGTAATGCTTATTTTTTCCCCATCAATATAAGCCGGCTTCAAAAATTTGACATTAATACCAGATGTAACAGCCATTTTTTCAGTAAATACATAACTGGTCCATCCCATGATTTCATCAAGAAGACCCATTTGAATTGCTCCATGAAGTATATTCCCCTGACCGGTGAAGTGCTTAGCAGCCAGATATTCAGTAGAGGCTTCTTTTTTTTCTTCATCCCAATAAAATTTAAGTTTCAAACCAAATTTGTTATTGCTTCCACAAAAGAAGCAATTGCCATCGGGAAAAGGATTTTTTATCTCTTTTTTCATTTTTTAATAGCATCCATTAATCTTTTTTTATTCTATTATAAAAAATTATTGATCATATATCTATAATACCATTAAAATTAAAATCAATGATTATTATCCCTGTACGTAGTATTAAAAGGCTGAAATTATAAAAGATGTCAAAAGAATACATCATCAAAAATTTTGGTAGAAAAACAACATTATGCGAATCCACAGCAAAAGGAATCTACATTTGTACCAATCACCTGGTGGTTGTATCCCCCTTCAAGAATAGCATATCTTCTTCCATTGCATATCTTCTTCGAGTATTCTTTCATCAGCCGTCCAAGTTCTGCATAATCTTCTGGAAAAAGAAGGTTCCCCCAATCTTCAACGCCCTGATCAAAGCCTGCTGATGCTGCGAAAATGTCGACGTCAGTAATTTTTTTCATATATTCTTCAACTTTCTGAATATAGTTTCCTCTTTCTGTTGACTCAGGATTGAGTATTGAAACCCTTAATCCATCATTTCGATTTTCCAGAATATTGATATTTCCGTCTCCGGTATGAAGATCAAAATCCAGAATAAAAGCTTTTTTAATTTTTTTTTCTGAATAGAGCTCCACCAGCTGCTAATACCCCTAATTCATACAGCAGGGGCTGTCTTTTTATTTTTTCATAATGGTTCCTGCCATGCGCTCTGAGGATATCTGCTTCTGTAGCTGGGATTGGTTCAATGATCTCATACAATTGAGGTTTGCTGTTTATAATATTTAAGATTCCATCCAGACGTCCCTCGGAAGCCGCAGGATCTACAGCATATTGGCAATTATAATAATGCTCATGAAATATTATTTTTATGCTCATCTTCACTCCCGTGGAAAGGTTTTGATAATTTAAAAAATATTACCATATTATTAAAGAAAATTGAATCAATCCTAATATTTTATTGTGACAGCTTAAAATTCAATGATAATTATCACTGTAAACAGTATATTAAGGTCAAAATTATAAAAAGATATCAAAAGAGTACATAATAGAATTTTCATGGGAAAAAGGCTTTGGGTTAAAAAAACTTGAAACTTTCACCAGTAAAGTTTATCTGTAATCAGTAGACACTATGAATAATAAGGTTGTATTTAATTGAAAGGTGCAAAATCATGAGAATAGTTACAAGACCGGATTTTGACGGGATTGTCTGTGCAGTGCTGTTGCGGGAGGCTGAAAATATTGACAGAGATATTTTATGGACTGAACCCAATGAAATCCAGAAAGGGCAGGTCAATATTTTCAAAGATGATATCATGGCAAATCTTCCCTGGTCGCCTGATTGCGGGTTATGGTTTGATCACCATATCTCTAATAAGCCAATACAGGATTTTCAAGGCGCTTTTGAGATTGCTCCTTCTGCAGCCGGGGTTATTTACAAATATTATAAAGAGAGAAAAAAAATAAACAGTAATTTTGATGAACTGGTTTTAAATACAGATATTATTGATGCAGCTGATCTAAACATTGATCAGGTTCGATATCCTGAAAATTATCCATATATTTTACTCTCCATGACTATCAGGAACCAGGAGTATAAAGATATTCCTTATTGGAACAAGCTTATTGATCTTTTGATGAAGACAGATATTGATCATATTATTGCAGACCCGGAGGTGAAAAAGCGCTGTTATAATGTGATTAAAGAAAATACAGCTTTTGAAAGACATCTGTCTACACATACAAAAATTATTAATAAAATATCCATTACAGATTTTAGACCACTTGATATAGTACCTGAAGGGAATCGATTCTTGATTTATTCTCTTTTCCCGGAGACCATTGCCAGTGTAAAATTACGATTTGGCAGCTCAAAGCATCAATCAGGCCGGCAAAATGTGCAACTGAGTATTGGTCACTCTATTTTTAAGAAACAGTGTAATGTTAATATAGGCAATCTTCTTGCCAGATATGGCGGTGGCGGCCATGCCGGTGCCGGAGGATGCACACTTGATGCTGAAACAGCAGATAAAACTATTGAAGAGATTCTTGAAATCATGTTTCAAAACAAAAAAGAAATTTAAATAATATCTTTTTTGTTACCAGCGTTAAAGTTGGAGAAATCAGTAATTGTGTAACTGCCTGTTGACAAAGATAAATATCCCATATAAAGATTAAACAAAAATACTTAGGGGTACTACCATCTTTTGAATTCGGAGATAATTATTCCAATGCATAGAAAACCAAGCTATGAAGAGTTGGAACGTGGAGCAGAGAAACTAAAAAAAGAGAGAGATGCTTTATCCCAGATTATTGACAATACTCCACATGGAATTGCTACCCTTGATAAGAAAGGTAATTATCTTCGTATAAATTCTCATTTTACAAAGCTTACCGGCTATACTTTAGATGATATCCCCAACAAAAAGAAATGGTTTGAAAAAGTCTATCCAGATGAAGATTATAGAAAGCAAATAAATCAAGCCTGGAACAAAGATAGTGATAAAATTGGTGTGGGAGAGATCCGGGAATTTAAAATAAGGTGTAAAAATGGTGAGTCAAAACAGATAGAATTCAGATCTACTTTTTCAAAGGATCAAACAATCTCTGTGCTTACAGACATCACACAACGCAGGAAAGCCGAAGATGCTTTAAGAGAAAGTGAAGAGAGGCTGAAAGCAATTTTCGGAGCAAATCCTGATCCTGTTGCTGTATATAATGCTGACGGGCATCCACTCTATTTAAATACTGCTTTTATAGATGTTTTTGGCTGGACTATAGAAGAATTGCAGGGGAAACATATTCCATTTGTTCCCAAAGATCAGGAAAAGTTAGCCCGAACAAAGATAGAAGAAATCTACAGAACAGGGGACTCTGTTAGATTTGAGACAAAAAGGTTCACCAAGCAGGGGAGGATCATCGATATTTTCCTTAGTGCAGCAATTATAAAAGATTATAAAGGGATGCATAACGGGCTTGTTGTTAATTTAAAAGATATTTCCAATCGAAAAATGCTTGAAAATCAGCTCCAGCATGCCCAAAAAATGGAAGCCATTGGTACCCTCGCAGGTGGCATAGCCCATGATTTTAATAATATCCTTTTTCCTATCCTGGGCCATACTGAAATACTGTTGATGGAGACACCAGAGGACAACCCCACACACAATAGACTGCAAAAAATTTATAAAGGTGCTCAAAGAGCCAAAGATCTTGTAAGACAGATCCTTACATTTTCCCGCCATGGGAGCGTTGAGCTTAAAACAATGAAATTGCAGCCAATAGTAAAAGAAACCATAAGCTTTGTAAAAGCAGCTATGCCGGATACAGTGGCGATTGAGGAGCATATTGACGATAATTGCAAAGCTGTTAAGGCTGACTCCACACAAATTCATCAAATAGTCATGAACCTTGCAACCAATGCTTCCCATGCCATGGAAGAGAATGGCGGTATAATTAAAGTGAGTTTGAAAGAGATAAAATTTGGTGAAAATGATCTGATAAGTCCTGATATGAAACCTGGTACTTATATATGCCTTTCAATAGCAGATGGAGGCAAGGGGATGGATGAGGAGTTGATAAAACAAATTTTTGATCCATTTTTCACTACCAAGGAGAAGGGCAGAGGTACAGGAATGGGACTTGCTACAGTACATGGTATTGTTAAAAAAATGAATGGAGAGATACGGGTCTTAAGCGAGCCTGGCAAGGGAGCCATATTCAATATTTATTTTCCTGAAGCAAAGTCTTAGCAGCCTTTCAAAATATAATTGATAAAAAGCATGTATGAAATCAAAACAGATAATTGATCATATTGTAAAATGGCTTGATACCTATCTTGGCAGATCCGGTTTAAAAGGGTTTGTCATCGGTGTTTCAGGCGGAATTGATTCAGCTGTTACATCATCTCTTTGTGCAAAAACTGGCAAACCTGTTCTGGTGCTGAATATGCCGATTTATCAGGCAAAAGATCAGATCGTAAGATCTTGCGACCATATTGCATGGCTTGAAAAAAAATTTGACAATGTCCAGGGCATTGACATGGAGCTGTCCCCTGTTTTTGAAGAGATAAAAAGAAGCTTTCCCGGCTCTATTCAGGATAGTATGACCATGGCCAATACAAGATCCAGACTTCGCATGCTTACTTTGTATGCCTTTGCATCAAGCCATAAAATGCTTGTTACAGGAACAGGCAACAGAGTTGAAGATTTTGGAGTGGGATTTTATACTAAATATGGAGATGGCGGTGTGGATATATCACCCATTGCCGATCTTACAAAAACTCAAGTTTACAGCCTTGGTAAAAGTTTAGGAATTATTGAAGATATCTTGACTGCTGCACCCACAGATGGGCTATGGTACGATAACAGAAGTGATGAAAGCCAGATAGGTGCTACTTATAAAGAACTTGAGTGGGCAATGGCATATCTTGATTCTTCCCAAAAAGAGACATTGAATAAAAGACAGAAAAAGGTTCTATCCATTTATAAAAAATTCCATATCGCCAACAAACATAAAATGGAACCAATACCGGTCTGTCATATCCCCGGCAGTCTGTTAGCTGATTTTTTTAATAATTAAATAAAATGTCATTTTCCAGGTAGACTTGTTCAAGTTTTTTCTGGTGTTGTTTCATATCCTTGCCCATATCTGCTGCCAGAGAGTGTACCAGATAATTGATCAGGCTGATCAGAGAAGCAGGGTTACCCAGAAAAGGAATTGTTTTCAGCGGTGCAATAAGAACATGGTTACTGAACTGTACCAGAGGGCAGGATGAACTGTCTGTCAGCAATATCAGTTTCAGTTTGTGTCGCTTTGCAAGCTTTCCCATTTTAATTAATTCATTGGGATATCTTGACGTTGCGATAATGACTACAACAGAATTTTGGGAAGCAAAAATCAAACGGTCAATGGTTGTTCTGTCACTTCCTTTAAAAATATTTACATTTTTCCTGATTTTTGCCATGGCCCACCCCAGGTAAAATGCAGGAGCGTAGGAAAGTCTTGATCCGATAACATATACTGCCTCTGATTTTTTCAGGATTTTTTTTATTTTTTTTACTTCTGATAAATTAATCTTTTTACCCATGGCCCTGATATTTTCAATATCCTGGTTGGTTATCATTTCAAGCACAGCATCTTCGTTTCGTACAACAGGGTTGATAAGTCGGCTCCTGTCAATCAGGGTGAGTTCAATATCAATGTGCTCTCTTAAAGCTTTGATAAATAATGCATAGCTGGCATAATCCAACTGCCGGACAAATCTTACCACAGTGGCCTCACTGGCATTAACGGCAGCAGCAAGTTTTCTTGTTGTCATAAAGACAGCTTTATTCGGGCTGGATAATACAAATTCTGCCAGCAATTTTCCTTTTACAGTCAATTGGGGATAACGTTTATTGATAATTTTATTCAAAGAAGTTGTTTTTCTACCCATCTGAATTTCCCGTATCTCAAAAAGTTTGTATGTTATTGATTTGTTGCATTTCTGCCTGAAATTGTCAAATTTTGTTATTTTGACACTGACACTTGCAAAGAATTATCTGAATATATTTGATAGCTAATTTGTGAATTAACAATAACATGTTTAAATAAAAGAGATATTTAATTGGGACTGATCTTTTAAAAATAATGTAACAAAACACATCAAATTTATTAATTTTTAATAAATTTTAAAAAAAAATGAGAAGTTTTGTTATATTTAACTTGACAAGCTGTCCAAATGGTGCCAGTTATTCATGATTGGATTATGATCATGGTATGTAATCATATCAGATGACTGTAAATTGTCTGTATATGATTTTGATACACGATAATTATAAATAAAAATCATTGTAAAGGAGATTATGATGAATTTAATGGGTCTTCAGGGTGGGCAGTATTGTCCTCTGTCACCGGAACAAATACAAATTATACATAAAACATCTCTCAAAATTCTTGAAAAGACAGGAATTACTTATGAGAATGGACTGGATGATACAATAAAGCTTCTGGAAGAAAATGGAGCTGAAATTGACAGGGGAAAAAAAAAGAGTCAGAATGTCACAGGAATTGATCATAGAACAGGTGGCAAAAACACCTGAAAAAGTTGTCCTTTGCGGTCAGGATGAAAAAAATGATCTGAATTTGACTGAAAATCGTGTCCATCTTGGAACCGGAGGAGCTGCAATCAAGATTCTTGATCCAGACACAGGAGAGGTCAGATCAACAACTCTGAAGGATCTATATAATGTATCAAGACTTGCGGATCAGCTTGAAAATATTCATTTTCTGGTAAGGCCCTGTATTCCCACGGATATTGATGAGAAAGATTATGATATCAATATGTTCTATGCTTGTCTTTCAGGCTCTTCCAAGCATGTCATGGCAGGAGTGAACGATGAAAAGGGTCTGCAAAATGTCATTGAGATGGCTTCCATGATCGCAGGAAGTATTGATAAGCTGCAGAAAAGACCTTTTATCTCAGTGATTACCTCCTTTGCCATAAGCCCGTTAAAGCTGTGTACCCAGTCTACCCATATCATGCAGGAGGCAAACCGTAATTTTATTCCTGTGGCTCTCTCTTCAGCACCCATGGCAGGCTCTACTTCACCTTTGACAATGGCAGGAACCCTTGCACAGCTGCATGCAGAACAGCTTGCCGGTATTACTATCTGCCAGCTTACCAATCCTGGAGCTCCTCTGCTTTACGGTGGTATCCCAGGCATGGCAAATCTTAAAACCATGGGGTATTCAGGAGGCGCTGTGGAGTGCGGTATGATGAATGCAGCCATTCATCAGCTGTCAAATCATATAAATGTACCTAATTATAATTCATCAGGTCTCACTGATTCCAAGATTCCTGATGCCCAGGCTGGCTATGAAAAAGCTTTTACCGCTCTTCTTGCAGCCATGGGCGGGTCCAATTATATTCACCACAGTGCAGGCATGCTTGAATCAATGCTGACAATTGCCCATGAGCAATTTGTTATTGATGATGAAATTATAGGAAACTGCTGTAAAGTTTTAAAGGGTATGGAGTGCGATGCTGAACATCTTGCCCTTGAAGTTATTGATTCAGTTGGACCTGGAGGCAATTTCATGGTCTCTCCCCCACACCATGGAACATATGAGAACAGAATATTATAGCGGCAATGGAGTTACAGACAGAAAAAGCCGTGATAAATGGGAAAAAGAAGGCAGCCTTGATACAAGACAGAGAGCAGCAGGTATAGCAAAGAAACTGCTTGGCAGTCCAGAATCATCTTATATATCTGATGATATTGACAAAAAAATTAGAGAAAAATTTAAAATACTATTGTAGTGTTAAAATAAAACTGGTACTTCATTTTTATCGGGCAAACACTATTTTTTAAAAAAAGGAAACAAACTATGACTGATTTTAATAAAATTCAGGAAACTCTTGTAAATCTTGATGCAGAGGGTGTGATTCAACTGGTAAATGATGCGGTAAAAGAGGGCACTCCTGCTTCAGATATACTCAATAAAGGCTTGATTGCGGGAATGGATATTGTTGGTGAAAAAATGGAAAATGAAGATATGTTCATTCCTGAAGTCCTCATGGCTGCCCAGACTATGAGCCAGGGAGTTGAAATTTTAAAACCTCTGCTCGGAGAAGATGACACTTCAGCAAAGGGAAGCGTGATCATCGGTACTGTTAAAGGTGACCTGCATGATATTGGCAAGAATCTTGTTGCCATGATGATGGAGAGCGCAGGTTTAACAGTTCATAACCTTGGTGTGGATATTGCTCCTGAAGAGTTTGTAAAACAGATTAAAGAGAAGAATGCCAATCTTCTCTGCATGTCTGCTCTCTTGACCACTACCATGCCAATGATGAAACAGACCATTGATGCAGTGGTTGAAAGCGGATTAAGAGATCAGATCAAAATCATGGTGGGCGGAGCACCTGTAACCCAGGGTTTTGCCGATGATATAGGAGCCGATGCCATGGCACCGGATGCCGGATCTGCTGCAAAGAAAGCTAAAGCAATAGCTGGTTAGGGAAGGAGGCGCAGATATAATGTTTGAAGTTATCGGAGAGAGAATTAATACCTCCAGAAAAAAAGTTCAGGCTGCAGTTGAAGAGAAAAATGCTGAATATATAATAGATGATGTAAAAAAACAGCAGGAGGCAGGAGCCAATTTTATTGATGTCAATGCCGGAGCCAGAATAGGGCATGAAAAAGAGGATATGGAGTGGCTTTTAAACACTATCGGCCCCATAACTTCTATGCCGCTGTGTCTGGACAGCCCTGATCCTGCCATTCTTGAAATGGCCTATGAAATGGTTGAACAAGCACCCATGATCAATTCCATCAGCCTTGAAAAAGATCGTTTTGATACTATGATGCCTTTTTTAAAAGGCAAAGATTGCAAAATTATTGCCCTCTGCATGGATGACAAGGGAATGCCGGTCTCTTCTGACGATATTATTGAAAGAGCTCAAAAACTGATAAATGAACTTGAAGCAGTTGGTATGAAACAGGATGATATTTACATTGACCCTCTTGTTCAGCCCATCAGTACTGATTCAACAAAAGGCATCATGGTTCTGGATGCAGTAAGGCAGATAAAAAAGCAAAACCCGCAAGTCCATATCACAGGTGGACTTTCCAATATCTCCTATGGTTTGCCTGAAAGAAAGATAATCAATCGTACCTTTCTGACTTTGATGATGGATGCCGGCATGGATTCTGCAATTATTGATCCCCTTGATTCAAAAATTATGGCAGCAATTAAAACCACAGATATGCTCCTTGGCAGTGATAACTTCTGTATGGAATATTTAAAGGGAGTACGATCCAATATGATTAAATCCTGATACAACAAGCTCACAAAGCTATATGTTTTGTGAGAGCTTGTTAAAACAATAGTAGTAGGGGAGAGTCACAACTATGTGCGGTATTGTTGTTTACTACGGGGATGCTGAAAACCGTCTTACCCGTGTTTTAAGCGGAATGTGGGCAATTATTTACAGGGCACCGGACAGCACCGGCATCGGCCTTATTGGAAGTGATCTGGAAACCCTTAAAATCCGTCGGCATCTGGGATCTGTTGAGAATCTTATCGACGGGCTCATGGAATCTCCTGTATTTAAAGAGGGCGAACTCAGGGTTGTTTCGGTATTGGATGATGATTTTCACAGCTATTCAGATTTTATTATCAAAAATCAGAAAAAACTTCTCGTCTTTGAAGGATTCTCATCCAAATCCCGGTTACCCTATCTAAGATGGTCTGAGCTTACTGATATTAGAAATGCCCTGGCATTAGAGCCTGGAGCAGCCGGGAATCCGGAAATTCAGGAATACTTTAAAATAGATTCTCCCCAAAAATTTAAAGCTGTTATCCAGCGTCTCGTTATAGATTTTGATCTTCCTCTGGCAGTTGTTGAAAAATTGATGCGTAGAGGATTTGAAGCCCAGATCCACAATATACTGAAAAAAGGTGACTCCCGGGTTGAAGAAAATGATCTTATCCATGAGTTCAGACAGATATTTGACAGCTATGCCTATGAAGAAGCCTTGAGTCATCCTGAAAGGCTTGAGCATAAACCAGGACAGAAAAATCCCTACACAAGGAAATATGTCTGGAAAGTACTCAAGGATACAGTTGTTACACTGCCTTCAGACTACACTGTTGACGGCATTGCCAATTTGTTTAGAAGCATTGACTCTTCAGTTCTGGCAGCCAGCATTAATAACCCTGAAATTGATGATAAAATCCAGCTGATATTTGAAAATTTCTGGAGTATAAATAAGACCACACCCGCGGTTAACTGGAGGACACTCTACCGTACCGAGCGTATCTATAATGTATATGGGATTGCAGCAGCATCTGCCCTGGCATATTTTCAGACTGAAGTCTATATGAAAAATATTATTAAGACTACCTCTGAGAAAAAACTTCCTCCGGGTCATATTCTGGGAAGAACCCATCCCCTGCTTTTAAAATCCATGGTTCAGCCTGTGCTTGCCCAGGGAAGATGGGCTGTTCAAGCATCTGTAACCGTTAGAAATGCCCACCCTTTTGTGGATGAAAAAAAAATGAGAGCTGTGGTTTTAAATGGCCAGTTCAGTTCTGATATTGAATCGAAAATTAAAAAATATTTGAGCGAGGTTGCAGGAATCAGTCTGAGAAGTGAGAATTCCACAGAATTCCTTGCAATGCTGTGGGGATACTATTTTGACACAGTTACTCTGGCCAATAAGAGATATCAAATCATAGAAACCCAGCAAAAAATGGGTCTTGAGGATCTCGCTGTCTGCAGCCAGTCTGTGGATTACTCTGTTTTCAATAAACTTCGCAATAAAACTGTTTCTCAAATTGATGAGATGACATTTATTCAGGCTGTGGAAGCCATGATTACTGCCGGAGGACAATTTGCTGTTTCCGGGATAAGTATAGCTTCCCCGGACAGGCTTTTTATTGCTGCACATAAACGTCCCATATATATTGTAAAACGTTTAGATAATTCTGACTATATGGTTGTTTCAGATATAAACGCTGCCCTGGGACTTTTCCCCCAGACCCTGATTCAATCAACAAATGTCAAACTGCGAAGACTTATGGATGAGTACGCAAAAAAATCAATAATTGTGGAACCTGATTTTTTTGATGAGGCTCCGGAACAGGGAAGTTCATGGTTTGCCAGAGAAAAAATGAGGCTGCTTGCTCCATTTAAGGTTGATGTTTACGCTCTGAATCAGGAAAAAATTTTTGCAAAACTTGTTACAAAAGCAGAGGGAAACAATATAGTTCGTCAACTTGAAATAAGAGATTTTACCGGGAAAAAGATGTCTGATATCCAGCCGGATCAGACCTATTTAACCCCAATTGCCTTTAAAAAGGATTTCGGCAAAAGCTTTTATGAGGAACATCTGTTTGAGATACCAGACCTGCTCAGAGATATGTTGCAGCGACATATTGATCCGAATTATGGCATCCCGAGATTTGAAATCAGTGAACGTATTTTAAAAAGACGGTTTGGATCAAAATTAGAGTCCCTGAACAGATTGATCCTTGTGGGTACTGGTTCAAATTATCTTATGGCAGAACTGGTTGAGAAAAATATGGAGCAGTTCCTTTCCAACATAAATATCATTATTGCCACTCCAGGAGAGATAGATAATGTTGACACCTCAATAAATAGTGACAGAGATCTTGTAATAATTGTGGGCTGGTCAGGCACAAGTTCGGAAATAGTGGATTTTGCATCCCTTCTTTTTCAAAAAAATATCCTCATGATAGCCATCACTGAAAAACCATTCTCAGATCTTGCCCTCATTGCTAGAAAAAGCTGTGGAGTCATACCTGTTCTAAGCGGTGAAGAGGTGGTGGTTGCTGCAGTTAAAAGCAGTATCTGCATACTTTTCACAATTGAGCTTTTTTGTATTTATATTGGTATAAAAACCGGGCAGAATAAAAAATGGAAATCTCTTGTAAAAAAGATGGAACAGGTTCCCAAAAAGATTGAAGACCTTTTAAATGATGAAAAAGTTATTTCATTTTGCCAGGATGTATCCATGCAGCATAATCAATCCTACATACACTATATTGTTGATGCACTCCACAATGCCGGATCCGGGCGGGCAGGAGCATTTAACCTTGAATTGAACACCTGGACATCCATGGGAAAAGCAATGGACTATACAGAGCTTGATTCCAATATCGCTGCCCTGGCCGAAAAAAATGACCTTATGCTTGTGAATGCAACAAATACCCAGAGGATTGGACAGGCTCTTGACGTCATGAAGAACCTTAATGATCGAAATCGAATTTTTTATTGTATAACATACAAAAATAGAGAAAAAGCTGAAATCATCAAATATGCTGAACAAGCTGTCTTTTTGCCCAAAACTTTGGATTGCCTCCAGCCCTTGATTGATCTGACTTTTATCTATTTATTCGGGTTTTATTTTGGACTTGCACGGGGCAGACTTACAGATGAGATGCCCAGAAATATAACGAAATCGGTCACTGCCGGCAGAAGAGAGAGCAGCAATGAAATACAAACTGCAGATATTCTCGATGACCTGCGAGCTAAAAACTCAGTTTATTCAACTCTGCCTGCAGGTTCTTTCTCAATACACAAAAAGCCATGCTGGATTGAATCAGCACAGGAAAACCAGGATCAGACATACTATACAGACCTGATCAAGCTTTGCTCCATATTTCAGGGAAAAGATTCTTTTTTATATTTTTTTATCAGCTCAAAAAATAGATTCAAGGAGTTATCAGATCTTATATTCAGACATCTGGCCGATGATGGAATGATTATACTTGTTCCCATGGATAAAAGCGCAGAGGCAGGTTGCAGAAATTTTATCAAATTGTGGGAGCCTTTCCTTGAATTGCCTTTACAGGTGGAGTTTCCCGAAAAAATTAAAGGAGTCAGCACGGAAGCCAGCCTTGTTGTGATTGTGGCCTGTGAACCACCAGACCAGGAATTACTGGATATAGTTACAAAATATTCCCATGAAAATCTTGTCTGGATAGGTCCTGAAAATAGAAAAAGTATTTTTAAATTTTTTGAAAAATCTTATGGCTCTTATATCCTGGCCAACCTGGATCTAACCTGTAAAGAGGATCATATATATTTTGCACTATCCCTGTTTTTTTTAAAAATAATGGAAGTAGAATTTTTAGAGAGATCAAAATTATTAAACAGCCATTTTCAACTGGCATTGCCTGTGATTAACAGGATTTTGGATGACCAGAATCTAAAAGATGAGATCAGGCAGGTTGTGGCTGAAAATAAAACCTATAGGAAAATAGTTTTTATAACAGGTTTAAAGGGTAACTGCATATCATGGGAAAAAAAGTTTGGTTCCAATAAAAACAGGGTCATTAAGAGTACAAATTTTGGTGTCAGTGCAGGAAGCCATCTTGTTATGGTTGATCCTGATATAGAAAAAAAATATATACAATTGGAACCAAGGTATAAAATGGAAGAGCAATACCAGGTAGAAGACTTGGATCAATGGGAAAAAAGATTTCTTGGGGGATTGTCCATTGATATGTTTATTGAAAAACCCTATATGCCTTTTAAAATAGATTCAGTACTTCCGTTTATGGTTGATGACCAGTGGTTTCTGCCTGTTCTGAAAAAAGAGTATGATACAAACCAGGACTGCCTAGTCATTATTGATGCCACAAGTGAAAGAAGTTTTGATTCAGCCCTGGATGAGCTTGCCACCTTTGGAAGCAGATATGCAAGACTTGTCATTATTACCCAGAAGGCATTTGCAGCTGATACCAGGCTTACAACATTGAAGAAATCACCTTTAAGCCACATTATCATGATCCCTGAATGCTCCAGTAGTGATTATAAAAAATCTGGTGCAGTTTCTGAATACCTCCTGCCATTGATCTTGAACATTATCGGACATGCCATGAGTTTAACTGGTGGGTGATATTCATGGCAAGAATAAAATAGGTTTGCAAGGGTCTGAGACAAAAATATGGGTAAATTTGACAAAAGCTTTTTTTTGCGTTATTATCTGAATGCTTAATAAGCAATCAGATAATAGGGGGAGACATGAAAAAACTTGAAAAACTTGAGG
>JAQIBP010000031.1 GCA_027858995.1 Deltaproteobacteria bacterium | reverse complement strand
AGTAAAAAATGCAAATAATATAATCGCGTTACGTTGCTGTATCATGAGTAACCGCTGGGAAGATTTTTGGGAGAATCGAGCGTGTGCATAAAATTACCCATAAATTTGTCGCACACCCGGTTTGCAATAATTCCTTGACTTCTGCCTGAAATCTTTAGTAGAGTCGATATTTTGAAATAAAATGAGTCAAAACTAATTATTTTATACAATTAATTCTTAAATTATGAAACAAAAGTCATCAAGATTTTGATTGTTTGTGTAATTAGTTGATTAGTCAGGTGTTTTATTTTTAATAACTTTATATTTTAGAGAGGATTTAAAATTATGACAGAAAAAAAAGAACAATCGACAAAAAGAGTCCATCCAGGCGTTAAGCAGATGAAAAAAAGCCTCATGGAAGGAAAATGCTCCCGCCGTGAATTTTTACGCACTACAACTCTGCTTGGTATATCAGCGGCTACTGCCTACAGCCTTGCAAGCAGCATCCTTGGCAAAGATATTCTGCCTGATCTTATTTCCACTGCCCATGCAGGCCAGAAAAAAGGCGGTGTCCTGAAATTTGGTATGCAGGTACAGGAGATGACAGATCCTGCAACTTACTCCTGGACTGAAAAGTCTGTTGTTGCAAGACATGTTATTGAATATCTTGTGGAGACAGGACCTGATAATATTACACGACCTAATCTTGCCACAAGCTGGGAAGCGTCTGATGACCTGAAAACCTGGACGTTTCACCTGAGGAAAGGTGTCAAGTGGTCAAACGGTGATGATTTTGGAGCCGATGACGTTGTGTTTAACTTTACACGCTGGCTTGATCCTAAAACCGGGTCATCCAATCTCGGGCTGTTTAATGCCATGCTGGAAGAGACAGGTGAAAAAGATGAAAAAGGCAATCCCAAAAAACGCATGATTAAAAATGCAGTTCAAAAGGTTGATAATCATACTGTGCAGCTTAATCTAAATGCACCGGTTCTCTCCATCCCGGAAAACCTTTACAATTATCCCACTGGAATAGTTCATAAAAATTTTGAAAAAGAGGGTGGTGATCTTTCCAAGAATCCTGTAGGAACAGGACCTTATACTCTTACCAAATTCAAGGTTGGTGAAATAGCAGTGCTTAAAAAACGCAATGCTCCCTATTGGGGCGGTGAAGTTTTCTTAGATGAAATACGTTTCATTGATCTTGGTCAAGATCCAGGTGCTTACCTTGCTGCCATAGCTTCAAAGCAGGTTCATGGAATCTTTAAGCTTGATCTTAAAACACTTGAAGCAGCCAAACATATTTCAGGAATCAATATTGTTGATATCTCCACAACTCAGACACCGGTCATTAGAATGCATTATGATGCAAAACCCTTTGATGATGTACGTGTTAGAAAGGCAGTGCAGTTGTCATGTGATGTTCAGAGAGCCCTTGACATTGCACATCATGGCCTTGGAATTACAGCAGATCATCACCATGTTGCAAAAATTCATCCTGAATATTTCAAACTGCCTGAACTTAAACAGAATATTGCAAAAGCCAAACAGCTGCTTAAAGAGGCAGGTTACCCCGATGGTATTGATTTAACCTGTAATGTGGGAAATACTCAGGGGACCTTTGAACAGGATACTCTTGCTGTTTTAAAAGAAGATGCAGCAAAAGCCGGCATTAATATCAGAATGAACGTTATGCCGACAGCTCAATACTGGGATGTATGGACAAAGGCACCATTCAGCCTGACTCACTGGACCCATCGTCCGCTTGGAGTTATGGTTCTGGCTCTGGCATACAGAGCTGGTGTTCCGTGGAATGAGAGTCACTATAACAATCCTGAATTTGATAAAGCCTTAACTGAAGCTGAATCAACCCTTAATGTTGAAAACCGTCGTGCCAAGATGGAGAAGGTTGAGAAAATGCTCCAGGATGATGCTATCCTTGTACAATCTTATTTCCAGTCTGTTTTTACTGCAATTGCTGATAATGTAGTTGGATTTGAGATGCATCCAACCAACTATTATCGGTTTCACAAGGTTTCGCTGAGCTGATTGATACAATTTGAGTAACTGAAAAGGGGGAGGAGTGTTTAGGCTCCTTCCCTTTTAAGCTAAAATCTATCTATCAACTTTTTAAGGAGTCACAATGGTTTTACTGCTGTTAAAGCGTATTAGTTTTATGATTTTTACCATGATTGTTGTATCGATAATTCTTTTCCTGCTTCTGGAAACAGGTCTTACCGGTGATCCAGCCACCCGGGTTCTGGGTAATTTTGCCTCTGCTGAGCAAAAAGAGATGTGGAGAGACCAGCATGGATATAATCAGCCTCTGGTGGTGCGTTATGGAAAATGGCTGGGTAATTTTGCCACAGGTAACCTTGGTGAATCCATCCGCTTTAAAACCGAGGTGAAAAATGTCCTCTATCCAAGATTGTGGAATACAGTAATTTTGGGATTCTGGACATTTGCCATTATGATTCCTTTGTCTCTGATCCTTGGTGTGTTATCTGGAATGAAGGAGGGTTCCCTGCTGGATCGATCCATATCGGTTTTCGGTATTTTAACAACATCAGTGCCGGAATTTGCCAGTGCTGTATTTTTTTCCGCTCTTTTTGTCTTTGGCCTGAAATGGCTGCCTGGAACCAGCAGTATGTCAGGAGGATTTGAAGTACGGCAGTTAATTTTGCCTGTTATGGTACTTGTGGTCTATGACTTTGGTTATGTTGCCAGAATGACCAGGGCATCAATGGCAGAGGTCATGACCTCACAATATGTCAGGACAGCTGTATTAAAAGGACTTCCCTATAAACAGGTGATTTTGAAACATGCATTGAGAAATGCATTGATTGCACCTTTTACAGTCATCATGCTGCAAATAAACTGGCTTTTATCAGGAGTCATTGTTGTTGAGTTTTTCTTTGCCTATAAAGGTTTTGGTGCACTGCTGCTTGAAGCATCTCTGAATAATGATATTGCACTTCTCGAAGCGTGTGCAATGGTGGCAGTTGTTGCGGCTGTCGCTTCACAAACCATTGCTGACATTGGTTATACTTTTCTTAACCCGCGAATACGTTTTAGTTAAAGGAGGATAAACATGACAATGGAATCTACAACTGAAATGCGACCAGCGGGCTTTGGTGCAGCAATTTTGCGGGCAATAAAATCTTTCGGGCTTTTGCGGGAGAGCTGGATAGGCATGGCAGGTGCTTTTCTTGTCCTGTTCTGGGTGATAGTTGCTATTTTTGCTCCACTGATTTCACCATTTGAACCCAATACAACAATACAACCATTTGCAATGCCTGGAATGACAGCAGCTTCAGGAGGTACTTTCTGGCTTGGTACTGACCATCTCGGCCGGGATATTTTATCCCGTATTATCTGGGGCTCTCGCACTGTACTGTTTTATGCGCCTCTTGCAACTTTGTGTGCCTATACTGTTGGTATTTTAATGGGGCTGGTGGCTGGTTACCGCGGCGGTCTGATAGATGATATACTCTCCAGGATTTCAGATATTATTTTATCATTTCCCGTTCTGGTACTCTACATAATCGTAATTGCAACAATCGGGGCTTCGGGCTTTAATATTGTCATTGCCATCACCTTTGCTTCAGCTCCCGGCATCATGCGTATTGTGCGCGGACTTGTCCTGGATCTTCGTAACAGAGATTATGTTGCAGCAGCCCAGACCCGGGGCGAAACTGAGTGGCGAATCATGCTGATTGAGATTCTACCCAATGCTAGGGGACCGCTTATTGTGGATGCATGTCTTCGTCTTGGATATGTAATCATTATGATTGGAATCTTGGGTTTCTTGGGACTAGGCCTGCCGCCGCCAGATCCTGACTGGGGTGGAATGGTTAATGAAACACGACAGATGGCAATGGCTTTCCCACATATGACCCTGTTCCCCTGTATAGCCATATCATCGTTGATTTTAGGATTTAATCTGCTGGCAGATGGCCTGCGTGAAGTATCTTTGCGTGATTAGGAGGTAGACAAATAATGAATGACAATCAGGAACCTGTATTGGTCTGCAAAGACCTTAGTATCTCGTATTATACAAGGGCAGGAGAAATTCCTGCCGTAGTTGACTTTTCACTGACTGTTAAACCGGGGGAAACCATTGGTATTGTGGGAGAATCCGGATGCGGTAAATCTACTGTTGCCATGGCAATTATGCAGTATATGGGTGCTAACGGAGGTATTACGGGTGGAAGTATAACTTTTAAAGGCAGGGATTTAACCACCCTGAGTGAAAATGAACTGCGAAAGATCCGCGGTTCAGAAATTTCAATGATCTATCAGGAGCCTTTTGCTTCTTTGAATCCAAGCCTTAAGATCAGTACACAGCTCATGGAAGTACCTCTTGCACATGAAAATATCACTAAAGAAGAAGCGCGCAATAGGTCTGCCCAAATGCTGGCAGATGTCAAGATTCCTGATCCTGAACGTATTATGGAGTCTTATCCCCACCAGTTGTCAGGCGGACAGCAGCAGCGGGTCGTCATTGCCATGGGGCTTTTATCAAACCCATCTCTGCTGCTGCTGGATGAACCAACAACTGCTCTTGATGTTACAGTGGAGGCAGGCATTGTTGACATGATTGCAGATATAAGCCGAAAATTCGGTACTTCCCAGATATATATATCCCACAATTTAGGGTTGATTCTTGAAACCTGTGATCGGGTATTTGTAATGTATTCCGGGGAAGTTGTGGAAGAGGGAACAATTAAATCACTTTTCACATGGCCCAAACACCCCTATACCAACGGTCTTTTTTCATGCATTGCCCTTCCCACAACAGATAAGAATGCAGCACCTCTTAAACCTATCCGGGGCCAGCTTCCTCTGCCCTTTGAAAGACCTCAAGGTTGTTATTACTGGCCAAGGTGTGATCACTATGAAAAAGGTTTGTGCGATCAGGAGCACTTTAAAATGGAATTTGTTGAAGATGGTGCATCTGATCACCGTGTGCGCTGCCTGAGGTATAAAGATATTGATCATTCAGCATTGGATTCAGGTGACTCAATCAGAGAAAAACTTGAGATTGGAGAGCAGGTACTTAATGTTGATACCATGAAAAAATATTATGAAGTCAGAGACAACTCTTTAAAGGCCCTGTTTACCGGTAAAACTGTCCGTCATGTAAAAGCAAATGAGGAGTTGAATTTTACCGCCCATGGAAGTGAAACAGTTGCTATTGTGGGTGAATCAGGTTGCGGTAAATCAACTTTTGCTAAAGTTCTCATGGGTCTGGAAGCAGGAACCGGTGGAGAGATCCGTTTTAATGATAAAGATATTTCAAATATAGCAGTCCGTGACCGCTCCACAGAACAGATACGTTCTGTGCAGATGGTTTTTCAAAATCCCTTCGACACTCTTAATCCCAGCCATACCATTGGAGGCCAGATTTCCAGGGTAATAAGACAATTTGGTGTTGAGAACGACAAGGAGAAAGTATTTAACAAAGTAATGAAGCTTTTAGATATCGTTAAACTGCCAAGGGATTTTTATTACAGGAAACCAAGACAGCTCTCCGGGGGGCAGAAACAGCGTATCGGTATTGCAAGAGCCTTTGCCGGAAATCCAAGCTTAGTTATTGCAGACGAACCGGTTTCAGCTCTTGATGTATCTGTGGCAGCAGCAGTAACAGAGCTGCTCATGGATATTCAGCGTGAGCATAAAACAACTTTGCTTTTTATCAGCCATGATTTAAGTGTTGTACGTTATCTGGCAGATCGTATTGTTGTTATGTATCTTGGCCATATTGTCGAGAGAGGATCCACAGAAGAGGTGTTCTCACCGCCTTACCACCCCTACACAGAAGCATTGCTGTCTGCAGTTCCCATTGCTGACCCTGAAATCACCAAGCGGGAAATTGTTCTTGAGGGAGATGTGCCCAGTGCCATGAAACCTCCTAAAGGGTGTCCTTTCTGTACCCGCTGCCATAGAAGAATCGGTGATATCTGTGATAATGAATTACCTCTGGAAATGATGGTGGCAGATCGCCATGCTATCAAGTGCCATATACCACTTAAAGAGCTAAGCAAGATAAAACCTGTTATCAGAATACCCGATGAAGCAGAACGTGTTCATGCACAATAAAAAGACATCGGCCATAAGACTTAAAACAGACTTTTAAGCCGGGAGAGCGACTGGAAAACAGGCATCCAAAATGGTGTTTTAATTTAAGAAAGATCAGTTTGTGTTATATTTCCAGCCATGGCAGCCCCCATCAGATTTATTGCAAAGGGAAGGTGAATATCAGATAGAGGTATGCTTTGATCAAAGCCTTTAATAGCCGGAAGAGCGAGCATCCCTGAAAGAGGGAATTTTTGGATTGAATTTTTTTCCGGCATTTCTAAGAATGCCTGTTGTGTGATTATTATTATCCTTGCATGTCTGCATCCAAAGACTGCCAGGTCATCTGTAGCCTGGTCATAATTTATTTCACTTGTAGCATCCAGAACAATAAGATTGTCTTCACAGGTCTTATATTCAGGTCGAAGAATTGGAAGATACCATTCTCCTTCTGCAAAAAAAGGTGTTTCAACTCTGGATGTAAGGTCGTTTGGCATTGTTTCCAAGTACAAATTTATATTTTTTCCATTAAGATATTTTTTCTCCCACTTGATTGTTTTTTCTTCCCCATATTTTTGAATCATTATTTCTCTTTTTTCAAGGCGTACATATTTTGTATCAACCCTATTATCAATGGTAACAAGAGAACCATGGGCACCAGTACCAAATGAAAGCCATTTTGCAAGCCTGTTTCCTTCCATATCAAATTTTTTAACAAAATTATTTCCTGTTCCGTCAAACGGACAAAGGTAATAAAGAGATCTATATTCCTGATTTGCATGCATTACTCTGATAATATCATTAGCAAGGTTCTGATCGTTTAGAATTGAAAGGATTACATTACAACTTCTTTTAAAATGTTTTTCAAGATCGTTACCTTTTTCAAAATTATAAAGTTTCCATGTATTAATAAGCATTAAAGAGAGTCCGGCATAAAGAACCGAGCTTTCTATACCTTTGAAATCCTTTTTAAAAACACATTTGTTCATGGGAAATTTAGTTTTATTATTCAAAAGCTTATGTCCAAACCAGATAATTTTACTTTTTTCAATTTTTGCAAAATCATTCGGGATATCATTTGGGTCGCCTGTGGAAGACACTAATATCACAATTGAGTCACTGTCTATGAAAGATAATGGATCTGTCGGGGTTAAAATATTCATTTTTGAAGGTAAAAATCTATTTAGTTTCGCAATAGTATTTTGGACACTTGTTTTAGCAGCAAGGTCAAGTGGGAGAAAAAAAAGATCATTATCATGTTTTGAATCAAAAATGGAAGAATAAACCACTTCTAATAATTTTTCATTATAATCAAATAATGTACTAAATGGATTGTCGCATGACATTGCTTGAGCAAGGCTCCTCATCATATGAAAGTATTCTTTTGCCCAGTCTTTGAAATGAAAGCTTTCCCATTTGGTTAGTGTTGTATAATCAGTATCCTCTATATTTTTAGATATATTTTTTTCTCTGTTTCTTATGTGGAAAAATTCTTCTTGATAATTTGATTTTATCGATGACATGGATCTTGATGTTGTTATGGATTTTGCGCGATTCCTTGGGTAATCATCAGCTTTTCTGACCCTGGCATTCCCTGAATAAAAAGCTAACATATAATAGAAAATAAGATCGGCAAAAGGCTGGAAATAGTCATTAGTTCTTGGTAAAATAATCATTTTCCCTTTACTCAGTGTTTCAATTCTATCTATCCTGCTTCCTTCAGAGGTAACAGCAAAAAACTCAATGTCTGCTTTGTGAAAAACTTCCATTATTTCAAGAGCTTCTATTATTCTTTCCTGGGATGTGGCATTAATAATTATAAAATTTTTGGTTTTAAAGGATGTAAAAAGATTAATATCAACATTTTTATAATCAACAGCATTTGTTTTTACAGACCATGTCATCTCTTCCATCTTTAGCGCTGCTTCATAACCTGTTCCCGTTGTATTCAGAGCATCAATAATATAAAAAGTCTCGGTGTCTGCATATGAAAACGCAAGGTTCTCGCAGATATTTTTTATTTTTTTATTGGAAATAATTTGTTTTGTGATCTCTGGAAGCTGTCGGATATTCCCCAAAAGCGTATAATCTATTTGTTTTTCCATGATACTGTTGTAAAGCCATAATATTAAAAGATCTATGCTGAGAAGAGAACAAAACGTGCTTTTTATTGCCGGAATTGTAATTTCTTCCCCGCTCATAACATGTATTGTGCCGCAGTTTTTTTGAGTAATAATACCCATATCACCAAATGTTTTTTCAGTTATTCCTGCAAAAAGAACATTCATGGAATTCAGAGTCTGGGCTAATTTTACCATTTCTGCAGTTGTTGAACTCCAGCTTACAAGTAGAACCAGATCAGAATCAGAGATAAACATGGAAGAAGGCAGGCTTATGTCAACAGGTTGTATGCAGACCACCTGAATATCCGGTAAAATTGTTCTTATTAAACCTGCTGCAAAAAAAGTAACATGATTTGATGTTCCCATGCCTGCAAGAACAATTCGTTTTAATCCTTTTAATTTTTTACCAAACCTGCTTTGTAGTTTTTTTGTATTAATTGGTAGATCATTAAAAGTTGAATCTTCATTAACAATTGTAGGAATGATATGCTCTAAAAGACCTGGCACTTCCTCTAAATGAGATTCGAAAAATGATTTGTCCATGTCTTTATGAACATTAGATGGTGTAAGGTTGATTGAAGAATACTCAATGTCATGGAGAATATTATTATCGAAATCTGATATTTTTATTTTACGTCTTAAGATGCCATTTTCAAAACATGTAAATATTTTTGCAAATATCTCTTCTCCTTCAAGAGTGTAAA
>JAQIBP010000115.1 GCA_027858995.1 Deltaproteobacteria bacterium | reverse complement strand
TATGTTGATAAAGCAACACTCAACATACCTGATTATAAATAATACTTTTCAAAGAACTACACCAAATATTTCATACTTTGCCATGTTTGAACAGGTGGGGTTTATTGAGCGCTTACTTTGTAACGTTAATACGGATCCAAAAAGGGGAATAGTCATTGCCAGATTTAAGAGAGGTTGCACCGTCTACCGAATTATCAACTAAGTCCAATATAGCACGGATTAAAGGGATATCCCTTGTAAGCATATATATAAATAACTCTTTTGTAGGAGAGGCTTCAATTCTATTGTTGTTAATATCTTCATTCATTGTGAGTTTCCTTGTTCATAGCTATAACATCCTATAACAGGCTTTGTTGCTGTCTCAGCCCTTCAATTATTTGAGCAAGATTGAACTCTATATCAAGCTTATCAGGACGGTTCAGTTGACAGTTAACCATGTAGTCTTCAAAAAAATTCTCATACAAGTATCGCATACCACCTTCCGCATATCCACAAGATATTTCTATAATCCTCTTTCTATCTGATAAAACCTGCAAATCTCTTTTTTCATGATCCCAAGCTATGGCCGATAATATAGTTGTTTCAGTTTCCTGGTTCAAATTGCCCCATCTAAACTTACCTTGTCTATTATTTACCGGTCTTAAATCCCGATTTAAATGCCCTATTGTGGCACACAAACAAAAAAGAGAAGTCATCTGATCAAAGATGCTATCGCTACCACGACAAAGGGTTTCATATATATTTTCCCAGTCTTTGTTAATATGAACCATGTGATCTTTTGAAGAATCAGACATTTATTTTACTCCTTGATTAACCTAAGTTTCTAATATATGGATTTTCGTTTTGGGGTAAATTCATTGACCTGCCGCTCTATTATTTTAGTTACCCCTTCTTCTTCTTTCTGAAGTTCATAGATTTTCCCCCATGTGTTTGTTTGTCTTAGGACATTGGCTTCAACGGCGGTAAATTCCGTATCTGTAGCTAATAAAATCCATTGGGATGCCATTCTGGGTATTGTCTCTATAAGATGATCTCGATGTTTCCCAGAAAGCCTACCAAATGGTGTGTCCATAAAAAGTGGAACTTCTAAATCACCGGCAATTTGAATTAAAGATATTATAAAAGCCAAAGATACAATTTGGCGTTGCCCTGCTGATATCTCGCCTAACCTTCTTTGCCCTGCCCAATTTAAAACATCAAGCATATAATTTTCATCTATATTTATGGTTTTTATATCCTTTAAAGTCTCAGCATCAGCTAATTTTGAGAAATTTTCAGTAGATTTATCAGCTAATTTTATTTTAATTTCATCTGCGAATTTGTCATAAATAATTTTTAATTCCATTAGTGTGTCTTTTGTGAGATCTCGCTTTGCCGCCAAATTTGTCAAATGACTTTGCTGTTTTTCTAAAACAACAGCGTCTTTTCTTAATTCTTCTCTCTTTTCTTCATCTTTTTTTATTTGGTCTTCACTTCGATCAATTTCTCTTTCTAATTCTCTTTGGTCTTCTTCACACTTGCTTCTTTCTTGAATAAGATCATCAACACTTGTACCACCTTCGCCTAATTCATCTCCTAAAATTTTTATTTTAGACTCCAGCTCATTTATTTCATCATTCAACCTTTTACTTTTCATCAATAGCCGGTTAAACGCATTAGAGAGCAGCTCATTAGTACTGGAGATTACATTTAATTTACGGAGGATTTCTTCACTTTCTTTACCTAAACCGGGCTTAAAATATCTCTCCATAAATGACAAAAGTTTTTCTCTTTCTGAAGGATGATGCTGATCTAATGGCGAGCCACAAATGCATTCTTCCTCTGCTAATAGCTTTTCCACAAATTCTTTTCGGATATCAGGAGGTAGCAGACCTTTTTCGCGGTGTAAATCCAGTTCCTCTTGTAGTTGTTCAATGAGCTCTGAGGCAACGATCTGACAACTACTGTTTAATTGCACTGCCAGCTCATTTTTAGTTTCATCTCGTTCGATTTTTTTTTCATGCATTATTTTTATTAAGCCTTGGCGTTTTCTTTCTTGGCTGGCTGTTTCTTCGTTCTCACTGATCAGACCTGATATTTTCTTAATGTGGTGTTCGAGTCTTTTAATTTCTTGGGTATCCTGTTGTTGTTTGTTTTTTAAATCATCAATCTTTGTATTGAGTTCATCAATAAGTTCAGTAATCCTTTGCAATTTTCCAGTGGATTTGTATTTTATATCTTTCTCAATTTTTGATATTAATTTGTCTAAACCGTTAATTGCTAAATCCATAGAATCCAAATCAAGCAACGTTCGTATTCCTTTTCTTACCTCCTCACGTCGCTCTTGTGTATTTCGTGTCAGACGTTCTATACGTTCACCATCAAACAAGAAATAATCTCTTAATCTAGAATTTAAGACCTCCTGAATTTGAATTTTTACTTTTACAGGATCAGTTTCCTTGGGCAAAGTGTTACTATTTGAATCAGTTAATTGAAGTTCCACCTGATCACTATAATTTTGTAAAATTGAACCATCAGGTTTCATTAAACCAGAAATACTTCTTTTAATAAGAAACGATTGATTGCTATGAATAAATTTAATTGAAACAGAAGCCTGTATTTTATCCCCTTTACTTTCTTTTAGCAAAACCTCATTTACCAAAATAAGTCCTTCTCTCTTTTTTTCACCGCTTAATTCATCTTGGGAAAGACTTCTATCCCCATAAAGGCAAAACATTAAAGCCCTAAAAATACCTGTTTTCCCCCTCCCGTTTTCTCCATAAACCACTGAAACATTTTTTGTGGAGCTGGATGAAAACTCAATAGTTTGCGTGCCTTTAAACTGACGAAAATTATTGAGCTCAATTCTATGCAACTTCATTTTTCATTCTCACTTTTAATGCTCTTGGCATAATTTTATCAACTTCATCTGCAACATATTTTTCACGACCACGCTCAGACATATCTAAAGCTTTTCTTGCGCTTAACAGAGCGTGTTCCGCCACCGCTCGAATAGGCTTATCACTAATTTGACTTAAAATTGTTTCTATTGTTTGGTTGTTTTCCATAGTCGCCGCCCTTTTATAAGCATGCATAATTATTATTTAAGACTCTTTATTTTATAAATTCTTTATTTTCATTGTGTAATTCTTTATATACATCCCAGGGACGTTTTCGTATGGAAGAAATTAAGTCTAAAGTCTCGATACTGTCCCATATCTGATTTCTTGCTTCTTGAGAATTTTGAGCATCAAGAGAAAACTCCGCAAACCTTGGCAGCTCACGCAATAATAACTTCTTTGCCGTTTCTTTACCAAGACTATCAATGGTTTTCCAAGGCCCTACCATAAAATCATGAACAACAGCAAATTGTTTTCCATTACTTTTTCTCAAAATTCGGCCTCTTCTTTGCACAAATTCTCTTGGATTTGTTGAGCTTGCTAAAATATATGCGCGGCGTGTAGCAGGCACATCCACGCCTTGATCAAGACAACGGATAGCGACGAGACCGTCTATTTCCCCATTGCTAAACGCCGTAAGTATTTTTTTACGATTTTTAAGAGGTACATCATGGACAAACTCGTGAATTTTCAACCCCATATCTGCCACTGCTGATAGTACTTCCAGGTGAGTTCCTTTGTTACAATACAAGAGTATGTGTTGAAACTTTTGACCATTTGATTCTGATTCATTTTTATGTTTAGCGAGAATTTTTAGAAGCTGTGGAATTTTATTGTTTGCTCTACCAATTAAATCAGCCCGCTTTCTTAAATAATTTTCTATTTTGCTTTGATCTTTTGCTTTCTTTCCATATTCTTGAGCTATTATTTTGGATATATAAAGATACTCTTCAATCTCTTCTTCATCGAGATCTATTTTTTCTGGATAATAGTGATATGGTGTTAACGCATTCTCCTTAATAGCTTTTCTAAGCTCATACTGAATTACGGTTTTACCAAAATAATCTCGTATTATTTGAGTCCCTTCTTCATCATACCAACGGTCTGGGGTTGCTGATAGTCCGATTCGCCAAGTTGCTTTATCTGCCAAAGCTTTGGAGTAGCTAACAGATCCTAATTCATGAATTTCATCTCCAATCAAAAGGAGGGGTTCATGAAGTCGGGAGATCATTTTCCTAAAAGTAGGCATTGATGATGTTTGATGGGTACTTACCAAACAAATATGATCACTTAACTTAGCGTTAAATTCGCGAATTTTATTACCGACATCGAGTTTCCACTTATTGACACTTTCATAACAACGTGTAGGGTGAAAACCAAATTTCAATAAATCCTCTACCCATTGATCTACTAAATGTATATATGGGACTAAAATTACCAAAGCCAACCTGTTTTCTTTTTTATAAACCTCAACAGCGGCAGAAATAGCAGTTATCGTTTTACCTGTACCAGTTGCCATCTCAAAAATGCCTCTTCGATCATTTTTTTGCCATTCCAATATAGCTTCTTTTTGATAATCACGGAGAACGAGAGTTTTGAAAAAATCAGGTTTTTTAGGCGGCACCTTTTCATTCTTTTTTGGATAGTTGGATTTTGTGTAAGGGCATGGTAGATATTCTGTATGGCGAATAATAATTTCTTTTTCAGCTTCTTTTATTTTTAAAACTTTTAAATTCGGATATTGATTTCCCCATAACTGGTTAAACCTTTTGCGATGGTCGTGATACCAGTCTAATCCAGTATCCCAGGATTTAAATGCTGAAAGGCTTTCTTCGTTTAGTGACGCTTGAATACTATCATTTTGAGAGCCATGAAGAACCACACCATCCCCATGAGCATCAATAAAAATCGATAATTTACTATGAAAAATCCCCCCACTTAGTTCCTTTTTCGGTATTGCAAATCGAAATTCTAATATCCCATCTCGAACTAACCAAGCCAGAGCTGCAAGAGTGTCATACTCCAATTTTTTATTAAGTTCATCTATTGTGCACCTAAGTGCTGATTCTACTATTAACCTGTCTTGATCCTCTTGATCTGCTTTTTTAATAGTAGCCCAATCACCTTCTGATAAATGCACGGAGGTGACAATGCGTGCTTTTCCTTTATTTCTTACGAAAGACAAAAATCCAGGTGTCACTTTTTTCAACCACCCAGATGTAAAAAAGCCAACGCCTCGATCATATAGGACTGATTTTTCTAATAGAGGTATAATAATTTCTTCAATTATACCGGATTCTAAACTTGAGTAGGTGTTTTTAATTTTCAGATTTCTCAGGCTATCCTCGGTTGCCATATCTTTCTATCCCTATCGAACTCAATCCTATTTCATCACTTGATTTACTATAATAAATGGAGGAATCTTTAAAATATTGGTCTTGTGGTATTTTTCTACCATTTAAAATAATTCCCTCTCGCCACATTAGCCTTTCAACCTCTTTTCTTTGCGCAATCCCAAGTTTGAAAGTTTTGCCTATTAAAAAACCAATCATATCATCGAAGTCTTCAATATCAAAATCATTATCAATAAAAATATATGCGTCATCAAAAAACAAGAAATCCTCAAACTCTTTTCCAAGACTATTTAAAAGCTGCCTAGTCCATTCAATACCATTAGATAATTCAGGCAAAACATATTCATATATTAATGCTTCAATTTGCATGTGAGGTTGTTTATTCGCATTTCTTTTTTTTAAATAGTTACTTAAAACTACATGGACGATTTGTGATAAATTTTCATTCCAATTAATAGTTGTGGGGTGAATATATGTATTGTCTCCTGATTGAAATAGATGTGCTTTTCTTATAGCACCGTACATTTGAGCCTCTGTCCACCCTCTATTTTTCAAAAACTCTTCATTAAGGTCATGCCTATTAATTTCTTCGTTTTTCTCTAAAAAGAAATTTTCAAGAGCACCAACAGTTGAGACAGATTCCGGTGATGAATCTCCTAATCTAATAAAGTTACGTTCAATTATTAAATCATCTGGGTCTGCGAGCCGAATCAACTTGGAAATAGTTCTTGTTGTTGCTGAAGGACAAGTTTGTTCCCATAAAAGACTCATTTCTGTTTTTGCGCCTTTAAGGTTGTAGGCCCCATCAATTTCTTTTAATTTTACTCTAAGAGCACTGATTAATTCTTGGAGTTTTGAATTATTCAAATTTAAATGATCGATATGTATATAAGTTTGCTTCCTCCAGGGGAAAATAAGTTCTGAATGTGAGCAAAGGTTCTGCTGGACACTTGATTCTTTCCATCCTTTATTAACAACAAATTCTTTTCTGAGTTCTTTAAGGGTCACTTCTCCTTTCTGATCCTTAAAAAATGCTTCAAGTTCTTCTAAAATACCTTCTTCTGGATTAACGTTTGCCTCCAGATCGACTATTGTTGGATATTTTCGTTGACCAATTCTCCCAACCTCTTGTCGTCTTATAAGCGTGTAAAGTGCATACTGATTGGGAATACCTGAAGAGTTCAATTCTTCTTGAAATTTTAAATATGGGATATCAATTTGAAATCTATAATAACCTTTATCAAAATGACTCAAAATCCATGCAATAATTTCTTTAATAATGTTAACATCATATGAAACATTGTCATTATGAATAAAAAACCCTCTATCCCAGAGAAGAACATTGTGATGAGCTGTTATGCGAGCGATAACGGATCTGTGTGTTGCACTATTAAATACAACAGGATCACGTTTTTTTATTTGTGTTAGCAAATCATCTTGTTTTTGATATATTTTCAATCCCTTCGGAAATAAGTCTTTAAAAACTATCGCTAATTTTTCAATTTTTTTAATTTTCCCAATACTGAGATATTTGCCTTCTCTAGTAACTTTATATTTTTTTAAAAATTTCTTTGATAAATTTTCATATTGCCTGTTGTTAAAAATTAATTGTTTGGTTGATACCTTTTCAACCGCATTTGCGAACTGACTTATTTTAAAAAGTTCATCATTATGTTCGCGATAAATTTCATTCCTAATTTCTTTACATACTTTCTCTGTGAAACATGGACCTCTGCTCGAAACCAACAAAAAACTCCAATCAATGTGAATTTTATTTGTTTCTAATCCAACAAGTTGATCCACAATTATCTGTTCTTTCGATGTCAAAAAAGACAAATCAACTTCTATATCCTTAAAATTAGCTATTCCTCCTAACACCTCCAATTGTTTGATTAGGCTCTTTGTAACTTCTCGTATTTCAGGTCTGAATTTTTGTTTTATTTTTTTAAGAGCGTTTCTTTCTAATTGTCTAATTCTCTCCCTTGTTATCCCGTAAATTTGGGCGATCTCCTCTAATGTACTTTTCTTGAACTTGACTTCAAATACTCTTTTCTGAACAATCACTCTTTCTTTGTCTGTTAAGAAAGCTAAAGGGTCTGAAATTAGCTTTTTTGAAACCCGTTTTAACCAACTATTAATAAAATCTCTATCTACTTCATATTCATATGATGTGATCTTCTTAATTTCCTCAAAAGAAAAATGGTGACCAAAATCAATGGACAAATCTGACATTAACTTTTTTAGTTCATTAAAGGACTTACGCCCTAAATTTTTTGCTTTTAATAGCTCACTTTCAGTTACTTCAACCAGTTGCCACATATAATCTATTTTTTTATTTCGAAGGCAATTTCGCGTCCTAATACTCAATGAAATATCTTTTATTTTAGTATTAAGTGTAGAAAGCATTTCTTTCGAATTAAGGTCCAAGACTGGTTTGTTGGTTGATTTACTACTATTCCCACCAAGACAAAGTCCAATCGAGGACAATTTTGATTTAATTTCATCAAGAGATTTTTTCCCAAAATGAGGAAAAGAAAGAAGATCATATTCTGTTCGATTTATTAGCACCTTCAGAGATAAAATATTCTCCTGCTCAAAGCAATTCCGAACCCTAATTGAAAAATCCAAACTGCTTATTGTGTGCGTAGCAAATACATCGCTCTCATATTTTGAAAAGCTTTCATCGACATTTGTTTTAGAGAACTCAGAATCGAAGGCAGGAAACGGTTGCTCATCATTTTTTTTGCTTTTAGACTCAATAAACTCATAAAAAAAGCACTCATCAATAGTTACGACTTTTAATGGGGGGAAAAGTGCATCTTCGGAATTCAGGGGAGAGTTTACAATCAACTTATTGAAATTTTTTATTGGAACCCCATGCAGATTCTTCAGAGAGAAAACTCCGCAAGAATTAAGAAGTGACTTCATATTTGAGAATGTCTTATAGGCACTAAGCTTTTTATCTCGATACTCTTCAGGAATAAAAATAACTTTTGGTTTATCTTCTATAGGCCCACTATATACCGATAACTTTTTATAAAAAATCACTCCATAGAACCCAAGTAATCGTATTAGCTTGAAAAATTCTTTACCTGATTTCTCTTGATAATATTTTTTTAGTAAGTCTACCGTTATTTCGCCAAAGACATTCGCTTTACCAGCTTTAGCGAAACAAACAATTTCAAATGGGACCTCTTTTTGAGTTGAACGTTTTGCTAACCAGTCTGGTATTTTCATAACGCAAGCACTTTATTTTTTAAAATTCGTTATACTATAAATAAAAATCTTTCGTATACCCCTGACAGAATGTTAGAGAATTCCACCCACCAAACACAAGCAGTCCATGCTCTGCGTTATAGGTAGGATAAGTAAATGCTTTTTGTCAATAAATATATAAAAGATTTTTACAGAGTTGCAATATGCACCCAGCCCAATAAGAACACAACATGTTCAGTGTCTGAATTACAATATATGAGCCTGAAGCGTCACCAGAACTCATTCTCTCCCATTCAATATATAAAAATTAAGCAACTCCAGACCGGACTACTGGCTATAGTCCAAACCCGGCAAACAGGTCAGGAATGAGAAAAAAAATACCAGTATTCGATTACTATAGATATAAAAAATGCAGGTGTCAGATCCATTCAGTCCTCGCTCAGCTTAGAAGTTCACATCAATTAGAAAAAGAGAATCAAAACAGTTGAAATCATTTTTCAGGCACCACCCATTTCATCTGAAACTCAATCTCCTCATTATTCCCTTCTCTTTCATGCTCAATATTAAAAATAGCATGGGAAGGGACAGAAATTCTTTCACCAGCAATTTGAATTCTGAACCTTTTCCTCTGTTCAAGAGAATCAGCAAGTCTTCTTAATTTGGTTACGAAGTTTTTTGTGGAATATGCTTTTTCCAAATCTCTTTCTGGTTTAACTTTTCTTTTGGTCATGATTCCTCATTTCTTTTGTTTTTAGAATCTATCTTATAAGTCCCATCTAATCTCTTCCACATTTCTTCAAGTTTTTTATCCAGGATCTCAACTGTGTTGTCATATTTATTCTGCTCAATTTCACCGGTTTTTAATCGAGATTGAATTAAAAATAATTCATTATCATACCATTTATCCGGATCAAAATTATAAGTCATGACAATTCATCCCATCAAAGCTAAAATGGTGTAAAAACTTCCTTCTCATCCCTGGCATTAAATAAAATCTGCGAAACTTTACTACTTCCCTCTATATTATGAACTCTTTGAATTTTTAAACTTTGATCATCTTCTGAATTGATTTTTGCATTAGATTGTTGTTTTTCAAAACATTTTCTGATTTGAGCTCGTTTTTCTTCAGATAGATACATGTAGCGTCTCCCTTTTTCAGGTTATGACAAATATGGAACTGAATATGCTATGAGGTTTATTACACTTGGTGGGAGAGATTTCAAGGGATTTATCAATTGAGATAATTTGAGTTTTTGACAAAACAATTTTCTAACTGTTATGGTATAAATTCAATTTATTCTCCAAATGGTTTATACTTGTGCCATTTCATATCAGCTCTTTTCAGTAAATAAAATATAATAATGATTTTTTACAATGACACTTGCTTGACTACTTATACCTGTTGACATGAAATATTCCTTTTGTTATAGAATTGCTATATTAAACAAGAGTTCGTTTTCATCTGAATACTTCCTGTGATTCGAGTCAAGGTATTTTGACTTTTAAAATCTGAATTTCGATTCCATTAAAGTTATACTGCTATTCTAAATTTCCAAATCATGATTTTGGTGGCAATATATTTGTATAATTAATTATCAACACATATCTTGCCTGAATTATTTAATAGAAAAGGAGAGCATTATGCCAATTCTTTGCATTGAAAGCCAGTACCCACCACACAAAAACAAGGAAGTGTTAGAGACATGGTTAGGGGCTATTCAGAAATATCCACAGCCAGAAGGGCTTTTTACCACACTGATTGATACAGCGATCGGTGTTGACAAAAAAGGGTTGAAAGTTCTTTCTGCGTATTTGATCAATCCTGGAAAATATGAAGAAGTATCAACTTACTTCCGAAAATTCATGACCTCATTTTTTGCAGTGGAAGGCTACACTTATGAATTTAAAAATTGGTCCACTATTGAGGAGGCTATGGAATCTATAGAGGCTCCGATGCCTGATCGATAATTCTCAAACAAAAGAATATTTAAAAGCAGGGTCAGAAATGGCCCTGTTCTCTTATTCCAATATAAAAAATTGACAGCGGACTTCTGGTACGGTTCTGAGAGATTGATTATCTCTGTACGTATTATTTCAGATGCATTTTGTTAACATCTGCTGTTTTTATTAAATCATGCTTTTGCCTGTTTCATAACAGGTGTCAAAGATTTTCAGGTTTGTCTCCTTGAATGGTCCGGGGCTCATGACGTCAACTGTGTTTCTCAGATCATCTGCAGATAGTGGTCCAAAACCAAAGGCAGCAAAAAAAGCAACGAGGGCAAGGTTTGTGGATCTTGGGCCACCGAGTTCCATGGCTGTTTTACCGGCTTCCATTGCCCATGCTTCAATATTATTGGTTTTAAGAAAATCAGCGGTTTTTTCATGGGGAAAGCTTGTTGAAGGGGCATTGGCAAAGAGTTTTCCGCCTTTTTTCAGGTATGGCAGATATCTGTATGCTTCTGATTCATCCATGGAGAGAAGAAAGTCGGCAGCGCCGGCTCTTATCAGGCTGGATCTTGCATCTCCGATTCTAAGGTGTGATACAACAGAGCCGCCTCTTTGTGCCATGCCGTGGGTTTCAGCACCAAGGATATTATATCCTTTATTCATGGCTGTGGTGGCAAAGATTTTTGTCATAAACAAGATTCCCTGTCCGCCAAGACCGCTCAATACAAAATTAATGGTTTCCATATTTTTTTCTCCTTATGCTTTTACAATGGCTCCTGTAGGGCAGATATCAAGACATACTCCGCATTTTACACAGAGCACAGGATCAATTTCAGTCATTTCAGTTTCTGCATTGCGTACCAGTGCCGGACATTCAAACCTGGTGTGGCAGAAACCGCAGTCGTTACAGTCATCTGTCACAGTCACCTCAATTTGTTCAGGAATGGCCTGATCCTTGAATCCGATAACACAGGCGTGTCTGGCAATAATTACAGCAATCCCGCCTTCTGGATCAAGGGCATGTTTGCCTGCATCTTTTATAACTTTAACCATGTTTTTTGTATCAAAGGGATCAATAACCTTGAGATAGTCAATTCCGCAGCCTTTGACAATTGTTTCAAGGGCTATGGCATTGCCCTTACTTCCATCCACCCGGTCTCCCTGGGTAATGGCCGGCTGCATACCTGTCATTGCTGTGATATAGTTATCCAGAATTACAAGGACAAATCTGGAATTATTGTAAACAGCATTGATCAGGCCTGTGATGCCGGAATGAAAAAATGTTGAATCTCCCATGGTGGCAATAATGGGTTTTTTAACATCATCCTGGATATAGGCATTCCAGAAGCCCGAGGCCATGGTGATGCCGGCTCCCATGTCAAGAACTGTATCCACTCCACCGAGATTGCTTCCAAGGGTGTAGCATCCGATATCAGAAGGGAAAATTGCTTTTGGAAAAGCTTTTCTGATGGAAAAAAATGAAGCCCTGTGGGGACATCCGGGACAAAGGGTTGGTTTTCTTATGGGAAGTTCCATGGAGCCTGCAAATTCAAAAGCTTTGGCACCGCAGTCACTGTCTGATAATGGGGAAAGACTGCAGTCTGACATGGCTTTGTTAAGCACACCTTCAATCTTTTCAGGAATCAGTTCTCCCTCCATTGGTACATGGCCGGAAAGTCTTCCAAGGGTTTTGTTCTTATCCCTCAGCATATACTCAATCACAGTATCAGTCTCTTCAATCACCAATACTTTTTCACATGCATCCATGAATTCACTGGCAAGTTTTTCAGGGAAAGGATAGGGCGCACCCAGTTTTAATAAAGGGATATCATTTCTGTCATACTCTTCAAACATATCTTTGACAACACTGGAAGGAACACCGCCTGTTACAATACCAAGGGGATAGAATTTTCCCTTTTCAAGGTTGTGCATATTATAGGGTGTCAGGGTATTGAATTTCTCGCTGATTTTAATATGTTTTTTATTTAAAGCTTTGTGCTGGATAAACCTGAATTTTGGTGTGGATGCCCAGCGGGTGGGTTCTTTTATAAAATCAGCTTTGGTAAGATTTTTTTCAAGTGTGTCATATTTAACATTTTGCCTTGCATGGCAGACTCTTATGGCAGGTCTAACCAGTACAGGCACCTGGAATTCCTCGGAAAGTTCAAATCCAAACTTTATCATCTCCCTTGCTTCTTCAGGGCTTGAAGGATCAAGTACCGGTACTTTGCCAAGCCGCGCCATGAGCCGTGAATCCTGTTCTGTCTGGGAAGAGTGGGGCCCCGGGTCATCACAGGAGATAATTACAAGCCCTCCTATATTACCGATATAGGCTGATGACATAAATGAATCTGCTGCAACATTCAGGCCCACCATTTTCATGCAGCAGCAGGCACGTTTGCCGGAAATGGCGGCTGCAAATGCATTGTCAAAGGCCACTTTTTCATTAATAGACCACTCAATACTGGTGTTCAGTTCAAAAGCTTTGGAAAACCTGACAACCTCGGGAAGGATTTCGCTTGATGGTGTCCCGGGATATGAAGTCATTACCTGGCAGCCTGCCTCGAGAATACCAAGAGCCATGGCACCGTTTCCTAATAGAAACTCTTCTTTCATGTTAAAATTCCTTTATATTATTTTCCTATAATAGTTCTTCCGATGATCATTTTTTCTATCTCTTTTGCACCTTCATAGATTTCAAGGACTTTTGCTGCCCTGTAAAAACGTTCAATATCATAATCGTCAAAATAGCCATATCCACCGTGAAGCTGAAGAGCTTCATCAACTACTTCAACAGCAATGCGGGCAGCATACATTTTTGCCATGGCAGTCACATGGGTGTCAGGAGTATTATTGTCAAGCAGCCAGGCAGCTTTGTACATTATATTCCTGGCAAGTTCGACTTTTACAGCCATATCAGCAATTTTAAACTGAACTCCCTGGAAACTTCCTATGGGTTTTCCAAACTGTTTTCTCTCTCTGATGTGTTTTACAGCCATATTTAGAGCACCCTGGGCAAGACCGACACCATGAGCGCTGACATAGGCACGGCTTCTGTCAAAAAATGCCATGAGCTGATGGAATCCATTACCCTCTTTGCCAAGAAGATTTTCTTCAGGTATGCGGACATCAGTGAGGTAAATGGCAGCAGTGTCTGAACATCTAAGTCCCATTTTACCGTGCATGGGTTCAGCCTTATAACCTTTTCTATCAGTTTCTACAATAAATATACTGTGCTGTCTGGAGCGGGGTGCCTCGGGATTGGTTAAGGCAAAAACCAGCATGAATGTTCCCTTTGTTCCATTTCCTATCATGACTTTTGAACCGTTAAGAACCCATTCATTGCCATCTTTTACAGCTGTTGTGGAGACAGCCAGAGTATCAGAGCCTGCATCAGGTTCAGTGATGGCAAATCCCATAACTGCATCCCCGGTAAAAATAGGCTCAAGCCATTTTTTACCCTGTTCATCAGTTCCAAAAAGGATAAACTCTTCTGCACCAAATGTTAAAGAGCAAAGCTGCTGGCTGATACCGGGATCCACTTTCCAGAACTCTTCCATAACCATGGCCTGCTCAAGATAGCCAAGTCCCGGGCCTCCAAATTTTTCAGGAATGAAAAGCCCGATAAGATCGAGCTCTCTTGCTTTTTTTACAATATCTTCAGGATATGTTTCATTTAAATCAAACTCGCGACCCACAGCTGCCATTTCTCCAAGAGCAAACTCCCTTGCAGCTTTCTTGATAAATTTTTGTTCCTTTGTCAGTAAAAAATCCATTTATCTGTTCTCCTTGATTAATTTATAAAGGTATATTTCCATGTTTTCTAAAGGGTTCAGGCCGTTTTTTGTTTTTCAGCATTTTTAAGCCTTTAATAATCTGTGTTCGTGTCTCAGCAGGTTCAATAATCCTGTCTACCAGCATATTGGATGCAGCATGAAATGGATTTGAATATTTATAATTATACTCTTCAATTTTCTCTTTTTTGAACTCTTCCGGATTTTCTGCTACCAGGATTTCTTTCCTGTAAATAATATTGATGGCTGCAGCAGTATCCAGGACAACAAGTTGTGCTACAGGCCATGCAAGCATAAGATCCACATCCATTCCAGCAGAGCACATTGCCATGACAGCACCGCCGTATTCTTTTCTTAATGCAAGGGTTATTTTGGGTACTGTGGCTTCTGCATAGGCATAGAGCATTTTAGCCCCATGCCGGATAATCCCTGCTTGTTCCTGGTCAACTCCGGGAAAATATCCGGGTACATCCACAAGATTTACCAAAGGAATATTAAAACAGTCACAAAACCTGATAAATCTGGCGGCCTTGTCAGAGGAGTTAAAATCCAGGCATCCTGCCTTGATGGAAGGCTGGTTGGCAACAATTCCAACACTGTTCCCGTCCATGCGTGCAAGAGCGGTAATAATATTGGGTGCAAATTCAGGCAGAATCTCTAAAAATTCACTGCTATCCACTATTTCAGTAATAACTTCATGCATATCATAGGCTCTTTTAAATTCTGCCGGTACAATATCAGTTAAATTGGTGTTTTTTCTTTCCAGGTCATCATCACAGGGGTATGAAGGTGGATTTTCCTCATTATTGGCTGGTAGAAAACTTAAAAGATATCGTATAAGTTTTATGCTTTCTTCGTCTGTCTTAGTCACAAAATGGGCTTGGCCTGTCACTTTGCTGTGAACATCAGAACCACCAAGCTCCTCAAGAGTTACGGTTTCACCTGTGACATCCTGAATAATCTTGGGACCGGTGATAACCATCTGGCTCTGCTTTTCCACCATGATGATAAAATCTGTCAATGCAGGTGAATAGACAGATACTCCTGCACACGGTCCCATGATACAGGAAATCTGCGGGATAACCCCGGAAGCAGCAGTGTTTCTCAAAAACATTCCCGCAACATTTCTGGAAGCAAAAAAACCTTCATGAAGTCTTCCTCCTCCTGAATCATTCAGACATATCAAGGGAGCTTTGACTTTCAAAGCCTCATCCATGATCCTGCAAATCTTTTGACCATGAATAGTGCCGACCGATCCTCCAAGAACTGTTGCATCCTGTGCATAGGCAAACATTGTCCGGCCATCAACAGTTCCAAAGCCTGTAACCACACCGTCTCCAGGTACCTTTCTTTTGTCCATGCCAAAATCAATACATTGACTTTCAGCCAGATCATTCATTTCCACAAAACTGCCTTTATCAAATAAGAGGTCAAGCCGTTCCCTTGCTGGTAATTTTCCCTTGGAACGATGGCGGTCCATTGCTTTTTCGCCGCCTCCCATGATTGCTTTTTGTTGAAGGTCTTTTAATCTTTTGAGTTCTTCAGGATGTGTTTTTGCAGCCATTATATGTGCCCTTATCTTTATGTATGTCTTATCAAAATCTTAAGTTGCCGGATACTATTATAAATTAAATAATTGTATACTGTATACAATTATCCAATGTCAATCATTATTTTATAAATTTGGTTGCACTTTTAATGAAGAAATTCGCGTGCCTGTCTTTTCCATTTTTAACCTTTAGAGACCTCGTATAACATTATTCAAAGGTCTCTTTTATGGGAAAATAAGTTTATCAAGAATAAGACCGTAAAAGTGCTTTAGATTATTCGAACCAGGATTGTCCAGTGAAAATACCCATCCCAGATGGGCGGCACATCCAGTGCATGCCCCTATTTTCCAGGAATAACCGGGGAACCATGTAAACTCAGCTGAAAAATCAGAGACAGGAACACACCCTTCAGCTTTAGTAAAGCAGGTGATTTCAAATACGTGTCCATGGGGATTTGCAAATGCATGTGAAAAAGAGTTGTTCACCATGATCCGATGAAAAGGTCTGGTTACGGCATTGCTGCACAGACGGCAGATCACCACCTCTTCTTCCTTTGAAACGGGATCTGCAGCCTCTTGTATCTCAATATCAGTTTTGTCTTTGCAAACAGTAGTCATTATAATTGAATTTAAAACCTGTGTCAGGGTTTTAATACCAGTTTTGATTTTGCATGCGTATCAATAGCTTTATCACTGAACCACCAGAACATCTTTTTCCCAGACATAAATGCATCTATCTGGTCTTTCTGGTGGGGGTTAAATGTTCTTCCGCTGACACCGCCCGGCAGTATTGCCACTACTTTTTCCTTGTCTGCGAAATCAACAACCATGCGAAGGGCAGCACAATGGGTGACTTCAAATGGTTTGTCATAGTCATACCATCCTCTGTAAAGGGTTTCACCTGATCCTCCCATGGGCATGGGGCCTGAGCCAAGCCATGTTTTACCTGTGCCTTTTCTTCTGATAGGATTCACAAGTTCAAGGGTATGAATTTTACCCCACTGCCATTTTTTAGGCTCATCTCCGAGTTTGGGGACAAGAAATGCTTTTGCATTTAAAGCAGCGAGATGAAATAAATCTTCAAGTGTCTCTTTTTTATTACCTGTTTTTATATTATCAAACCATGGAGAAACGCCATTAACGACCATTCTTTCAAGTCTTTCCTGCCAGAAATACCAGTTATTAAGCATAATCATGGCTTTCTCTTCTCCAAGTTCATCTTCAAAAACAAGCTTTGCAAATAATTTGTATGTGGTTTGAAATATGGCAGGAGCAGCCTTGTCAGGATCATCCCTGAAATCCCAGTCAGAAAGAATTTCACCCATTATTTTAGTATCATCATGTTTAAGCAGGGTTTTTGCAATAACAGGGGATATCTTCTCGGCTAACATATTTTTTGTATCCCTCTGATACATCCATAGATCATGAACTTCTTTTTTGTCCGACAAGGCCATCAGCTCTTTTAATCTTCTATACCGGTATGACGGCGCAAAATATGATGAATAATAGTAGGGATAATCTTTTTTTATGATTTTATGATTACATGTACCGATCCACTTTTTTTCAGGATTTATCTCTCCAGGCATTTCATCGGCTGGAATCCACCCTCTCCAGTTATCTTTAGAGTCTTTTACCGGATAAGGGAAAATTCCATCCCCATTGTCTCTTATGGGGATTTTCCCGGAAGCCTGGTGACCTATATTGCCCTTTGAATCGGCAAATACCCAGTTAATGCATAACATGGGAGTTTTGTTTAAAGCATTTACAAGAGCCTTGCTGTCTTTTGCTGTTAAAATATCCAAAATGCCTACGGCGGGCCCCATTGATTCAGCAGGAGCAAACCTTAATGTGATAACCTTTTTGGTTTTAAGGTTCTTTAGTATATTGGAAACAACAGGCCCTCTTTTTGTAGCTTTGATGGTGACAGGTTCCAACCTGAATCCCTGTGTGGCATTTTTATCTTTTATTTTAAGATTCTCTTTAATCTGGATAAAGGGTATGGAGTTTTTTCCTTCAAGGTAGTTGTCAGGGTTTTCAGGATCAATGGTTTCAATATATAAATCCAGCATATCCCCGTAATTGTTTGTTGCAGAGAGGGCAATATGATCAGTTCTGCCAATGGCCATGCCAGGTATTCCGGAAATATTTACCCCGACAGCTCTTATTTCAGGAGTAAAAAGTTCCACAGGATACCAGACACCGGGCAGTGATCTTGGATCAAGATGGGGATCACCTGACAGGATGGCTTTCCCTGATGCGGAAAGTGTGGGAGATACAGCCCAGTTATTGCTGCCTGCACGAAGTTTCCGGTCGCCGGAATAAGCCATGAGGTTTTCAATATTGGTTTTTGACAGGGAAAGTTGCTCTTTTAAGGGTAATTGTATTTCCCCTGTATCATCAGGGTCATCAGCATTAATATTAATGGGCATGATCTGGGAAGCTTTTTCAAACCCAAGGGTTTCCAGCAGCATCTGGGAGACTATTTCACTGTTTAAATTTGCCGAGGTCGAGTATCCCATGTAGTATAACAGAGTCAGAGAATCAGCAACTTCCCATTTATCAGGGTTTATACCGGCAAGTTTGAATTCTAAATGAATATCCTCAGGGCAGATATCAATGAAGGCATTGATTCCATCCACATATTTTTGAAAACGATTTTTTGTTTTATCATTAAGAATACCTGCCTGCTTTATGGCCATTCTGTGCAGCCCAATGGTTCTCATGCGAATATCAAGATTTTTTGCAACATCTCCTGCAAGTTCACAGATTCTGCCCTGGGCAAAAAGACGGGTCAGCTGCATCTGGAAAAGCCTGTCCTGAGCTGTGACAAATCCCTGTGCAAATAGAGCATCTTCAAGGTTTTGAGCTCTAATATAAGCCATCCCATTGGCATCCCGCTGTATGGTTACTCTGTTTTTCAGACCGGGGATATTAAGCTCCCCTTTCTGTTGAAAGTCATTGGAAAATGGCAGGAAGAAAATTATTGCTGTGATGCAGACAGTTAGGGAAAGAATTAGAATAAAAAATCTACGAAACCATTTCATTAGTTTCCTCTCTTCATACTAAAATTTTTAAAAGTGCTTTGGAAAAA
>JAQIBP010000076.1 GCA_027858995.1 Deltaproteobacteria bacterium | reverse complement strand
AAATATTTATAAAGACCTGTCACAAAGACTTGCTATGAAAATAGGAGGAGAAAACAGACTGGAGTGGATCATGGAAAGGCATTGGAACAGATTTGCAGAGGAAATTAAAATAAGCAAGGTCACCCTTCGGAAACGATTAATAGACTTTTGTCTTAAACTGATCAAGGCAATTGACACTACCCATACGAATTTTATTAGCAGATATCAAGGTGACAGCCTATTGGATGATGTCATAACAACCATAAAGAAAAGAACGTATAGAACGCTTAAACAATTTGAATAAATTTTCAACAAGAAACATGCTGCGAGCGAGCCGCCAGCGGCGGATCATTCTGGACGCTCTTGCGGCCCTCAAAACAATGACCGAATCGGGTACCATCAAGGAGCTACCCTACCAATGGAAACGGCCTGAGCCAGAATAAGGGCTGAAGGAGTTTGCTGCAATGAAAAGTTAAAATAAAAATATATAATTTTTAAAACAAAGGACATTTAACATGTTACTAAAAAAAATACTGCTGCCACTGGGAATCTTATTTTCAACTACTGCCTGCGCCTTTGCCGGAGAGCGTGCTTTTGAAATAGAATAAATATAAAAAATCAGAGTTTTCCTGATTGATTTTTCGCAAAACAACTTATATAGATGATTTGAAGATCACTATAAAATCATTTACAGACTTGACCGGTTGAAAATAAAAAAGCAGGACTATGTCCAAATATTGGTCGATTACAGTCACTATTTTTAATAGTAAAACTCAACACGGGAGGAATTAGACAATGAAGAAACTATTCGGGTTAAGAGCGATTATCACCATGATTGTGATGACAGGTTTTTTGCTGGCAAGTGCCTCAATTGCTCCTGCAGCGGATGAGATGGTGATAAAAGAGCTTAAAAAACGGATTGACATGCAGCAGCAGATCGACGAGCTAAAAGAAACCGTTGATAAACTGATCAAGACCGGAATGGCTCCGGAAGCGGCGCCAACGGATATTGTCAAATCCGGTAACAAGACAGCTATATGGTCAAGTAAACCGTGGCGTACTGGTTGCTGACGACGGGAATAACACCGATGTGTATCACGTGGATAATGACAACTCTTCGACTCGTTTTGGTTTAAAGGGAAAAGCAGAGATCAGTAATGATCTGGCGATCGGGACGAAGATCGAGGTGCAATTTGAATCCAACTCCACTGCCGATGTCAACCAGAACAACAAGCGAAATGCGAGTGCTGACAACTTTACTCAGCGACACCTGGACTTTTGGATTGAGTCGGAAACCTTGGGCAAACTTTCTATCGGTCAGGGAGATACGGCATCCAACGGAACCGCGGAAGTTGATCTGTCCGGGACTGACCTGATTGGCTACTCCAGTGTATCCGATATGGCAGGGGGAATTTTATTTTACAATAACACCACCCAGAGTCTGTCAACTACAAAGGTCGGCAGTGCATTTTCCAACATGGACGGTATGAGCCGGGACGATAGGGTGCGCTATGATACGCCTGATTTCTCGGGATTTTATGCCTCAAGCTCTTTTATTGCTGATGATGCCATCGATCTGGCTATCAGGTACAGCGGTAAGTTCCCCGGGTTTAAGCTCGCCGGAGCTTTGGCATACGCATGGCCTGAAAATACCAAAAATTTTGATGGCCAGGTCAGCGGCTCACTTTCCCTGTTGCTCAATTGCGGCTTCAGCGCAACTTTTGCCGCAGGTGGAAGGGATTATGACACCGCCGGCAGAGACGACTCCAACTATTACTACGGTAAGCTGGGATACCAGTGGAAACCATTTTCCATAGGCCCCACAGCCATATCCATCGACTACGGCAACTTTAATGATATTGCTCTCAATGATGATGATGGCGATACCTTCGGCATCCAATTCGTACAGAAGGTATCGGACTGGTCAACCGAATTCTATATGGGCTACCGCTTGTATGAACTTGAAAGTACCGGAACCAATTATGAAGACATCAACGCGCTGATGACCGGAGCCCGGTTTAAATTTTAATCAGTAGAGAGTGGCATCATGAGACGATTTAAAAAGTGGCAGGCCTGATGGCAATTGGCCAGCTCATTGTTAATCACAAGTCCATAAAAAATATTCTTTTTTTTGCTTGTGAGGTTTGTTTTACAAAATTCCTTTTTCTTTAAGGCAGTTCATCTATCTCATTTTTTTCCAGTGAGCCTTGCCTTTATTTCTACCATTTTCGCTTTGATTCTTTTTCCAGCTAAAGACACGGATATCATGCCAGGATTCTTTTATAACAAGGCCCATATGTATATTACCTCAGGCGGCAGCGTTAGTGTTGTGTGTTACCTGATTGCAATCTGGAAAAACATTCAAGCCGAATTAATATGGAAGCCGGATGTTATTAAAAAGGAACCTGTTGCCCAAGCGATTTTAGTATTTTTCATCGTTCTTTTGATAGGTCAAATTTTCGATATACTGGCCTTTGTTTCCAACAAAACAATTTTCATCACATTATCCTCAGTGCTTATTTCACTTACGATCATTTCTTTGTTTTTAATCAGTTTTAAGTATCCTAACTTTTATCAAACAGCCCGATTTGCTGCTCAAAAACAAAAGGCCAGGCGGTCATATTTGCAGGGTCTGGATTTGGATCAGATCGAGACCAACCTTAAAACTTTGATGACCCAAAAGGAAATGTTTCTTGACGAGAACCTTTCTTTAGGCCATCTGGCAGAGTGTCTGAGTATTTCTCCTCACCAGCTTTCTCAATTTCTTAATACACGATTAAATAAAAAATTTAAAATATTTGTAAATGAGTATCGTATCGCCAAATCCAAAGAATTGTTGATTCAGGATAAGGAGGTCAAAATTCTTGCTATCGCTTTGGATGTTGGTTTCAAGTCAAAATCAACTTTTAATGCCTCCTTTCTCAAAGTAACCGACAAAACCCCTTCCGAATACAGAAAATCAAATTAAAATGCAAAAATTCTATTATTTATAATCTTTTTGGTCCTAAGTTATAACTCCGGTCGATTCTCACAATATCAGGAAGTATGATTGCATAAAAAATTAATTCACAAGGAGGAATTATGAGATTCAATATCAAAGCATTTGCAATAGCTTGCGGCCTGATTTATGGTTTTGTTCTTTTTGTCAGTACCTGGTGGTTAATGGCCCGGGGATATTCAAACCAGGAGACTTTTTTGAGTATGGTATATCCAGGCTTAACAATTTCTCCTCTGGGGAGCATGGTTGGCCTGGTCTATGGTTTTTTCGACGGTGTTATCATCGGCGCTGTGTTTGCGTGGGTATATAATCATTTGGCCAAGGCATTCGATAATTAATGAGGGGCTGAAGGAATGATATTTTTAGATCCAAACAAACCTATTGCAACATGCATATCCGAGACATGTGATAACTGCACTGTCAGCAAAACCCTGCATTGTCATTTTTCATCCCGTGATTTAATACATTTTCTTTTAATTGCCTCTCCCTCATTTTTCTTAGGTGGAGCAGGAATTTATCACATGGGTCAATAGTGGTTAATTACATGGGTGATTATAATAATCGGATATTTTGGTTTTATTGAAATCCGGGTAATGTGTTCACATTGTCCCCATTATGCAGAAAACGGAAGTTCTTTAAAATGTTGGGCAAATTACGGTGCACCCAAAATATGGAAATATCGACCCGGTCCAATGACGTTTTGGGAAAAGGTTATATTTTTCTCCGGTTTTGCTCTTGTATGGGGATACCCTCTGTTTTTCCTGATTTTGGACTTGCAAATATTTCTGCTAATTGTCTATATTCTGACTACTGCTGGTTTTTTCATGACATTAAGTACATTTCTCTGTTCCCAGTGTATGAATTTCGCATGCCCGATGAACAGGGTTAAAGATGAGGTCAGGAGAGATTTTTTAAAGCGTAATCCCATAATTGCCAAGGCATGGACAAAGGATATCAGGTGACACAATTGCCGAGCCGACGACAGTTTTTAAAGCAAATAAAAAAAATGAGCAAGCAGGTTTGTCTGTAAAATATGAAATAACCGGCAATATTTAAGTAATCAAAGGAAGTGATCATCCTCTAAAAACTGTAATCGAAGTTAAGCACTTTCGGTGTAAATTGTTCAACAAGCAACATGCATCATATTTTTACAATTGCATTCCTGTTCAATATCAGAAAGGTTACATAAATAGATTTTTGTTAAGCCGTCTGCACAATATTGGATGAAACTTTAATCGCATTATCCCCAGATCAGTTTTAGATATCCCAATGTAATGGCACCAAAAAGTGAGAAAGACACATATAAAAAGAATACGCGAGGTTTAACCAGTGTCCAGACCGCAGCCATTGCAGGTAATGTGGTGGTTGGACCGGCAATGAGAAAAGCCAAGGCTGCTGCAGGGCTCATCCCCTGGGTCAGAAGGCCGCTGACCATTGGTAAAGCGCTTAAATTGCTTGTATAGACGGGAATACCAAGGAAAGCTGCAGTTAAAATAGCCCAGGAATTTTCCCGGCCCATAATTGTTGTTATCCAAACTTCGGGAATATAAAGTATTATCAATGCCTCAAGGAAAAAAGCCAATGCCATGAATTTAATTACCAATAAGGTTGCCGTCCAGGATTCCTTGGATAAGCGTTTCCAGAAATTTTCTTTTTCATCACAGCTACAGCTGTTTGATTCATCGGTTGCGGTAGTGTTCACCTCCTGCATTGTCGAGCCAGTACCAAAATTGATCAAAGGTCTGATTTGAGTGCCGATGTTTGAATTGGCAGCGCAACAGGCGGTTGTCGGAACCAGTTTTTCAGATTTTAAACTAAACAGATTTTTTACACCGGTTGAAATACCAGACCAAATGCTTTTTCCAAGCAAAGGCCTGTTTCGAGAATCTAAATTGCTTTTGTGTTTCAGGACATCCGTGCTTATCTATTTTTTTTGAACAAGAAAATGAGTTATAAAACCTGCGGACAGACTTAAGATAAGCGTCCCAACCAGACGTCAGACAGCTAAATCCAATCCAATCGTTCCTACACTCAAAAAGAAGATTTCAGGGTCCATAGACGGGGATGCGATCCAAAAAGCCATGACAGGCGCCAATGGTACGCCACCGATCAATAGCGCAGCAATAACAGGTATAACCCCGCAGGAACAAAATGGACTGAAGGCACCAACAATGGTTGCCAGAAAAATAGCAGTGATCGGGCCTGCGTCAAAAGCACGTTTTATATACTTTGAGGCGCCGGACATGTTCACGGCTACTGCAAGTGGAATGGTAATCACAAGGTAAGGCCAGATATGAATAAAAGCATTCATCATAAAATTTGTTATTTTAATAATTTCGTTTGTCATGATAGTTCCCTTTGTTTATTCTATATTTCTAATTATTTCGAAATATTAATGCAAAAATTTTTGTAATTATTCAGCACCTATTTTTAGAGCTGCTTAGATTTCTTGAAAAAGTTTCCTTGTTTTTGCAATCAGAAAATTACTCATTTAAAAATTCTGGTAGTTTACCTTCAAATAAAAGGCGTAGTGCTTCGCTTGCTCTCACACCATTTTTTCTACAGGTTGAAAGATAGCTGCGGATACGGCAAAACATAGCTGCACCTTTCATGGACCGGAAGCATCCTGAGATTTTTTGATGGACTTTAGTCATCCGAATATCTCTTTCTCCCTGATTATTGCTGAATGGGACTTTTTCATCATCCATAAAAAGCAGAGTTTCATTTTCAAAATCCCTCAGTCGTTCAAGAAGATTTCTTGACTTGGAACGTTTCAGCTTCCCCCGTTTTCCTTTTCGTTGGCTTTCATCCGGGGGTGGGCATTCTTTTTCGGCTTTTTCCAGCAGATCCCGATATTGTTGCCTGTATTTCATGGAATCTGCTACAGAAAGATGGCCACCGGCATCATCCACGGCTTTGTTTATCTGTAACAAGAGATCCCTGATATCCCTGGCCCACTCTTGCTTGTCCTGTTCCCAGGCTCTTTCCAACTCCCTGAGGTGATGGGCGTTGCACAATGAATGCTGGCAATCAATTTTAAAGTACGGCTTCCAATGATCATGACAAAGTATCCCCTTAAACCAGGGCAGAACACCCATGGCATCCATGGCATCTAAACCTCTTTTCTCATGGGGAAAATAATATGTCCACCAATTATTGGAGACACAATGAAGCCAGCGTCTTTGCCCATCAATATTAATGCCGGTCTCATCTGCATGACAAAGACCAGATTCGATCAGTTTTGATTTCACAATGGCTTCAAAGACTTCCAGCCTTTCATAGGCATTTTTGTTAAAGTTATAAATAGAACCGGAGCTTATTGGAATTCCAACCTGGTCTTGAAAGTTTTCTTCAACCCTATTATATGGAACCAATTGGTATTGAGACATATACACAGAATGAACCTTCACATTAACTCCGTACTGAACAGGCCGGCTGATACTCTCAGGAAAAGGTGCTGTGTAACGATTCCCATTGGCATCCTCAAGAACCTGAGCTCGATATTCTGTTACAATCCGTGAGATCTCAATGTCAACGATCTGTCTGGATTCATAGCCCACATCTTTATAAACACCTTTAGGAAGAATCTTTTTATCCACCGGTATCTTTTCGATAACATCAGGGTCAGCAAACTTTTTCAGGGTCGTGCCATTATGCCCCTTTTGTCCTCCGGGTTTCTTTTCGCTGGGTTCCTTTTTCTTTTTTTTCTTGCGGTTGGGGTCTGTTGATG
>JAQIBP010000035.1 GCA_027858995.1 Deltaproteobacteria bacterium | reverse complement strand
CAGAGATTGTTCCTCTCTTAAAATCACCAATATTTACAAGTTGTCCATGGATAGAATCTCTCTTTGCCTCAAGTTTTTCAAGTTTTTTCATGTCTCCCCCTATTATCTGATTGCTTATTAAGCATTCAGATAATAACGCAAAAAAAGCTTTTGTCAAATTTACCCATATTTTTGTCTCAGACCCATAAAAAAATCATTCCTATGTATGACCTTCAAGTTATGATTTTGTTCAAATATTATCTATATCTGGAGTAATTTCCTCAGCATCCACATCCAATGTTCTTTCCTGGGCATCATGCATCTGAGACATTGTATCACCTGACGAAATTCGTTGAACTTTCCTTTTTTTAAGAGAACTGCTCACTGTATCACTCAAATCAGGATAATATGCTTTCCTTTCTGAAACTTCAGCAAGTTTTTTACTCCACATATTAAAAGAGTCAATATTGAAAGATAGGAGTACCAGATAAAAGTCAATGTGTAAAATTTCGGCGTAGCCGGTGGCAAGACCTGTCCTTTAATGTCCGGGTTTGACATTCCGGTATGACAAGATCTCTTAAAATATGATTAAGGATCAGAGCACCTTTGAGCCATAATAAATCGGACGGCCAGGTCAGATACTCCTATCCAAGCCATCAACGTCAATCTCTTTATGAGAAGCACTGTGACAGTAAATGCTAAGCCATCCTGTCCGCCGAAATCTTAATCATTATATCCTCTGTTACGTTAATACCCATTCAATAAAGCATTAAAGGCCAAGCTTGATTTGATATAATTTTTGCACAACATCACGCCATTGCCCCATAGGTTGATCTTTTGGCCATACCAAATTCAACATTTTGTCCTTGGCATTTACGGCGTTGGAAGTCCTGCTTGAGATCTTCTGAGCCATGACGTCCAATATGATTTGAAGCCTGGAGCAGATAGTCTTTAAGTATATGGTTATTTCTTTTACTGACCCTGCCTACACGAGGTTCTGACTCGGGACCACCAGACTGTTTTACCCGTGGGACAACCCCTGCATATGAAGAAAGATTCGCTGCAGCCCCTTGAATAAGAGGATCACCTATTTCAGAACATATGCCTGCTGCAAGGATAATCCCAACACCTTGAATGCTGGTTAAAAATGCACCCTGGGTCTGGCTCAGGACAAGAGCAATTTCCTTTTCAAGCTGCTGGATACATTCAAGTAAACAGATAAAGTGTTTTGTGTGGTAGGACAATGATAATTGAAAAGTGTCCATATGGAGTTCTGGTGGTGTAAAAGCTTTTAAGGCATATCCCTTTAGTTTGGTTGCGGCCTGATCAGAGTTCCTTGTTCTAAAACGATTCAACGCTTTTGTCAAAGGTTCAAGTTTTCTCCGGGATATTTGACGGGCGCTGAACCTGTCTGACATCAGATATAAAGAGCTTTTTGAAAAAGGTCTGATACCGCTTTTTGTTTCATCAAGAAAGCCTGGAAAAAGTTGGTCTACTACAGTATGAATGCGGTTTTTAACTTCAGTTTTCATTTTAACCAGCTTTTTTCTGTGGCGTACTATGGTTCGAAGATTTCTGTACAATCCAGATTGAGCAGGATTTGTATTTGTTCTTCTGTTAATCAGAATGGAGGCAATACCCATCAAGTCCAAACGATCTATACTTGCTTGCAGATTTTCACGCTGTTTTTTTTGCTTCATGGGCATTAACACTGCCTACAATCCATCCTTCGAAACGTAAAGAGTGAACAAAATTTTCAGAATAAGAACTGATATCTTCACCTCCAAAAAATACATGCTGCAATTTAATGCCCTTGTGAGCGCAAGATTTTTTTACCTGATCAACGAGATATTCAACACCTTCAGGAGAATTTTTAACTGGAAATGGCTTGCGTATAATATCTCCATACCCATTACAAAACATCACCACATGGTGTTTTTTTGCATAATCCATCGGTATGCACATTATTTTTGAATTGTTACCTGCATCCTCGAAAAGAGAATATAATTCTTGACTTCGATTCTGATAAATGCTTCTTTTTTTCATAGTGAGGCTCCTCCTGTTTTGTAGCTGATTTATTGCAGACTGCTCAAAAATATACCACTGGGAAACCAGATGGTGCTAATAACAGAGGAGCTTCACATTTTCAAAAATTCATTTTATTGTTTAAAATTCAAATTTTTAACTCCCCCGAGAATGAAGTCGGAGAGCTGAGTGAGCAAGCTTGAAAAGCTCACTCAATCCCCCGACATTCATCTCGGTGAAAGGTACCGTAAATGCAGGAAAGAGAAAGTATTATGATGCGGCTATATCCAATTTTGAACAGGCTAAACGATATTATGAAAAAGCAGGTCTGGAACCAGTCTGGCTGGAAACGGTTGAAAAAGTGATGAATAACCACGCCAGAAAATATAGTTTTATGCCGGGTTTTAAGCGGGCGGTTGCCGGTAAAGGCCTGTAGGAGATGCCCTGAACCAACTCAACCGGCACTTTGTTAATAAAGCTGTTGAATTCATTGAGCCTTACCCTTAATGATTGAATGGACCTGGTTGCAAAATTTGATACTTTACAATAATTGAGAAAATGTTCTATCTTGATTTCCAGCATAGAGAATCTCCTTTCTTTTTGAGAGAAAAGTTAAAAATTTCTGTTTGGGAGTTTCTCTATGCTTTTACTACAATTTTAAAACCTTACAAATCCTTTTTTGTGCTAACCGCGGGGTTTGGGGGTTAGCTTTGCAAGTGGAGGACAACAAACATGCCGGACTTTTCAAAAAGTGCAGCCTATATCGATAGAAAAATTGTGCCAATTTCTGAGGCTAAAATTTCAATTCTGGGTTGGGGGTTTCTCCATTCGGACGCAACTTACGATGTCGTACATGTATGGAATGGAAAATTTTTTCGACTTGATGATCACTTGGAACGTTTCTTTTCCGGCATGCAGAAACTACGCATGTCTATTCCTTACACGCGCGAAGAATTGCACTTAATTTTGAGTAACTGTGTTAAGGCCAGCGGATTGCGTGATGCTTATGTTGAAATGATTACTACTCGTGGCCTACCCAAACCAGGCTCAAGAGATCCAAGATCATG
>JAQIBP010000034.1 GCA_027858995.1 Deltaproteobacteria bacterium | reverse complement strand
TCAATTGCTTTTTCATTTTCACTTTTAAAAGGGATATCTTTACATAAAAGAGCTGGTTCTCCCATATCCACCTTTATTGATTCAACAAGCCCCATATTGCTGGTGATCACCTCTGGGATAATTGTACCGGCCTTTGTATCCACCCTTATTCTCTTTTTGGAAACAATCCTGTTTTCATAGAGATATTTTGCAAAGCATCGCATTCCATTGCCACACATCTGAGCCTGGGAACCATCAGAATTATATATCCTGAACTTGATATCATGATCAGGGGATTCAAGGATCAGGATAATTCCATCTGCACCAATACCAAAATGTCTGGAACAAAGCCTTTTTGCCAGTGAGGGATAATGTTCATGCTGCTCAATACTCCCTGCCCTATCATCGATAATAATAAAATCATTACCAAGGCCTTCCATTTTTACAAACTCAAGTTCCATCTTCTCCTCCATTACCTATTACAATATCCAAGGGTTGAAATAATATCATTTCCAATAGTCTCCACCTGCCAGCGCCTGATGTTTTCTATCTTGAGAAGATTTTCAGGTGTACCAGGCCTGGTTAAAGCTATGGAACTTATAACTGCATTGTTCAATAAAAATCCTGGCTCCATCCCCACTGAACTGCTTGATTTTTCTCTCATTTTTTTTAACTTTTTAATCCTATTCTGGACTTTCACATCTCTTTTCGGTCTTTTGAGTTTTGGATACAGCGGCAGCCTATCCTGTTCCAATTCCATTGCTTTCGTTATCACTTGCACACAGAGTTTACCATACATATCTGACTGCCTCGGGCTTAATGCCCTGATTTTCAAAATCTGATCAATACTTTCAGGTTTTTCTTCTGCCATAGCCATCAAAGATGAATTTGACATGATTTTAAACAGAGGCTGATCTTTTTTTTCTGCAATCTGCATTCTCAGCTGCAATAAATTTTCAAGTACCGCAAGACTTCTGTTTTCAATTTTACCGGCACCTTTAAATTTTTTAAAGAGAGGAGATTCATGATTATCTTCATACCTGACCTCTTCTTGTATTTCAAACTCCTCTTTAGCCCATGAAAGCCGCCCCTTATCTACAAGTTGCTGAAGAATAATTTCATAAAGTTTTGTCAGAAATGCTACATCCATAACTGAATATTCAACCATTCCCTGGTTAAATGGCCGCTTTGACCAGTTTGCCTTTTGATATTTTTTATTGGAATCAACAGTGAAATATCTTTTTAACAAAGCCCCAAGGCCGCGCTCCTTAATACCGAGGAACCTGCAGGCAATTTCAGTATCAAAAAGATTATTCACCCTGGTCTTATAATCTCTGTCAAGGCTTCTGATATCAAAATCAGCGCCATGAAATACTTTTATGATATCATGGTTTTCAAGAACCTTTAAAAATGGAGAGATTCCTTTAAACTCAAAGGGATCAATTAAAAAAGCCTGTTTTGCAGTTGCAATCTGTATCAGGCAGATTTTCTCCTTAAAACAATACATGGAATCAGCTTCAAGATCCACGCCGATTATCTTTTCCTTTAAAAGCTTACCGCATATATTTTCAAGCTCTGATTCAGATTCAATAAATTTGTAATTCAAAAGTCTCCTCTATTATTTTTCCCTTGATTGTTTACATCACTTCTTTTAATATTCATTTTTTATATGAAAGTGAGAACAAATTATTTATTCACTTTCATGTTTTGCTGTTGGCAAACCTGAGTGAAATACCAAATCTGCCCATGGCAGTTTATATTTAACAGACTTAAAACGCAATGGATAATACTAATGATTCATATAACATTTCCAGACAATACCATTAGAAAATTTGAAAACGATCCCAGCGGCACGGATGTAGCCAAAAGTATCTCAGAAGGATTTGCCAGAAACTGCGTGGCAATGAAAATTGATGACAAGTTGATAGATTTAAACCAGATCATAGACCATGACACTGCCATCAGTTTTATAACTTCCAAGGATGATGAGGGTCTGGAGATTTTAAGGCACTCTTCAGCCCATGTCATGGCAGAAGCTGTACTCAATATCTATAATGATGCAAAACTTACAATCGGCCCTGTGGTGGAAGATGGGTTTTACTATGATATAGACATGAACCCTATTTCTGAAGATGATCTTGGCAATATTGAAGCTGAGATGAAAAAAATCATAAAAGACAAAAACAGTTTTAAGCGAAAAGTTGTTTCAAAGCAGGAAGCTCTTAAAATTTTTCAAGATAACCCCTTTAAACTTGAACTTATTAATGAACTTGAAGATCAGGAGATCTCTTTGTATCAAAATGGCAAATTTATAGATCTCTGCCGGGGCCCCCATATTCCACATACAGGTATGATCAAGGGTTTTAAACTTTTAAAGATATCCGGGGCATATTGGCGTGCTGACCAGTCAAGGGAGCAGCTGCAAAGGCTTTATGGTATCTCTTTTTTTGATAAAAAAAAGCTTAACAAATATATCCATCTTATAGAAGAAGCTAAAAAGCGGGATCACAGAAAACTTGGTACAAAACTGGATTTATACTCTTTTCATGATGAAGCCGCAGGCATGCCTTTCTTCCATGCAAAGGGCGTTGACGTATGGAACTCTTTATTAGATTATTGGCGTGAAGAACATAAAGCTGCCGGGTACATAGAGACCAAAACCCCTGTCATGCTTAACCGGAAGTTGTGGGAAAAAAGCGGTCACTGGGAAAATTACAGGGAAAACATGTACACCTCTGTGATTGATGATGAGGAGTATGCCATCAAACCCATGAACTGCCCGGGCGGTATGCTGCTTTATAAAACAAAGTCATACTCTTACAGGGATCTTCCATTAAGAGCAGGTGAAGTAGGCCTTGTACACAGGCATGAACTTTCAGGAGCATTGTCCGGGCTTTTCAGGGTTCGCGCTTTTCACCAGGATGATGCCCATATTTTCATGACTCCGGACCAAATAGGTGATGAAGTCCTTGGTGTGCTTCATCTTTCCAAGAGGATTTACTCCAGATTTGGCCTTGATTTTCATCTTGAACTCTCCACCCGCCCGAAAAAATCCATTGGTTCTGATGAACAGTGGGAAGAAGCCACAAAAGGTCTTAAAGCTGCTTTGGACAACTATGGACAGGAGTATTTTATTAATGAGGGGGATGGTGCATTTTACGGTCCTAAAATCGATATCCACATTAAGGATGCTTTGGGAAGAACCTGGCAGTGCGGTACTATTCAGTTAGACATGGCTCTGCCGGAAAGATTTGACTTAACCTACAAAGGAAAAGATAATGAAAAACACCGTCCCATAATGATCCATCGTGTTATTTATGGTTCTCTTGAAAGATTTTTCGGCATTCTTGTTGAACATTTTGCCGGCAAATTCCCTTTATGGCTGGCTCCGGTGCAGGCTGTCCTGCTGCCCATAAACCAGGATCTGGCAGATTATGCCCATGAGATCAGAAAGGAACTTGAAAGCTATAAAATAAGATGCGATGTTGATAAAAGAAGTGAAACTCTTAAAAAGAAGATCAGGGATGCCCAGCTGAATTATATCCCCATTATCATCACAATAGGAGATAAGGAAAAACAAAATAAAACTCTCTCTGTAAGAACCCTTGACGGCAAGGTCAGGATGGGTATGGCCATGGATGAATTTATAAAATCAGTTTCACATCATATTAGCAAGAGAATTCTGGATGAGACAATTTTCTAACAACCTCTCCCTGAACCTTTTTTACAGACTGCCGGTTATTGCATTGTCTGTTTTCATTTTCTGGCAGTCTTCTTACCCCGGGATAATTTCAGAACCTCTTTTTGCCTATGATGACAAAGTTTTTCACTTTGGAGTTTATGCAATTCTTGCAATTCTTGCAGCTCGAAACCTAACTGTTGAAAAACCTTTATGGTCTCCGGCAAAAATCAAAACCATTGCCATTTTATTTGCCTGTCTTTATGGAATGTCAGATGAAATTCACCAGGCGTTTGTCCCTGAAAGAGATGCTTCTGCCTGGGATTTATTTGCAGATTGTGCAGGAAGTATAGCAGGCTGTGTTTTTTATATGCATTTTATATACAAAAAGCCCATTTATTTAAAAAAACAGCTGAATATAAAAAATTGAATACAGCATAGGAAAATTTAAATCTTAATATCATAAAATTAACCTTAAGGAGAAAGAATGACACAAAAAGCATTTCAAGATTACTACACAGAGGATTTCAGTCATTGTTACGGTTGCGGAAGGCTAAATGAACACGGATTACAGATAAAAAGCTTTTGGGATGGAGATGAAAGTGTTGCAAAATTTCTCCCCAGTGAAAACCATATTGCTATCCCTGGCTATGTTTACGGAGGTTTGATTGCCTCTTTGATTGACTGCCATTGCGTGGGAACCGCTTCTGCAGCTACTTATAAAGCAGAAGGCAGAAGTATGGATACCGAACCTGCCTTAAGGTTTGTTACAGCGTCTCTAAAAGTAGATTATCTTGCACCAACACCTCTTGGAGTAGAGCTTGAAATCCGTGCAAAGGTCAGTGAAGTAACAAAAAAAAAAGTAATAATAGAGGCAAAAGTAATAGCAGACAATAAAACCTGTGCTAAAGGTTATGTCGTGTCTGTTCCAATGCCCAAATCCATGGGAACAAAATAGGTATACATTACATTTTTAATAAATATGCAATTGAAAATAACAATATGGCAAATTGGGACGATAAGCGTAATACAACACTACAAACTGAAAGGGGTATATCGTTTGAGTCAATTTTAGGTGTCATTTTGGATATGGCAGATTGAAAACTTTTTTCTTGGCAGTTCTCATTGGTCTGAGTGTGCTGTTTTGTATGTGTAATAAGTAAAAAGCACTGCAAAGGAGATTAAAGACAGAAGTTGTATGAAAATATATTGCATTCTATGGAAAAGCTGTTAAAGTGCTTTGAATTTAGATAAACTTTAAAAGAATCCATATGTTTAAAAAATTAAAATTCATCATATATACTCAAGCTTTTTCTGTTTTTGCCTATTATCTTATCCAGGTTTACAGCATGACTTTAAGGCTGCGAATTGTAAATGAAGAGAAATGGCAAAGCCTGTTGAAATCAGACAGACCTGTTCTGCTTTGTGCCTGGCACCAGCAGCTTTTTTCTGCCATACGTCATTTCAGGACATATTCAAAATTCCATCCGGGCCTCATGATCAGCCAAAGCAGGGATGGTGATTTAATTGCAGGTGTAGCCAATAAAACAGGATGGCATACTCCAAGGGGTTCTTCTACAAGGGGAGGGAAAAATGCCATGGCTGCCATGATCAAGCATCTGAACGAATATGGTTTTGGTACCCATCTTCTTGACGGCCCCACAGGACCAGTAGGAAAAGTTAAAGCTGGGATTATTAAAATGGCACAGGAGACAAATGCTCTTGTGGTGCCATTTTATATTACTGTGCAAAAAGCCTGGTTGTTTAATTCCTGGGATAGATTTGTACTTCCAAAGCCTTTTTCAAAAGTAACCCTGACATTTGGTAATACAATTCAATTTCCAAGGGATGATGACAGACAAAATTTTGAAGCCCAGCGCCTGCTCCTTGAAACAACCATGCTGCCGGGGCTTATTCTTAAAAAAACCGATTTCCAGATCAGATAAAAAATCACCCCTGCCCCATATTCAGAGCAGAGGTGATAATCTATCTAATTTTCTGTTAAACCTTCTCTTTTTCTGCAGGAGAAAACTCAATAAGCTCATCAATTCTATCTTCTGGATCAACCTTGTTGAGTTTGATCATTTCAAAGCCGGTTATCTCAACAAAAACATTTCCATCTTTGTCCACAAGCTTTAAATTGTATGTATTGGCCTCTTCTCCAGACGCTTTCTTTTGAGTAATACAAAAATATTTTGTCTTCTTTTTAAGATCTTTATAAAATTTCAATGACTCTATTTTAAAAGGCAGCACTGTGCGTGAAGTTGTAAAAAATTCAAAAAGGCCGCCTGTCTGGAACATGGCATCAACAAGAATGGGAGATGCAACAAAATTGGGGTTTTTCACACCTTTGAAAAACTCTTTTTCACTTGAATCTTCCATGGTTGTAATCAAAGTTTTCCCATCAAAGGAGTTAATATCTGTGATAGTGCCGAAAAGGCCAAACATGAACAATCTTTTTGGATTATAGATCAGTGTTTCAAGATCACCTTTAAAAGAGAGTGGCTTAAACTGTGGCAGTTTAATTTTTTTGGGCTTTAAAGGTTTGTCTGCAAATCTGTATTTTCCTTCATAGTGCAGTTTTGGATCACCCATTACAACACCCTGGGGATTTTTAAATACAGATGTAATATTACATTCAAGCAAATCATTTTTGTCTTTGTTTCCTGAAATCAGAAGCTCTTTAGGACGTTTCTTTAGAAGTTTAATCCCATAGGGAATATGAAAATCAGTTAACTCCACAAAATGCTCTCTCTCTTCTGACAAGGCCTTTGCTATTTCTGCCATGGTTTCAACTCCTGTGGAGCCAAGAAAAAGAGGAACATTTTCCATGGTATGGTCATGGAGGAAAAGATCTCTTTCAATCTCCAGCACCCTGGAAAAGGTCATGCCTCTGTCTGTTTTTTCAATCTGTGTGTCCAGAAACGGAAACTCAATATCCTCAGGGCTTCCAAGAAGACCATCTATGTCAAAAGAGTAATCAAGACCGGAGAAAACCATTTCAGATTCTGTTTTATCAAGAAGATCTGCCATAAAAAACTTGACACCCTGCTCCTTTGGAAGAAATTGTATACCTCTCTCTTCAAGTACTTTTTTCACAGTTGGATTTGTTGCCATTCCCACACCGCCCCAGGCTGTCCAGGCATAAACTTTATATGTTCTTTCAGGATAAAGCTGCTTTTGTTGAAAAAGTGTTTTCCCGAGAAACTCATTGGCTGAGGTATAATCCACCTGGCCTTCATTTCCAAAACGGGCTGTCACAGAGGAGAAGGTAAAAAAGTATTTATAATCTCTTTCTTTAAACGCCTCAAGCAGATTCTGCATGCCTTTGACTTTAACATCCACAACAAGTTCAAAGGACCAGAGCTCTTTTTTTGCTATGAACTGACTCATCTCCATACCGGCAGCATGGAATATGCCATCTATTTTTTCATATTTATCAACAGCAGCCTTTACAGCTCTGGCATCTGTTACATCCACACAATTGTATTCCACATTTACACCAAGGGACTCAAGATACTCTATATTTTCAACAGATTGTCGAACTCTTGTCAAACGATCCAGGGCGCGTTTAATCTCAATGGGTTTCACCCCTGGCATATCATCTTTGAGCATGGCCATAAGCTGCGGATCAGTGGAAGATTTATCAAGATATTTAGAATCTGTACTGTAGATGTCATTAATATCAAGAATAATCAGGTTGATCTTATATTTTTCCACCACTTTTTTAATAATTTCATAGGTGATACCTCCTGCCCCCCCTGTCACAAGCATGGTATCACCGCCTGTGATAATCTGCTGCGTCTTATCAGCAATGGAAGGTTTCATGGTAAGAAGATAACGCTTATTGTTCTTGTATCCAACTTCACACCTTGTATCATTGGACAGAAGCTCGTTTATAAAAGTTTTAGTGATCTTTGGTATGCTTTTTTTAGGCTGCTTGTAGGAAAAATCTACAATCTTGACCATGGTATCTTGCAACTCTTTGTTTGCTGTTTTCAAAAGACCTGAAAGCCCTGCAAACATGGGATAGATCTCATTGTCCGCTTCCATATAGGGGAATACCACAGAATCAAAGGTAATAGTTCCTATAACACTCTCTTGTTTATCAAATGTTTCAAACAAAGATTTAATCATGACAAAGAAAGATTTAATGGTTGCATTAAGGGAGTTTTCAAAATTACCTTCTACTTTTTTCTGATCAAAATAGAAATCAAGCGGTGCAAGATGAATAAACCCGTTTACATCTGGATGGAATTTTTTAAACTCTTCCACACGTTTTTCTGTAGCTTTCACATCTGTAAGATCAAATTTGAAATCAGCACCCTTTGCTCCAATGGTAATGACCCTGCCGTTTTTATCTTTTATTTTTTTAATAACAGCTTTGGCAAAACCTTGATTATCAAGGGATACTATAATAGTTTTACCTTTAAAATCCTTTTTGGACGTAGGAAGTTGATCCGATTCTTTTGTTCTCACAATCAAACGCTTGATGGGTGATGCAGGATCGGGAAAATCATCATCTGCGGCAGCAGGCACACTTATATCTTTTGTCTGCTGTGCTTCATCTCTATTTGGTGTTCCAGAAATTTCCATCAATGGTATCTGTTCAGGTTGACTCTCCTTAGATGTCGCTGTTTTTGTATTAATGTAGTCGGATAATCTGGCAATAGTGTTGAGATCTCTGAGTTTTAAATCATCCGGTACTGAAAAACTAAAATGGGATGCAACCTTGGCAAAAATCTCAACCTGTTTTACTGTATCAATTCCAAGATCAGCTTCAAGATCCAGATCATCTTCCAGCATATCTGTTGTGTATCCGGTCTGTTCGGCTATTATAGATTTGACTGTTTCAATTGCATTACCGGGTGTTTGTGCATCGCCTGACACTTCTTGAACCTCTGACAGGGCCTTATCAATCACAGGAGCAGAAACAGTTGTTTGTATGTCAGCTATATCAGCTCTTTTTGTAATATAATCTGCCAGTTTGGCAATGGTGTTCAGATCTCTGAGTTTTAAATCATCCGGAACTGAAAACCCAAAGTGCGAGGCAATTTTGGCAAAAATCTCAACCTGTTTTACTGTATCAATTCCAAGATCAGCTTCAAGATCCAGATCATCTTCCAGCATGTCTGTTGTGTATCCGGTCTGTTCGGCTATAATGGACTTGACCGTTTCAATAACTGGCTCAATGACAGAAGTTCTGGCAGGTATTTCTATATCTTTCTTTTCAACAATTTCAATTTTCTCTGGTGTTGCTGTTTCTTTCGCTGCCTGAACCGGTACCGGTACTTCCGGCACAACAGGAGAAACTCGTTTATCATCTGTTTTAACTCTCTTTATACCTTTTGTTAAATCTGGCAGTGCTTCCCCTCCAGCCACTGCACAAAGAGTATTATCAATCATCTTGATTTCCGGGTTCCGGGATCCGGTGATCTCTTTTATCCAGCTTTCATATCTTTCATTACCTTGAACCGGGTTTTCTTCTACCCGTTTTACAAACATAAAGGCGAAATGAGACCCAAATCCGGCAGCAAGATGAAGACCATATTCAGCATCAATTTCCCCCTGGCCTGAAAAATTAAGTTTTTTAAAATGCTCTGGTATTTTCTTCAAATTTGCAATGGGAGGAGCTTTCCTCTTCTGTAGGGCTTTGACCATTACAACATCTTCTATGGCAGCTCCCAGGGTATGACCTGTAAACCCCTTGGTATTGGATATGCAGATACTGTTCAAATGGTCGGCAAAGGTTGCCTTTAGAGCGGTTACTTCGGCATCAGCGCTGCCTCCCCTTGCCGGAGTATAAGTTTCATGGGACATGAAAAGGAGCTTATCTGCATACTCTGTTTTCTTAATGCCTTTTTGCTTCTCAACTTTTGTAATAAATTTTTGCATCTCATGGGCCATGTGGGGTACATCAATATTAAAAGCGTGATAGGCAGAGTTGGCAATATGCGTACCGAGAATTTCACACTGACCGTTCATACCTCTTTCCTTTGCACAATTTTCTCTTTCAATGACAAGACCAACAGCACCTGCCCCGATTATAGTTCCATTACGATCTTCATCAAAGGGTTTGGCTGCCTGGGATACTCTTTTTTTAATGGTGGCAGCACCCACGGCGAGAAATCCTGATTCCACCCATGGACCCTGTTTTGGTGAGCTCATATTGTCACCACCTATGACAATGACCCTCTTGCAACGACCGACCCTGATCCAGTCTTCAGCAATACCAATGGCAAGTGTAGTGGAAGCACAGGCAGCACTTACCAGTGTATTAGGGCCTTTGGCCTTAATAACCTGGGCAAGGAAAGCAGCTCCGAGAGGGGTGGCATTAGCCAAAAAATTCCTGTCAAACTTAAATTTGGCAGAATCCGGTTTTTTCCTCGATTTTGCCTTAAAAAACCATTCTGTCAGCTGCTCTTTAACCTCCTGCTCTTTTATCTTCTCCATGAGATAATAATAAATATTTTCAAACTCTTCATAGGGTTTAAGAAACAGTTTATCATAATAATATTTTTCAAGCTCTGTTATAAAGGTTTCAATATTAGGTAATATTGAAGAGACAATCACACCTGTCTCTTCCTGCATTGCTTTGGGCAAAGCAAAACCGTCAGGAATCATACTTTTCCCGTCTTTCACCTTTTTGTACTGCATTATCAGAGGTATATTAGCATCTTTTAAAGCTTCTATACCGGCAGCAATGGCAATTGCCATACTGATATCATACTGTGTCTTGATACCGTATTCATCTGCAAGGTCAAAATAGCCAAGCTGCCCTGCAAGATGTATCACATCTTCTGTTTTGGTAATCTGGACAAACCTGGCATTTCCATCCGGCTGTTTGTAAAGTTTGATGATATTTTTATCAATAATCTGTTCCTGTGCTTCAGGGGTCAATGGATCAATAAAATTTTCACCATTTAAAATAGCATCAAAATTATCTTCTGCAAAAACACGTCTTGCCTTACCGGGCAGTCCTACAGAAACACCTGAAATCACTATTTTACCTGTATTAAAATCAAATCTTTCAATGGCATCAATTGCAGATTGTCGTTTCTGGCTGAGGTATTCCTTGTAAAGAATCTGATCAACCAATTCCTGATTATTTTGTTTAAAGGAATCAAAATCTTCAAACATTTCTACTTTGGGTATTTGTTTCCCTATTTTGGGAATCGTTTCAAGAACATGCTTTGTCTCGAAAATAGCATTATATTCCAGAAGATATTTGCGGCATTTTTCAAAGGATTTTACCTCTCCTGTTTTTGCATCCACGGAAACAATAGTTCCAAAGTCTGTTATATTGATATTTTTAAGCAGATTTACAAGCAGCCTTGATGGTCCGATTTCAATAAAATGAGTTCTGCCTGATTCATATACATTTTCAATGGATTTTATGAACTCCACAGGAGAGATAATCTGTTTTGCCAGCAGATCTTTCACCTCATCGCGCCGTTCCGGATATGTGTTTGCAGTAGTGTTGGAGATAATTCTACCAAATCTTGTTTCATTAAAGGTTATGGAATCAAGGTATCTTCGCAGGCTTTGGGAAGCATCTTCAAGCAGAGGTGTATGAAATGCACCTGTTAAATTTAATTTTTTGAAAAATACACCCTGCTCAGTTAAAAAGAGACAGAACTTTTCAATATCTTCTGCAGCTCCTGAAACAGCTGTCTGTTTTTCACTGTTTTTATTGGTAATATATATATTGGATATGGAAGATTCCCAGATATAATGTTCTGTCTCTTTTTCATTTTTAAAGACCACCATGATTTTACCCGGCACCTTCAAAGTGCTTTCATACATCAATTCCGAACGCTTAATGATCAATCGCATTGCATCATCAAAGTTGAGCATGCCACTGCAGAAAAGTGCAGTATATTCTCCCACACTGTGACCTATAAAATAGTCAGGTGAAAAACCTTCCTGTGCCAGTCTGCTGTAGATTGCAGCAGAAGAGAGAAATACTGCAGGCTGGGTGTTTTGTGTTGAATTAATAGCATCATCAGTGCCAAACATCATATCAAGAAGGGAGTAGTGTCTTTGTTCAACAAATATCTTCTCTCCTTTTTCCATGATTTTTCTGATGTGATCATCCTTTTCAAAAAGATCTTTCATCATGCGGCTTCTCTGGGCACCCTGGCCTGAAAGAAGTGCGACCATTTTAAGTTTTTTCCCCTGGTTATCAGCAGAGTAGGCATGATCTCTAAATACTGTATCATCAACCGATGCTGCCTTGAATTCTATGTCTTCCACATCTTTTTTAGCCTGTTTTTTATCCTGGAAGAACTTTGGCAGTGTGCTCATTATCATATGGCAGTGATTACCACCTATACCGTTGACATTGGATGCAAACCTGAATGGCTGATTTTTGGGTCTTTCAACCATCTGCTGTGCTGACTGTAAAATCTTACTCTCCTTTATGGTGGAGTGTTCAGGATCATAATTAAAATTTGGCAGGATTTTGCCATGCTTGTTCATGAGCATGAGTTTTGCCATGGCAACGGCCGGGTTTGCAGCTTTAAAGTAACCAAACTGGGGTTTGGTATTACCGCAATACAATTTATGGTCAAAACATTGTTCAACCACCTGTTTTTCAACAATATCTCCAAAAACATTGGAAAAGGCAAAAAGATCAAGGTGGTTAATATCCTTTTTTCTTATCCCTGATTTTTGATATGTCTCATTTATGGTGGAGACAAAGGCAGGCCCGGACGGGGAAAGCAGATGATCCGGTACACTTGAACGTACTGCACTCTCGTTTATCTCTCCCAGGATTTCCATATTATACTCTTTTGCTTTTTTCAGGGTAGTCATAATATGGATGGCTGCACCTTCACCCATGACATACCCGTCAGCCCTGGGATCATAAAAATTGCAATCTCCCTCAGACAACAAACCAAGCCGTTTAAATGCCATAAGAACAGCAGGATAGAGATTACAGTCCACTCCGCCTGCAAGGACAAAATCAAGATCTTTCTGTTTTAAATTCCTTGCTGCATTTCTCATGGCAATAAAAGCTGATGCACAAGATGCATCAATCACATAGTTTGCACCATTTAAGTTAAAATAGTTTGCAATCCTGCCTGAAATAATATTGGATAAAAGTCCTGGCGTTGTATCTTCATTATTCTCCGGGATTGTCTCTCTTATGGATTGTACAAGCTGATCAGCAATATTATCAAGTTTGCCAGCATCAATCCCTTTAGCATTTTTAATAATATTACCGATAAATTGTTTTCTGGTTCTGATGATATTTTTACTCTGCTGCTCCCCTGCAATGGTTCCAAGGATAACTCCAATCTTGTTGCCGGAGTTTATCTGCTCAAGCAGTCCTGAATTTTCAAGGGCTTCAGAGGATGCCTCAAGTCCGAAGATCTGACCTCTTTCAATGGATTTAACCATCATGGGCGGCATTCGGTATTTCAGATTATTAAATTTATGATATTTTACAATGCCAGCATTAATTTTGGGAAGCATGTAGTTGGAGTCTTTATCAAGCGCTGCATAGACATCATTGTCAAAGCGTTCTTCAGGGATATGGGATAACTGTTTTTTACCTGATACTAAATGTTTCCAGAATTCTTCGCAGTTTTTTGACCCTGGTAAAAACACACCAAGCCCTGCCACCACAATTCTGTCATCATTAAAATCATAGGAAGGATCTATAAAAATATCCCTGGGGATTGCTTTATAATCCTTAGTCATCTGCTCTACCACGATATGATAATTAATACCGCCAAATCCATATGAAGAGACAGCCGCTTTCCTGGAGCTGTTATCATCATTTTTCCACTCTTTTGAATCTTTAATTATAAAAAGGGATGAATCTTTTAAATCGTGATTTTTTGAAAGTTTTTCAAACTGGCCATTGGGAGGCAGGATTCCTTTGTCAACGGCAAGCAGAGCCTTTAATAATCCTGCCGAACCTGCACACCCAAGAAGATGACCGATCTGGGCTTTGATGGAGCTGACCCCGGCACCGGAATTTTCATAGATTAAGTTCAAGGTTTCCAGTTCTGCTTCATCTCCAATAATAGTGGAGGTGCCATGGGCTTCAATAAATCCAATATCTTCCGGCACAATACCGGGTTTGATGTTTTCAAAACATCGCTTTACACTTAATTCCTGTCCTTTTGGATTTGGGGCTGCAATGGCTTTTCCTTTTCCATCGGAGCTTGCACCTATTGAGTTGATAATACCGTGGATATGATTTTTATCCCTTATTGCATCTTTCATTCTTTTTAATACAAAAACAACAGAACCCTCTCCAAGGATAAACCCGTCAGCTCTTTGATCAAAGGGGTATGAACCTTTTTGCGACAATGTTCCCATCTTGGCAAAACCAATAAAAGCTTCAGGTGTAAGATTGGTATTAACTCCACCTACAATAACCAGGTCATGCTCTCCTGACAAAAGCTCTCCTTTTGCAGCATCAAGTGCTGTGACAGAGGATGCACATGCTGCATCCACAACATAATTTGCACCCCTGATTCCAAGGTGGCTGGCAATTCTGGATGCTTCAATATTAAGCAGCATACCATGGACAGGATCATATCCTATGTTCTGCCCTTCCATACCCTCCATCAAAATCTCTTTTAGAGATTGTTTCTCCTTTTCACTCAAATTCTGGTATTCATCTGTTTTTTCCATCATGGATGCAATCTGGGGATACCAGTATTTTAATTGAAGGTCATTGCCAAGCTCATTGGATAGACATGTGGCAATAATAACTGCAGTTCTGGAAACATCATCACTAATTAAATGATCGTCTTTTCCCAGGAGCCCAGCATTCTCAACAGCCTTGTATGCTGTCTGCAATACCATTTTCTGGCTGCGGGAAAGCCGCTTTTTCTTATCTTTGGCATAACCGAATCTTTTATTGTCAAATTTAAAATCATCCACATGACCTGCAAGTATGGTATAGGTCTTATCTTCAGCATTTTTATCAGGATTATAATAAAGATTATGGTCAAATCTTGATTTTGGCATTTCACTAATAGAGTATTTTTTGTCCAAAAGGTTTTTCCACAGGGCATCCGGATTATCAGCATGGGGAAGAGTACATCCAATGCCCACAACAGCAATCTCATCATTGATTGAGTTATTTGAACTTGAAAAAATTTCAAGCAGATTGATATTTCTGTAAAGAGTTGATTTCGCTTGGAAATAGCTGTCATGAATCTGCTGTATGGAGACTGCACTGTCAAAAAAGGCAAGGGAGTCACCAACAAGGAAATTACCCTTTTCTTTATGCTCTTCACCATCAAACCAGGTATAATGTTCTTCTCCCGGATTTTTAAAATCAGGAAGGAAACCCTTTGCCCCGATAAGCAGAGAACCAATATTTCTTTTTTCAAAGGAGCGTTTTCTCTTTTCAAGACTCTCCTTATTTTTAAGCATCAAAGCCTCATTTTCAACCATCATCCTTGCAAATTGAGTGGACGCAGTTCTTGAAGCAAGTCCCAGACTTTTTCCAATAACCATGGTTTCATTTTCTTTGATAATAATCTCCCTATATTGGGATTTTATAGATTTTGTTTCAACAATCTCATCGGCAAAAAGATATGCGGTTCCTACCTGGATACCAATCTTTGCTCCTCTCGCTGCAAGAAAGGATGTAAGGCCTGAAATAAACATTGAAGCATAACAGGTGGAAATACCACCTGCAAAAACAAGATATAAACTGGAAAAATCATAATTATTATTCATTAAAAAGGCAATTGCATTTTCCCACAATACCATGGAAGAGAGAAAACCCACATGGCCTCCTGCCTCACCGCCTTCGAGAATAAAGCGCTTGCAGTTACTCTTTAAAGCATTTTCCATCATGGATACAGACGGCGTATGAAGATAGGTTTTAGTCCCGGCCTTTTCAAGCTCAACCGCCTGGGAAGGAATTCCGCCTGCAAAAAGTGCGTAGGGTATATTGTATTTTTTTACAATTTCAAGATGACTTTGTATTGCAGGGTTAAAAGCTTCTATACCAACAAGCCCTGCACCAAAATTATCTACTTTTTGTGCTCCATCTTTAAGCATATTGTCTGCCAGATTTTTAGGAAGACTTCCAACTGCAAAAAATGGTAAGGCCCCATGCTCAAGCACCTTGTTTGCAAAATCAGAATTATCAGAAATGTTTGCCATTGGCCCCTGGATTAAGGGAAATTTTGTTCCCTGGTCTTTTGCAAAACGGGAATCAGGAGTTACAGGGTCATAATCATCAACGAAATTCAGAGAGTCTCCAATGGTTTGAAAAAAACCTGTAATAACACTATTCAGGCTTGTTGACTCTCTAATAAAATTCTTGGCAAAAATTCCATCCTGGCCAAGATAAAAAAGCGACTGAATAAATACGCCTTCAGAGTCATCAGATGCTTTCATATGATCGGTAATAAATTGATAAATCTTACGGCTTCCCAGCTCATCAACACCAAATTCAACAGCCATGAGTTTAAGATCTTTAACTATTTTAGTTCCAAGCTTTGCAAATACCCTGTAGATATCAGTGTCGTTATATTCAATCTGGGTGGAATCACTCTCATCCACCATGGTTAAAAGCTTTTTAAAATTTTCAGATACTGGAGATTCATCGGTTAAAAGAAGCTGACTGTCCATTACAAGGCCTGACACTCCTGCTGCAAACATGCCTGCCGCAGTATATTTGCCCACGCCTCCATGGATGAAAATGGGCAGATCACTGTTTTTTAAATACCACTGCATCAATACAAAAGAGGAGTATTTTGAAACCCTGCCGCCTGCTTCATTACCTTTTAAAATCAATGCATGGGGTGAAATTTTATTAATCTTGTCATTAATATTTATATCTTTGATTTCAAGAACTATTTTTGTATCTGCAAAATTTGAAAAATCTGCAATTTTATCATCCTGTGCCACAGGGCAAGTTAAAAGATCAAGATTTGCCAGCTGCAAATGCTTAATTTGTTTAATCAAATCTATATTATGATTATAAAGTCTTATACCAAAACAGAGATATTCCCGGGAAAGCAGTTGAGCCTTTTTTATTATTTCATTATCACTTAAAAATTCAGTGTCAAATACTGGAAGGGCTCCAGAGTTAAAAACCTCTTTAAAATACGTTATATCAAAAACCTTTACAGGATTATAAACCATTAAAGGAAGTCTTGAATTTAGTATTCTTCTAATCATAAATGTATCTCCGTTATTATATTTTTATTTTTTTTAAAACTGTAAATTTAAAATTGTTTTTACAATCTGTTCCACTACAGGATGGAAAAAGTTTCATCTCAACTTAGTCTTTCAACTATTGTGCCAAGATTGCTTGCAAGGGTAAGTGGTTAAAATTTAAGTCTTTCTAATTTTAAACATCTCTCTTCCTGTTTTTATGCTTGCATTTTATGCACACCAAATGTACATATTTGCATATTAAATATTATATAAACTTTTTCCAAACCCGATTATGAAAACTCTCTTAAGGAGAAAAATTTGAAAACAGTAAAACTTAGTTCCAGCGAGTACCATTTTTTTAAAACAGTATATAATGCTGCTTTTGCAAATCCTTTCAGTGATTTAAGAGAAAAACTTGATCTTAAAATTGCAGGACTCTTTCCTTCTGCTTCAAGAAGGGAGAGCATAGATTTATGTATAAATGAAGTTGATCTCAGAATCAAAGAACTCGAAGGGCAAAATCGTGCCAATATAAATGCTTTTCAGGGTCGAGACAAAGAGATTATAACAGTTGTTTTTCTGTTTGATCTGTTTCATAAATTCAGAGATAGTTTTGACAATTTAATAGAAGATCAGATTAAAGCCCAGGACGACCTTATAACTGTTCCTTTTGCAAAAGAAGCCATGTACCTGCTACATATCAAGGGTTTTGACAACAAAAGTATTACCCACTATTTTGCCCTCTCCTATCAACTGAGACGTGCCTTTTATTTTATCTCCAACTCCCTTGTGGGCTCAAGTCCATGTATGCAAAACTTTAAAAAACATTTATGGAATAATGTATTTACCTATAATATTGATTTGTACAGGAAATTTTTATGGAATAAAATGGAAGATTTCTCCACCCTGCTTCTCGGTGAAACAGGAACGGGAAAGGGTACAGCTGCTAAGGCCATAGGAAGAAGCGGGTATATTCCTTTTAATGAAAAAAAAGAGTGTTTTGTTGAAAGTTTTACCCGGGCATTTTCCTCATTAAATCTTTCCCAGTATCCTGAGACCCTGCTTGAATCTGAATTGTTCGGACATACTAAGGGATCATTTACAGGGGCCATAGATGATCACAAAGGGGTGTTTGACCGGTGCAGTCCCCATGGCTCAATTCTTCTTGATGAAATCGGTGAAACCCCCAGCCATGTGCAGATCAAATTATTAAGAATTCTCCAGGAAAGAAGTTTTTCACCCATGGGAAGTCATGAAAAATCAAGGTTTAAAGGACGGGTTATTGGTGCTACTAACCGCCCCAAAAAAGAGATTATTGGCGGGCAGGTATTCAGGGATGATTTCTACTACCGTCTTTGCTCTGATATCATAGAAGTACCGCCTCTTAGAGTCAGAATTCAAGAGAAACCATCGGAATTAGATGATCTCCTTCTCTTTACCATTCAAAAAATGACCGGCACTCATTCTGAAGAATTAAGTGTACAAGTTAAAAGAATTATTGACCAAAGGCTTGGAAAATATTATCAATGGCCGGGTAATGTCCGGGAACTCGAACAGTGCGTCAGAAGTGTTTTGTTGAAAAAAGACTATGGGGGCCAGCAAAAAAATGGGAATGAGAAACTTGACCTTGCAGAGAAGCTTGTGAAAGGAATTTTGAATAGAGACATTATGGTATCATCGCTGGTATCAGGCTATTGCAAACTTTTATATGACCAGTTCGGTACCTATGAACAAGTTGCAAAACATACAGGATTAGACAGAAGAACCATAAAAAAATATATTATAAATTTTAAAAACAGATAGACGTTTATGCTCTCATTTTTACCCCACAATCTAAAAGGTATTTTATCAATTCTTTTATACACGATAAATACTATTTTACTCACCATTCCTATGATTTTGCTCTCCTTTTTTAAATTTATTCTGCCTGTTAAGTCTATTGTTATTATTATTGACAAAATTTTGATATCCATTGCTACGCTTTGGATAGGAATTAATTCCTTTAATTCAAAATTGTTCTGCAAAATAGAGTGGGATTTAAGAGGTCTTGAAAAATTAGAAAAAAAAGAGTGGTATCTTGTTCTTTCCAACCACCAGTCATGGGTTGATATTCTCGCTTTACAAACAACCTTGAACCAAAGAATCCCCATGTTGAAATTTTTTTTAAAACAGGAGTTAATATGGGTCCCTTTTCTTGGGCTTGCCTGGTGGGCGCTGGATTTCCCTTTTATGAAACGATATTCAAAACTTGAGATACAAGCAAAACCGCATTTAAAAGGTAAAGATCTGGAAAGCACAAAAAAAGCATGTGAAAGATTCAAACATACACCTGTTTCCATTATAAATTTTATTGAAGGAACAAGATTCACCCCACAAAAAAAAGCCTTGCAAAAAGACAACAATTTCACACATCTTTTAAATCCAAAAGCAGGTGGAATCGCTTTTATCCTTGGTTCCATGGGAGAGCATCTAAATAAAATCATTGATGTTACTATTGTTTATCCAGGAAAAGCCCCTACATTCTGGGAATATATTTCAGGCAGGGTCAATAAAATAATAATTGATTTTCAAGTTATAAAATTAACAGATTCTCTTGCCGGGGATTATTTTAATGATCCTGAATATAAAAAATATTTTTTTTCCTACCTCAATAATTTATGGCAAAAAAAAGATGAAAAAATTAAAAAAATTAAATATTCTTAACCTTCATTTTATAGACATTCAGATTTTTCTCTCCATCAAAGGTGCATAGAGTTTCCTCAACCTTTACATGACAGATCATTTCTGTGATTCGTTTTTTACTGTTCAGGCCTACAATAACGGTTCCACTCATAATCACCCCTTCAACAATAACAATAGACTGGCCTGGGTTATCATTGGCCCATTGAATAAGATTAGCCCTTTCGGCCAAAAAATCATCCCGGATTTTTTCCAAGGATTTAATCTTCTCTTCTTCTTTTGCTCCATACTGCTCAAGCTGCTTTTCAAGGATGTCCACCTTATCTTTGATTGTTTTCAACTCTTTTTTGGTAAAGACGTCATGGCCTACTTTTATTGTACAGGGTTCTGCCTTTTCAGTACCAATATTTCTGGCTTTTACTCCCAGTTTTGATGTTATCTGTGAAGTCATAATTTTCCCATTTTCCATAATACATCTTCCAGAACACTCTATATCAGAATCCACAATCTCCTTTGTTATAATAACATCACCCATGCAGGCAACTTTGGCATTACGAATAAACTTGGCATATACATTACCTTTAGAATAAATTTTACCCTCATTAATACCACCTGCAATTCTAACATTCCCTTCTGCTGTTACAATTCCACCATCTAATTCTATGATCTTAATATCATTTCCTTTTACCTTGAGACCAGATTTAACCTGCCCTTTTACATTAACATTGCCATCATAATCTATATGGCCTGTTTCATAATCTACATCCCCCTGGGTAACATATTCTTCGTAAACAGAAGTACGGCCGGACAATGAAAATTTTGGAAATCCTGAAACAGACGCAAGCAGTTTAAACCCGTCTTCTGAAACCTTTACACCTGTCCCGTATTTTATAAAAAAATCTTTAGCTGGCACAGTGTCTATCTGATCCCCATAGATATTATGACCTTGCCGTGACACCTTCATGGGGATTTTTTCAGCAAGCATGGTACCCTTTTCCACATGGGGAACCTCACCACGGTCTTTAAAATCAATAACCCCATCCTCTGTCAGGCCTCCTGCTTTAAGATAATCTGTGTTAAAGAAAAACTCCACCCTTGCATCTTCCCCATGTATTGGAGGGATACCTTGAGCAACTTTAAAAGGTTTTGTTTTAAATCCTCCTGACCTGATAAAGCCTTTAATCATTTTATCTAAAACAACACCGGATACAATACCCTTATCAAAAAGAGCCCCTTTAATTTTTCCCACACTGATATTTTCATCAAAACTGTCTGTTTTAGTAAAAAAAGCCATCATAAAATCTTTTGAGACTTGAAGTTCAATTCCGCCTGTAATGGTTTCCGGTTCAAGCAGAAGGTCTTTATCCAGCCCATGTTCAGACAGTGTTTTATCAGGCTTGTCAGATACTTGCTCTCCAATGGTTTCTCCAACCATTTGATCTTTCTCTTTAGATTCTTTGGCTCTCTCCTTCCTGACTCTTTTTTGCAGTTTCAGGATATAATCCCGCTGTTTTTCAGTTAAAAAACCGGCATCTACAAGTATCTCTCCTATATAATTGAGTCCTGACCTGTTTTTGATTTCATTTCCCTGCTCTTCAAGCGCTAAGGTTAAAACACTCTTATTTATAAAACCCTTACGGACTGCAATATCTCCGAATTTAAATTCTTTTTGGCGAAATTCTAAAGTTTGTGCCGCTTTTGCGAGCCGTTCCACATTTCTCGAAGAGACCAATCCTTTGGATAAAAAATAATCTTTTAAGGCAGCATTCTTATTGTTGGAATCAGCACAGCATGACAGTGCCTTTTGCAGTTCTTCTCTCGAAATAAGATGATTTTTCAGAGCGAGTTGACCTATCAGGGGAGTTCTTGTTTTTTCATTTTTATCAATATCCACAATCTCTCCAAATAAGAATTAAATTACAGCTGACAACAATCCCGCACCAAAAAAAGTTGATTCAATAATAAATTCTCTATGGGCACCTGAAATACGGGTATCATTTTTAAAAAACTTTATTAATAAAAACATGATCAAAGGGATGAAAGCAAGTATAAAAGCCTTATTGACTAATAAATCCATAAAAAACGCCAACAAAACAATACAAAAATCGAAAATTAAAATATATTGTATGATATTAAAGCTATGCTTTTCCCCTATAAGGATAGGAAGTGTCTCTTTGCCGGTAATCCGATCTCCTTGAATTGCAAGAATATCAAAAAAAGCAGTTCGTGCAAAGACAAGCCCGGCAGCAAAAATAAATACTACAGCAACAGGAAGCAGATTACTTTGATTGGCTACAGCCGGCAAAAGACAGGTTACTGTTCCCCAGGCAATAGTAATGAGAATGGTTTTTGATCCCGGGATATCTTTTATCCTGGCAAATTGTCCTTTGCGTGCTGTGAAAGGAATCAATTTTAAATTATATGACAGGCCAAGAAGGCTCATAATCAACAAAACCATAAAAGACAGCACTCCGGCTGCAAAGCTTAAATAGAGCCCTGCTGCACCTGACACAATTGCGCTAATCCATAGATACAGTCTGTTATTCTTATAAAACATCGCCCTTTGAGGATTATTATATTTATCAGGTTTAATCATAAACAGATTATTCAATATATGCATTGAAAGGACATACAGCATGGCTATCAATGCATGATGAAAATCCTTGTCAAAACCCTGAAGCCCTGAGCATGCATAGGTTAAAGAACCTGCACCGGCTGCAGCCATGACATTTGTTTTCAATAAAAAATTACGCAATTTTAAAAAAAATATCTGGATAGGATGCAGTTTTTGAAGATTGCTTTCCACTTGAGCACACGTATCATTAATGACCCAGTTTGGTGTTGAAGCTCCTGCTGTAATAGCAATGGATTTGCTTGATGACAACTCTTTGTAATCAATCTGTGAAATATCTTCAATATGTAAGGCTGGTTTGCCTGCCCCTGCTGCAATTTGAACCAGACGTTTCGTGTTACCGCTCTGTTTTCCTCCAACTACAATTACCGCATCATTTTCATTGGCAAGTTTACGTATTTCTGCCTGACGTCTTTCTGTTGAACCACAGATAGTATCAAATATTTTATAGTGAGGAGCATGGATCTCACACCATCTTTTTATTTGACCATAAAATGCAGTATCCTGAGTTGTTTGAGCCACAATAACTGCATTTTCAAATTTTGGAAGTTTTTCAAACTGCTCCATGCTTGTAACAGTATGTCCACTGTTTTTTGCATATCCAAGAAGGCCAATCACTTCAGGATGTTTTTCATCCCCGATAATAATTGTTGAATATCCTTTTTGGGCATATTTGTGAATAATCAACTGGACTTTTACCACCCTGGGACAGGTTGCATTTATTACAGTAAAACCTGCCTTTTTAAGAGCTTTTTCATCTTCAGGCGGCACACCATGGGCACGAACTAAAACAATGCCCTTCCCTTTAGGTGGAATTTTATCAATCCTGAAGATCCCTTTCTCCTCAAGCATTTCAAGAACTTGAGGATTGTGGATTAAAGGGCCATAGGTATAAATAGGTTCTTTTTTAGCTGTATTGGATGCATCTAACACCATATCCACAGCCTTCCGGACTCCCATACAGAAGCCGGCTGTTTTTGCTACAACTATTTTCATTAAATTTGACTCAAAAGGTCTATCAGGCGCTGAAACTCTTTTTTTGATTTGAAATTAATCTCTATTTTACCTTTTTCTCCACTCTTTTGAATTCTAACCCTGGATTTGATTTGACTGGTGAGCCACGAGCTTGTTTCATCAAGGAATTGTTTTTCCTTAGCAGATATTTTTTTTTGCAATTTTTGCGGTTCTTTTTTTGCATCATTAACAAGTTTTTCAGTCTGTCGTACAGAGAGGCCTTCTTTAAGAACTATTTTCAAAAGATGAATCTGGTTTTCATCTGCTCCTGCCCCCATTAAGGCCCTTGCATGGCCCATTGAAATCTCTTCTGCAATCAAACTCTCTTTAATTATTTCAGGAAGATTTCTAAGGCGTAAAAGATTTGCAATTGTAGAACGGTTCTTTCCTATTTTTTGAGCAACCTTTTCCTGGGTATATTGAAATTCGCTTATCAATCTATGATATGCTGCTGCCTCTTCAAGTACATTTAAATTCTGTCTTTGAATATTTTCAATAATGGAAACTTCGAGAACCTGCTGATTAGTCAAATCTTTTAAAATCACTGGAACATGGGTCAAATCAGCTTCTTTTGCAGCGCGAAGCCTTCGCTCTCCTGCTATTAATTCATAGGAACTATCAATATTCCTTATTAATAAAGGCTGCAAGACACCCTGCTGTATAATGGATTCCCTTAATTGATCAAGCTCTTCCTGGTTGAATGAAGTTCTTGGCTGATAACGATTTGGCGTAATATCACCTATGGGACACATAAAAAAGTCAGAATTGGCATCTGCCATTTCAAAATCAGGTATTAATGCTGAGATTCCACGGCCAAGTCCACTCTTCTTCTTTTTTCTCATCTTTTTAAAAATTCCCTTGCAAAAGCAATATAGCTTTTTGATCCTTTTGAATGTTTATCATATAAAATCACCGGCAATCCATAGCTTGGCGCTTCGCCAAGTTTTACATTACGCGGTATCTTTGTTTTAAAAACCATATCATTAAAATATTTTTTTGCATCTTCAAAAACATTCTGGGCTAGATTTGTTCTTTTATCATACATGGTCAAAAGAATTCCCTTGATCTTTAATCCCGGATTAAAAGAAGCCTTTACCCGTTTTATGGTATCTAACAACTGCCCTAAGCCTTCCAAGGCATAAAATTCACTTTGAAGGGGTATCAAGACAGAGCTGGAAGCTGTAAAGGCATTTACTGTCAACAGGCTTAAAGCAGGCGGACAGTCAATAATAATATAATCAAAGTCATCTTTAACCTGCAGGAGAAGCTCTTTCAACTTGTTTTCCCTGCCCTTGGCTGACACCATTTCAATTTCAAACCCGATAAGGTCAATATTTGCAGGAATTATTTTCAATTTAGGCAGGATGCCTGGCATGATTATATCATCAATACCAGCCTCATCAATAAGTCCATGGTAAAGAGAAAACTCAAGACCAGGCTTGTCAATTCCCATACCTGTTGTTGCATTTGCCTGGGAATCGCAGTCCACTAGCAATACTCTTTTTCCCATTTTGGCAAGGGCTGCTGAAAGATTAATGGAAGTTGTTGTTTTTCCAACACCACCTTTCTGATTTGCTATACTTATAATTTGAGCCATAACAAATTTTTTTATCACAATTATTTTATCTGTGCAATCAACAATTTGAATTTTTGATTTTGATTTTGATTTTTCCCATATAATGGAATATTTTTTGAAAATTATTTACACTGTACCACTATTTATTGTACTGTAATTTTTGGTATGGGAATCTTTTTGGTGTAACTTTTTATCCTGTAATTGATGCCTTCAAACAAATCTGATTATAACCCTTCATTGCAGCAGTTTTAGAAATCATTATTAGAATAATGGAAACCTTATTCTGGCTCAAGCCATGATTAAAAAAAACCTACCATAACTGTGAAAATTTCATAAAACTTTCTGGCTCTGGAAATGGAAAACAGACTGTGGTTGTTCGCATTATACATATACAGTACAGGAAAAAGCAGAGCTCTATAAAATTCCAAAACTCAAATTCAAGAAATTCCTGCAGCAGAACCCTGGAGTCTATATTAAACTGTTTTATTATGATTATTTATGAAATCTGATTCTGATTTGCTTGTTCTTGATGTGAGGACTCCCCAGAAATTAGTTGGCAAGAATGCATGAACTTGACAAGCTTAAAGGCAAAAAAAGGAGATCAAGATGTATAAAAGAATTATTATCGCAGCTATGGTTATCATGTTTATGTCACTTACCAGTTTATCATTTGCTCAGGGTAGCGGCGGTGGTGCTGGTGGCGGTGGTGGAGCAGGAGCAAGTGGTGGAGCCGGTGCCATGGGAACAGGAACTGGTGGTGCCATGGGAAACAATACAAATAGTGAAAAAAGTCAGAATATATCAAATACGGCTAAGAGCAAGGCCAAGCAGGACAAGACCGAGGTATTAAATGATTTTTTTAAAAATCTTATGAATTTTCAAATAAGTGATACTGAAGAAGCGGATCTCATCGAAAATTCCTGGGGTGATTAAACAATATTCTCTTCTGTATGACGGTTGTCACAAACTAAAATATAAACTATGAATTATAAACTTTTCAAAAAACAGGTCGAAGCTTTATTACCCGATGTAAAAAAATTCTCATACAGTTTGGCTCGCAATAGCGACAACAGTAATGATCTGGCACAACAGTCTCTTGTAAGGGCTCTTTCAAAAGCAGATCAGTTTAAAGATAATTCCAACCTTAAAAGCTGGCTTTTCAGGATTGTTTATACAACCTGGATAGATATAACCAGAAAAAATAAAACGATCACCAATTATAAAAACACGATTCATGAAAACCATCCGGTTAATTATGATAACAGACACAATATATCATCCTTAAATACCTATATTGATTGCAAAAAAATGCTCATTCTTTTAGCGGACAAACAAAAAGCGTCATTCCACCTCGTCTGTCTGGAAGGATATACATACAGTGAAGCTGCAAAAATACTTGGAATTCCGATTGGTACTGTTGCCAGCAGGGTCACCCTGGTACGCCGTACCTTTAATCAATATTTTTCAAAGAAAAAAAGACCGGGGAAAACAAAATGGAGGAAATTAATATGAATTGTGATGATAAATTGACAAAAGTTTCCATGTTCCTGGATGGTGAATTGTCAAATGTTGAAATGAACGATGTTGAAAAAATCATTGATGAAGATGATGATATAAAAACATTTATAATTAATGATGCTAAAGCCTGTGCCTATTCAAAATCTTTTTTCAGAAATGAAATGGCTGGGGATGAAATCATTCTGCCTGATCATAAAAAAGCATACAGTCATAAATTTATGCTCATGGCAGCATCCTTTATCTTTTTAGTTGGAATAGGAATTTTAATGAGCAATCTTATTTATGATAGATCCGGCTCTAACCCTGCCTTTACAGCTAATCTTATAAATCCAATATATCAGAATGTTCTTAATACTGCACTTGAAAACTATAAAAGCGGTGTACAGTATAAGAGTATGATACCCGAGATAGAGATGCATATCACTGTCATTCCTGAAAAAACCTATAAGTATAACGATGGCAACTACATAAGAAAATTTGTTATCTCCTATGACCTTGGCGGTAAGACCATAGATGCGCAAGGGTTTGCCGAAAGGAAAAACAAAGAATCATGGGAAATTAAAACACTTACATTTTAGGTTACCAGGGTTGCCAGCAAGGAAAACACAGGGACTGAACCTGTGATTTGCATGATTAAATATTCCCTAGAACAGGGGAGAATGTGAGGATTTAGGTTTGCTGCACATATTTATAGATGCTGATTCGTGTCCTGTAAAAAAGGAAGTGTACCGTGTTGCAGAACGTTATCGTCTAAATGTCACATTAACTGCCAACTCCAGGATGAGAGTTCCGAATGAACGATGGATCATACTTAAAATTGTAGAGGATCGATTTGATGCTGCAGATGATTGGATTGCCGGGCATGTACAATCTGACGACATAGTGGTCACTGCAGATATTCCGCTTGCCAGCCGCTACCTGAAGAAAGGCGCACTGGTAATTGGTCCAACGGGGAAGCAGTTCACCAAAAACAACATCGGAGGAATTGTCGCTACTCGAAATCTGTTGTCAGAACTTCGTGAAGCAGGAGAGATTACAGGCGGGCCGCCCCCGCTGAAAAAGCGTGACGAATCATATTTCCTTCAGCAGCTCGACAATGTAATTCAATCAATACTTCGCAAACAAAAGTTTAATGCCACTTAAGCGATCAATAAGGAACTTAAAAAATTTAGGGTCTGTCAGAAAAATTAAATTTATCTGCAATTTTAGAAGAGGTTAATAATTGATCAATAATCATTTTAGGTGAGTCCAGTCCAAACTGATTTTTATCTATCTTTAATAATTCAATAAAATAATAATCAGATATGTCATCCTGAGCTTTAATTTTGTCAAAACCTTTAACCTTGCAGATAAATGCAAAATCAATGATATTATATGTGACTTGCTTATAAATGTATTTATTTGGACACGAAGAAAAATAGGTTAACTTTGAAATATCAAGATCAAGCTCTTCTTTGACTTCCCTTTTCAAGCTATCTTCAATGGTTTCCCCGGGTTCAGAGAATCCACCTGGAAAATCAAGCATTCCCTTTGCCGGATCATATCTTCTTCGGGTAACCAGAAGTTCATTATTTTCATTAAATATCAAGGCAATGCCGGCTGATGCCGTATTAATATAGAAATTAAAACTGCAGTTTTTACATGAAAAAGATTTTAAACTGCCAGTTGACAAGGTTTGTTCACCGCAATGTGGACAAAAAACAAATAGATGTTGATTGGGGTTTTTTCTTCCTTTTTTTAAAATCATCATATCATTTTTACTCTTCAATACTAATACCTATTTTTCATCCAAGATAGCCATTTGGCGTTCAATTCAGAATAGTGTTTATTGATAGTCTTATCTAAAGTGGCTGCATTTTTTCCAATAGACTCATTGGTATTTCATTAAACCTAAAAACTTACTAAATTGGTTACATGTCTATTATAATATTGTCAAGTTCCATCCAGTTTCGAGTATAATAGTTATCATTGACAAAAATTCTTAATTATGAAAGTTTTTGTTACATTTTTAAATCAAAAAAAAGTAAATTAATGAAAAGTATCATGACTTTAATGGGTATGCGGGGCGGCCAATATCGCCCCCTGTTAACGGAACAGATAAGGACATTGCATAAAGCATCTTTGAAGATTATTGAAAAAATGGGAATGATGTATGAACAGGGCAATCAGAGAAAGATTCAATATATTGCTGATGATTTAATACAAATACATGGCAGGTGAGCGATTTGCTGAATTCATAGATAAAGTTTGAGGAATAATTTGTATGGACCTAAATGAACAGACGTTAGATTTTATCGTGGAGGCTGAATGGGATACATTGCCGGACAATATTCAGCATCAGGCCAAACGATGCCTGCTGGATACCCTGGGTGCCCTGATCGCTGGCCACAGCACTCCTGTCGCAGTTCTGATGAACAATTTCGCCAAAGAACAGTTCAAAGGGGATGAAGCAGCCATACTGGTCAAAGGAAATAAACTATCGGCAACAGGGGCAACCCTTGTCAATGGATTTGCCAATAATGCCCTGGATATAGATGACGGATATAGAAATGTAAAAGGTCATCCCGGTGCATGCATCCTTCCTGTCATTCTGGCTGCAGGAGAAATGGGTACCGATATTACGGGAAAAAAATTTTTAACCGCCCTGGTTGTCGGCTATGAAGTGGCCATCCGGGCTGGGGTGATTCGGCATGCAAGGTATGAGACATACCATTCTTCCGGCAGCTGGGGTGCCATTGGAGGGGCTGCTGCTGCAGGAAAGCTTTTAGGGCTTTCCCGGGAAAAACTTTATAACGCTCTGGGTGCAGCTGAATATCATGCTCCCATTGCGCCCATGATGAAATGCATTGAGCTGCCGGGCATGGGAAAAGACAGTATTGGGTGGGGATGTATGGTGGCCATAATGTCTGTGATGATGGCTGACAAGGGGTTTACCGGTATATATCCGATTTTTAATGAGTCTCCTGAAGCGGAATGGATTCACTCTTTAGGCAGGGTCTTTGAAATCATGAACCTCTATTTCAAACCCTATTGTGCCTGCCGGTGGGCCCAACCCGGAGTGGATGGTGCTTTAAAAATCATGGCAAAAAATTGTCTTGACCCTGAAGATATAAAACAGATCAAAGTGTTTACATTTGAAGAGTCAGCCACCTTAAGTACAAATTATCCTCAAAATACTGAAGAAGCACAATACAATATTGCTTTTCCCATTGCTGCCGCCCTTTTGGACAGGGAGGTCGGCCCGGCACAGGTACTGGCTCCAAGACTTTTGGATAAAAATATCCATCTGATGATGGATAAAATACAAATCATTGCCCAAGAACGGTTCCAGAAAGAATTCCCGGCCAGGGCCGAGTCAGAAGTTGAGCTAACTACTACCAGGGGAGGTGTGTTTTCATCAGGCGTGATGTCTGCAAGATGGGACACCCATAGTACATTGCCGACAGATCTGGAGCTTGAGAATAAATTTTTATGGTTGTCATCTCCTGTGATAGGAAAAATTAAAGCAGAACTCCTGATAGATCACATTTGGAATTTTGACCGGGAAGAAAGGCTGGATAAATTGTTTGATTTATGTATTATATCATAAATAAAATAAGATGATGAGGGGTTTATGATAATTGAAAAATATTTTTCTGAAAATTTGAAAAATATTTCTATAGGAATTGCCAATATCAATCCAAAAACCAGAAACCCTGAGGGAAATAAAAACAGCATTATTAAAGCCTTAAACCTGTTCTCTGAAAAAAAAATAAATCTTGTGATTTTCCCTGAATACTGCCTTTCCGGATATTTCTGAAAACCTGAAAAAGAGTGCAGGCTCTATATGGAAAGGGTCTGCCTGGATCAATTGACAGACTGACTTGACGAGATTGTCCGGTTATATGTAAACGAAACCCTGCAGTATATTGTGTTTAACGGTCTTATTCAAAACAGGGAAGATACGAATAAATATTTTAATATCAGCTTTGTTCTGGACCAGACCGGCAATTATTTTGATCAGGAAAGAACTTATAAAAAGACCTATCTGTCCCGGTTTGAGAAAGAATATGTATCAAAAGGTATAAATGATACATTGGTGCTTAAGACAGAGTGGGGAAAATTTGGATTCCTGACCTGCTGGGATATCTATTTTCCCAGACTTGCCCAGAAACTCGTCAATAGTAAAAAAGTGGATGCGCTAATTGTCAATGCTGCCTGGAGAAAACAAGGGGAACGAGAGTACAAGGGGCTAAATATAAAAGAGGAGTCATACAATAAATTTCTCTGGAACATGATCATGCCGACCCTTGCCTTTCAAAACCAGGTCTGGATCATGGCTGCAAATGCGGTAGGGCTGCACAGCCTTGAAGGAATTGAATATTGTGGTGGTTCAGGCATTTGGGCCCCTTCGGGCATCAATATGTTAAAAGGATCGGATACAAAAGAAGAACTTTTAATCCTCCATAATATTGATATGATTCATGAAGTTGAAGCTGAGCGAAATGATGATGAATTAAAAGGGTCAATATGAACCTGCCTGAATTTTTAGTCCCATGGCTGTCAGTAACTTCAATCATTGGATACTGGTATATATAAAAAAAAGGTTGCTCTATAAATATTGCCTGGATTATATTATGTTCTGTTATGAACAGACAAAAACGAATCAAAAGGCCTTTAAGCAGACCTTTAAATATAAAATTCAATCCAGATCTGCCCATCACCCAGAAAAAAGATGAAATAATAGAGACAATAAAGAACAATAAAGTTGTGATTATCTCCGGGGAAACAGGGTCTGGTAAAACTACTCAGATCCCGAAATTCTGTATTAAAGCAGGGCGCGGGATTAAAGGCATGATCGGCTGTACCCAGCCAAGACGTATTGCAGCAATAAATGTTGCCAGAAGAATTGCCCAGGAATTAGGCGAGAATATTGGTCAATCAATTGGTTATAAAATAAGATTTGATGATAAAGCCCGCGGCAATATCTCTATTAAAATGATGACTGACGGTATTTTGCTTGCTGAAACCCAGAGTGACAGATTTTTAAATGCCTATGATACCATTATTGTGGATGAAGCCCATGAAAGAAGCCTGAATATTGATTTTACCCTTGGGCTGTTAAGACGTCTTGTCAAAAAAAGAGATAATCTGAAACTTATAATAACTTCGGCTACCATTGATACCCAAAAATTTTCCAAAGCCTTTGATGATGCACCCATCATTGAGGTATCCGGACGGATGTTTCCCGTTGAAACAAATTACATGCCTTTTTCAAACAATAAAGATGAAGGCGAAAATCTTGAAGATGAAAATTATGTTGAAGCTGCTGCCGATGCTGTAAACACGCTTCTTTTAAAACAAAGATCCGGTGATATTCTGGTTTTCATGCCAACAGAGCAGGACATTGGTGACACCATGGAAATAATCAGGGGGCATAATCATCCCGGTGTCAATGTTATGCCTCTTTTTGCAAGACTTTCAGCAAAGGAACAATCTAAGATTTTTTCAAGGCAGGTGGGACGAAAAATCATTGTTGCAACCAATGTGGCTGAAACTTCTTTGACAATTCCGGGAATTAAATTTGTTGTGGATACAGGACTTGCAAGAATTCCTAACTATTCACCAAGGACAAGAACTACTGCACTGCCTGTCAGCTCTATTTCCCAATCTTCTGCAAATCAACGGCTTGGAAGATGCGGCAGAGTTGAAAACGGGGTCTGCATAAGACTATTTGATGAAGATGAATTTGCTACAAGACCCTTTTTCACCTCACCGGAAATTTTAAGAAGCAATCTTGCTGAAGTCATATTAAGGATGATCTCTTTGAATCTTGGAGATGTTTCAACTTTCCCATTTATTGACAGGCCTGCACATAGAAGTATTAAGGATGGTTTTGCAACCCTTGTTGAAATCGGTGCCGTTAAGATAAAACAAAAAAAATATATCCTCACAAAAATAGGCAGAATAATGGCAAAACTGCCCATTGATCCAAAATTGTCCAGGATTCTAATTGAAGCTGATAAAAAAGGGTGTTTAAAAGAGGCGTGTGTAATTACAACCGCCCTTGCCATTGCAGATCCAAGACAGCGCCCTGCTGAAAAATCCCAGGCAGCTGATCAAAAACATGCATTGTTCAAAGACCCGGCTTCTGATTTTATCACCCTTTTAAATATCTGGAATGCATATAAAAAAGCTGAAAAAAAATTAAAAACCAGGTCAAAACTTAAAAAATACTGCCGGGACCATTTCCTCTCTTTTAAACGTTTAAGAGAGTGGAGTGAAATCCACAGACAAATCATTAGAATCTTAAAAGAGCATGGAATAAAAGGGAATAAAAAAATCCCGGATCAGGTTGGCAGCAAAGGGATGAAGGATAAAGCTTTTGATATCGGAGGAGCTTTGTACATAGCATTGCATCAATGCCTCTTATATGGATACCTTGCCAATATTGCCCATAAAAAAGAGAAAAATATTTTTAATGCTGCCAAAGGTCAGCAGGCAATGATATTTCCCGGTTCTGGGCTTTTTAACAATGCCGGGAACTGGATAGTGGCAGCCGAATTTGTAAAAACAAGCCAGCTTTTTGCAAGAAGTGTGGCAAAAATTGATCCTGAATGGCTTGAACATATAGGAAAAGATCTGTGCACACATACATATTCCGATCCTCACTGGGAAAAGAAGAGAGGTGAAGTTGTTGCAAATGAGCAGGTATCCTTGTTCGGGCTTATCATTGTAAGCAATCGCAAAATTGCATATGGTTCCATAAACCCTGAAGAGTCAGGAGAGATATTTATCCGCCATGCTCTGGTGCAGGGTGAAATTAATCAAAAATTTAAATTTATGAATCACAATCTAAAGCTTATTGAAGAGCTTGAAACCCTTGAACATAAACAGCGCAAAAAAGATATTCTGGCATCTGAAGATGATATGTATATGTTTTATCAATCAAAACTTCCAGAACCATTTTTTAATATCAGAACTTTTTCAAAATTTATTAAAGATCAGAAAAGCGAAGATTTTTTAAAAATGACAAAAGAGGATCTTCAAAAATCTTCAATTGATGATAATGCACTATCTCTCTTTCCTGATACCCTTGAAATGGAACAGGGCAGATTTAAGCTTGAATATGAATTCAAGCCTGGATCTAAAAAAGATGGGGTTACCATAAAAATTCCTGTAGATTCTGCCACAGGCGTCTCAAAACATAAAGTAGACATGCTGGTTCCCGGGCTTTTTGAAAAAAAAATTGCAGCTCTTATAAAAGCTCTTCCCAAAAAACAGCGGGTAAAGCTTGTTCCGGTTTCTCAAAATGCAAAAATTATTGCAAAGGAGATGCTGCAACAAGACAAACCTTTGTTTTCAATGCTTTCCACCTTTATTCAAAAGCGGTTTAACCTTGTGATCCCTGCCACTCAATGGTCAGACAGAGATCTTCCCGACCATCTGAAAATGAGAATCTCCATCAGGGATGAACAAGGCAGGGAAATCAAAGCATTACGTGACAATAGAGTTTTGGATGAATTTGCAGGTGTATCTGTACCTACGGCAGATAACAGTTTTGATAAAATTAGAAAAAAGTATGAAAAAACCAATATAAAAGGGTGGAATTTCAAAGACCTTGAAGAATTTATTACTGTTAACTCCATTGATAAGGAGGTGGCAGGAAAAAATTTCTCACAAAAAAAGTATCCTGGTTTAAAAATTGAGATTGAAACTGACACCGGAAAAGGCAGCAGCCATGCCTCAAAGAGCGCAATGCAACAAGTCTTATCCTTAAGATTGTTCAAATCAAAGCAGGAGGCATTTGATTCTCATATTAAGGGAGTAAACAAGCTTTTTCAAACCACCTGTCCAGATAACTTCAAAGCCCTAAAAAAAGATATCAATACTTCTGCCGGAATAAAACAGATAGCACTTTTTTTCAGCGGACAGGCAAAATTTCAGCACTCTCTGTTTAATCTGATCACCAATACCCTGTTTGCAAAAAATATCAGGACAAAAAAAGAGTTTACAAATCATGGGCAAAAAGAGTTAAAAAATTTGTACAACAGCGGACAAAAATTTATCAGAACCACTCTTGAAATCGGCAAAGAGTATCAAACATGTTTTGAGCTAATACAAAAACTCTCTTTGCAGCACCAGAAAAAGAGAAAAACTTTTATCACTCTTTCAGATCTTTTCAAAAATTTAAAAAACCTTGCTCCGCATAATTTTCTCGATATTTATACATACGAAAGAATCACAAACCTTAACCGCTATATAGCCTGTATCGCAATCAGAGCACAAAGAGCTGCTGATAATCCTGTGAAGGAAGAAAAAAAGATACTGCAGCTTACAAAATACAACAGATATTTGGAAAGCCTTCTATCTTCTCTCTCCCAGAGATCAACACTGGAAAAATCACAAAAGATAGAAGAATTTTTCTGGCTTCTTGAGGAGTATAAGATATCTCTGTTTGCCCCGGAGATTAAAACAGCTGTAAAAATTTCTGCCACAAGGCTTGATAAATTTTTAACAAAATTAAGTACAATGATCTGAATATTTGTTATAAAAAATTTTCTCTCTTTGACCGGTTCTCTTTGACCCGTTCCGGTGTTTTAACTTTGTGGGCGCTTAGTTGGAACTTGCAACAGGTTTTAGGATTGGCTCCACTGGCCGCCAAAAACTCACTCATTCTTCGTTCAAACAATTTGGCGGCTTAACCGTTTCACCAATCAAAACCTGTAAGCAAAACCCAAATGCGCCCACAAAGTTAAACCACCTGCACTGGAAGCGGTAGCAGGCCTTTGAAAGCTTTACCGCTACAATGATAATAAGCGAAATATTGGTATTATTTCCAATCCACGATACATTGAGGTGAAAACTTTTGATTGACGTCCATGATTTTATCTTGTACGAAGAAAAAAAGAAAAATCAATGGTAATTTTTCTGTGTTTTGATCAAATTATTATAATAAATAGAAAATTTTTCCATTGTATATAGGTGATATATAGATTTTTTTCTATTTATTAATACTGTTAGCTGGAGGAAGCAAAGTGCAAATCAAACATCTGTGGATCACTATGGCAGCGATCATTGTTTTGGCCGGAATTAGCGGGTGCGCTACAGAACGTCACATCGCCCCAACGCTATCTGACTCCCCAAGGAGTGGGCTTGATTTAAAACCGCCGGTTCTTTGTGCGGTTTTTGATGGAAGAGCAAGCCAGGAACCAAAAGACGCAGCGGCACAACTACAAGAAGATTTGAAACGGATTTACGGTTCTTCGATTGAATGGAGTAGCTACTTTACAAAAATACCACAAGGTCGTGTGGCGGTGCGAGTTCGGCTTGTCACCTTAGGAGCCATCTTTGGAAGTCGCCTAATTTCTACAGTGGCCTTTGCGGATGCCGTGAGTTCAGCGCAGGGTAGTGCCATCGGCTCATGGGGGACCGTCGTGGGTAACATATCGGCCCAACAGACACTGTTTGCAGGATCTTTTTCCGGTGAAGGCTGGTGGAATGGTGCCGCCTGGATTGATCTTGAAGTGCAGGACCACCGGGGTATAAAGCCAATAAATTTTAGCCTGCCTATTGTAGCAGAGCATAGAGAATTCAACATGTGGGGTTACTCGTCGGGAGACAAAGCCGCACGCATAGCATGGCAACGAGTGTCTGTTCAACTTACAAGAGCCATGGATACAATTTTTCGTGCTGTTCGGGATCAGCAACCCTAAGGATGTGACCTTTCGAACAGTATTTCATTATAGGTTTAAAGTGATTGTGAGAACACATGGTGTGTAGATTATGCAAGAAGGACAGGAGGCTACTGAGGGAGTCTCATATCTTCCCAGAATGGCTTTACAAACCGCTGTATGACGATAATCATCGCTTCTTTGTTCTTTCCACAGATGTGAACATGAGAAGAGGCACACGCCCAAAAGGGATTTATCAAAGACTTTTATGCCATGAATGCGAACAGCGGTTTAGCAAGTGGGAAGGGTACGCTCGAGATGTTTTCTATGATCTGTCACTAAAAGTGGTTGAGGATGATCGAGCTGTTGTATTTTCGGATCTGCAATATACACCTTTTAAACTATTCCAAATGTCCTTAATTTGGCGAGCCTCCATCACGAGCAGACCAGAGGTACACAGGATCAACTTGGGGCCTCATACCGAGAGGCTTCGTAAGATGCTATTCGAGAACCGCCCTGGAGAGGTTTATGAATACGGCTCAATTCTGATGTTACCGACATTGAGCCAAGAACTAATGCAGCAATTTGTTTATCCACCTGAAAGTATCCCCACGAAGATAGACGGTCACTCGGCCTATCGAGCCGTTTTTGGCGGATTATTCTGGCTGTTCATTGTCTCGAATCACTCGGCTCGTCTTCCCCATCAAGAAGTATTTCTTTCAAAAGATGGGAACCTTCCTGTTTTCAAGGTTGGTGGGCCAGCCGTCAAGTTCATGCAGCAGTTAGCATCCGATTTCTTTGCAGCAGGCATGTTGAGAGATTCAAAATGATGTATCAGCTATCAATTTTATGCACCGGACTGGCTATCCCGTGCGTTTTTAAGAGGTCACTCCACGTTCAATGCTGCGGCTCCAAGTTGATTGCTTATGCCACGGCCAGCCTGTGATAATTGACGTTAACTATTGAAGTATCGAGAGTTATTAAATGAATGAAAACCATGCAATGGCATTAATTGATATTTTATTCGATTATCTAATAAGCATCGATGATCATTGCCTATCTGTATTTTTAAAAAAATGGCCTTCAAAACCATTTAAAAATAGAAAGGTTTCCCGTCGGCACCTCCCTGTTCTTTCATATTTGCCTGAAATTGATGTATATCCGAATGAAAAAAGTGCAAATGCAATAAAAACGCTCAAATCCTGCGCAGACGATCTTAGCTGGGGACAAACGTATACAGCAAAAGATTTCGGAGAGGCTTTTTTAGAAAACTACGGCTGGACAGAATTAATTGGGTCACGCGGACCCGTTGCAAGCGAAGATATCGCTTGTGGATTTTTGTTACTTGGGCCCAACACTGAATATCCAAAGCACAGCCACGAAGCAGAGGAAGTATATGTACCATATAATTCACAGGCATTTTGGATACAGGGGGAGGAGGATTGGTTGCCGCGACCACGAGGTGTTCCAATTTATCATAAGCCTTGGATTTCTCATGGAATGCGTAGCGGTTCTATACCACTATTGGCTCTATACATTTGGCATGGCGAAAACCTGGCTCAGAAATTACACATTGAATAGCCATTAATGGCGGAATAGAAAAAAATATATGAAAAAGGAAATAAAATACACTAACAGGTCAATGGGTAAAGTCAAAGTTATTTCAGAATTTCTGGATACAAATTTATGAAAGACAATATTAAAAGTGTCACATTAGGTTCCATGCGCATACCATTTCTTGTTTTGCCTCCAACCTGTGTAATCCTTGGTGCAGCATCAGCTTTATATACAGGAAACACCATAAATTTATTACATTTGCTGCTTATCCTTATTGGAGCGGTTCTATCCCATATCAGCGTCAATGCATTGAATGAATACGATGATTTTAAAACCGGACTTGATTTTAAAACCATACCGACTCCTTTCAGCGGAGGCAGCAAAACCCTTCCTGAAAACCCTGAAAAAGCTCATTATGCCCTGATTACAGGAGTGGTTTCTCTGATAATCACCACTATTACAGGTTTTTACTTTATCTATATCTCAGGATGGGGACTTCTGCCTCTTGGATTACTTGGGATGGTGATTATAGTGACATATACAAAATGGCTAAACAAAAACCCTCTGCTTTGCCTTATTGCTCCAGGCATAGGATTTGGACATCTAATGGTAATGGGAACAAATTTTGTTTTAACCGGCCTTTATTCATGGACATCATTTATAATATCCATGGTGCCCTTTTTCCTTGTATGCAATCTTCTTTTATTAAACCAGTTTCCTGATATTGATGCGGACAGGGAATTTGGCAGGAAACATCTTCCCATTGCAGTGGGCAAAAAAACCTGTGTAAATATTTACGGCTCTTTTTGGCTATTGGCTTTTTTCTCTATTATTGCAGGCTGGCTGTTAAATCTTCTTCCCTTGCAAAGCCTTATCAGTCTGATATGCATAATACCCGCATTTCATATTTTTCTTGGAGTGAAAAAAAAATTCAATTCCATACCTGATCTAATTCCGTTCATGGGAAAAAATGTCGCGTTAATCCTTCTAACACATATTCTGCTCACCACTGGTATAATATGGGGTTCATAAAATAAAAATTGTCGACCTTGATAGTTCCAAAAAAATGGATAGAATATCAGGTTAATGAAAATATTTGATACTGTATCCTGGAACGGGCAGTATAAAAATAAAAATACGATTTTATAAGGATTAATTATAGTGTTTACAGAAAATATAACCTACTCAGCAGCTCTTGTTGCAGGGCTGCTCTCATTTTTTTCCCCCTGTATTCTGCCGTTGATACCGGCATATTTCTCTTTTATTACAGGCTTAACCCTTGATGAATTAACTCAAAACAAAAAAGAGGTCAGGAAGAAAGTTATTATATCCACACTTTTTTATGTGGCTGGATTTTCCTTTATTTTTATTCTTTTTGGAGCTTCTGCATCTTTTCTCGGTGGATTTGCTTCAAAATACTCCTGGGTTGTCCGATATCTCGGAGGCTCCATTATTATTGTTTTCGGCCTTCATCTTCTTGGAATTATCAACATCAAAGGGTTTAATTTTGAAAAAAAAATCCATGTTAAAGAAAAGCCTTTACATCTTATGGGTGTTTTTTTAATCGGCATGGCTTTTGGTGCTGGATGGAGCCCCTGCATAGGTCCCATGCTGGGCTCGATTTTAATTGTTGCCGGTAATCAGGATACAGTTCTTAAAGGGGTTTCTCTATTGGCTGTTTACTCTGCCGGTCTTGCCATTCCATTTATTATAATATCTTTTTTTATCAATTCCATTATTGGAATCATGAAACGGGCAACCAGATTTATCGGAGCACTTAATAAAGCTTCAGGTATCCTGCTCATAGTCATTGGTCTTTTGTTGATTTTTGACAAATTCAGACTTCTTGCAACTTTATAAACCTGATGACAGGCAATTCAAAACAATTTACAAGCTTTATATGTGTCGCAACGTTTACAAAATTTTTATTTAATATCACCCGGAGACTGATTTATCCCTTTGCACCTGAATTTGCCCGGGGCTTGAATGTAGATCTTTCCGCCATTACATCTGTTATTGCTGTTAACCAGGCAACATCCCTGTTAGGGCCTGTTGGAGCAGGTTTTGCAGATAAATACGGATATAAGATTTTAATGCTGTTTTCTCTGGCATTGTTAACCATTGGCACATTTGCTGTTGGATTGATCCCTGTTTACTCTCTCTTTGTGATCTCGCTTTTCATTACAGGAGTTGGCAAAAGCATATTTGACCCCAGTATTCAGGCTTTTATCGCCAGTTTTGTTCCCTTTGCAAAAAGAGGACAGGTTATCGGAATTACGGAACTTGCCTGGGCAGGATCAACTCTCATCGGCATTCCCCTCTCCGGTGTTATTATTGAACGGTTTTCATGGCAGACACCTTTTTTTATCATTGGAGGATTCTCTCTAATTTGTTTTTTCATCATCTTGAAAATAATGCCAAAGGATAAAAAAAGTAACACACCATCCAAGAGTAAAACTTTGATGCTGTCAAACTGGAAAACCATTATCAAAGAGAGAAAAGTCCTGGGTATATTATCCTTTATATTTTTCATGTGCCTTGGCAATGACAATCTTTTTGTAATTTACGGGGCATGGCTGGAGCAATCCTATAATCTTTCTCTAACTGCCATTGGTTTTGGAACTGTTTTTATCGGGCTTTCTGAAATCCTTGGCGAAGGCTTCACAGTTTTGTTTGCTGACAGGATCGGATTGAAAAAATCTATTATTATTGGAGTATCCCTCTGCGCCGGGGCATATTTTCTTCTGCCTGTTCTAAATATAGGTCTACCCTATGTTATCACAGGCCTTTTCCTTGTTTTTTTCTTCTTTGAATTTGCCATTGTTACTGCCATGAGCCTCTCGACAGAACTTGTGCCAGAATTAAGGGCATCCACCATGGCAGCTTTTTTTGCAGTTGCAGGAGTGGGAAGAGTTGCAGGGGCATTCCTCGGGGGCATTATCTGGTCTAATTTTGGATTATTACCCATCTGCCTTATATCAGGGTTTTGTACACTTGCTGCTCTTTTTTCCATTCTCATGGGATTCCATCATAGCCGGCAGAATAGTGAATCATAGTTTCTGTGACAAACCTAATTTGACAAATCAAGACTATAGCCAGAGGTCAACGCCTAAAAATTTCATAAAGATTTGATCTGGTATCATTGATAATCTAAACACCTTATGGCAGTTTCCATAAGGATAATAATAATAGAGTCGAAAAAATCGGAAAAACTCAATTTTTTATATGGTATAAAAATAGCGACGAGCAAAATTTTCAATTGAGCGACAACTTCCAAAAGAAGTGCTGGACGTTCAGCATCAAGACGGTGGTGAGCACTATAACGTGTTAGACTTGCTTTTATAAAACTTCTCCGAATACCACATATGGTATCGACAAACTTTCTATCCTCAGATTTGAAAATCAAATATATAGGAAAAATTAAAACCAAATAAACCAATTCTTTATTAAACATAACTGGAGATATACCAACCAAAACTCCTGAGCTTTCATCCCAAATCTGTTTGTTTTTTTCCCAGTGTACTGATACTGTGTCTGAACAGTATCTAAAATTATTATATTTGCTTTAAAGGAGCATCATGATAAGAAAATTAAAATGGATTATCTCGGCTGTTGTTATCATCAGTATTGGATTTGGTGTTTATTTTTCAACGATGCATTGGTAATTGGAACAGGGTATTCAGCCAAATATATCTGTTCCCAGGTCTTCCTTGCTGACCGTAACCCGGATCTGGTATTTGAAAATGATATTAAGCCCACCCATCCTTTATTTCGACCTATCAGATCCAGTGTGGATTATGAAAACAAAACAGTAACATCAAAGGCATTTGGTTTCTGGAAACCCATGACAGCAGTTTATCGTGAAGGGTGTGGATGTATTTTGGCAATTGATACCACCAGAGAAGAACTCTTAGAACAGACCAGGAATATTTCACTTTTTAAATTTCAAAGAAGCAGTGCCGACTGGCCCAATGGCAGCACTGTCAAACTTGATAATCTGCCGGAACAAGTGGATAGAGAAAAAATAAAAAAAGTTGTTGAGGATGCTTTTATAGAGCCGGGCCCTGACACAAAGCGAAACACCCAGGCAGTTGTTTTGGTCCTGGGAAACCAGGTGATTGCCGAAAAATATGCACCTGGATTTGACAAAGACACCCCTTTTCTTGGCTAGTCCATGGCCAAAAGTGTTACTAATACTCTTGTTGGTATCCTTGTAAAAGATCAGGGTCTTGATATCAGCATTCCAGTTCAGGTTGATGCCTGGAAATCCCCAGATGATCCAAGAAGCAAAATTACTCTTGATATGATGCTTCGAATGTCAACCGGTCTTGAATTTGAAGAGATTTATGCTCCGTTTAAAGATGTAACATATATGCTTTATGCCAGCAAGAGTATGGCTGATTTTGCTGCAGCAAAGCCCCTCATCTCTGATATTGATACACAATGGTACTATTCAGGTGGTACTACCAATATAATTGCAAAAATTATCACAAAAAGGGTGGACGGCAACCTGGCATCTTTTTATAAATTTTCAAGAGAACGCCTTTTTAATAGAATCAAAGCGTTTTCTGCTGTAATTGAACCTGATGCATCAGGTTCTTTTGTCGGCTCAAGCTATATGTTTGCTACAGCACGGGATTGGGCACGTTTTGGCCTGCTTTTAAAAAATGATGGGATCTGGGGTAATGAGAGAATCCTGCCAAAAGGCTGGGTCGACTATTCAACTCAGCCAACGCCCGAAGCCCCCATGGGACAATATGGTGCCCATTTTTGGCTGAATTCTGGTGACAGGGATAATCCTGAGAATCGTAAGTTTCCCTCACTTCCGGATGATCTTTATTATTGCGGAGGTTTTAACGGCCAGATAGTGGCAGTCATCCCTTCAAGAGATCTGGTGGTGGTAAGACTCGGTGTCACCCATGACGATTCCTGGAGTCATGAAATATTCATAAAACAGGTGCTTGATTCAATTAAAATATAAACAATTTGATCTCAGGGTCTGTGTAAAATCCAGCAAAACACTTAGTGCCTGAATAAATTAGCGGTTTTCGATCGGCACTAATTAAATCATGTCTGCCATTGCATTTAATGCCATTTGATATCCATAGGATCCAAAGCCTGAAATCTGTCCTGTAACAATATCTGCAAGCAAAGATTTATGACGGAAAGCTTCTCTTTTGTAGATATTGGAGAGATGTATTTCAATAATCGGGCAGGAAAATAAAAGCAAAGCATCTCTGATGGCAATACTGGTATGGGTTAATGCTCCGGGATTAATAATAATGCCATCAATTTTAGCATTAAAATTTTCATGGATTTTATCTATAATAGCACCCTCATGGTTGGATTGGAAAAAATCAAGCTCCAGCCCCAGAGGTTCTGCATTTTGTGCAAGATCACTGTTAATCTGATCAAGGGAGAGGGAACCATAGATTTCAGGTTCCCTTTTTCCCAGAATATTCAAATTAGGACCATTAATTATCTGAATTATTTTTGTTTTTTTTATCATTTTTTAAGCGCTGTAGTTCTGCGCAGCTTGAAATCCCAATTCAAAAGCTTCAAGGTTCTTATCAAGAAAAGACTTTTTGGTTCTTGATTTAATGGCTTTTATGACATTTTCCTTGGTAAATCCAAGAGTTCCTGACTGCACAAGAGCGCCGAGAAGAACAATATTGACACTCATTGGACTTCCTGCCTGTTTTGCAAGTTTCATTGCATCAATGGCAACAAGGCTTGCACATTTATCACTGATAAGCTCTTTAATATTTTCAACATCAGGATAAACACCCTTGCCGATTGATACTGTAAAAGGGGGCAGAGTTGCTGTATTGGTAATGACTTTTGTATTCTTGCTGCATCTGTTTAATGCTCTTAATGTTTCAGAAGGCTCAAACCCGAGAAGGATATCAGCTTCATTATCTGAAATAATTGAACTTGTTGCATCACCAAAAACAATGGCAGATTCAACAACACCGCCACGCTGAGCCATCCCGTGTATTTCACTCATCCTGACAGGCACGCCGGAAATCAGTGCAGCCTCTCCAAGAACCTTGGATGCCAGTAGATTTCCCTGACCTCCCACAGCTACGATTATTAATCTTGTTGTTTCCATTTTTATATTATCCTTTTTTTAACGGTCTGATTGCATTTTCAGGGCAGATCTGGGCACACACAGCACATCCCACACATGTATCAGCATCAATTTTAACTTTGTTGTCCTCAATAAAAAAAGATGGGCATGCAATGGTATTGATACAGTCTCTGTGGTCAACACACTTGTCTGAAACCGTAAATGCACGTGGTTTGAGAAGTTTCAGACTCTTTGCATACAGTGCACAGGGCTCCTGGGAAATAATTACAGAAACACCTTTATATTCAAGCGCCTCTTTAATTGTTTCAATACTCTTTTTCACCTTAAATGGTTTAACTATGGAAACATGTTTCACACCAAGGGTTTTTACAAGCTGTTCAATGTTAACCCTGCCAAATCCGTCAAGGCCGAATCTTTCCATATCAACACCTGGGTGGGGTTGATGTCCTGTCATGGCTGTGATATCATTTTCCAGAATAACAAGGGTAAAATTATGGTTGTTAAACACTGCATTAACAAGCCCTGTTATGCCTGAATGGAAAAAAGTTGAATCTCCGATAAAAGAGACCACTTTCTGGTCTGTTGCCTGGCTGAATCCACAGGATGAACTCACTGAAGATCCCATGCAGATAACAAAATCTCCCATACTTAAAGGAGGCAGAAAACCAAGGGTATAACAGCCAATATCAGTGGGGCAAATAATATCCATTTCCTTGCCTGCCTGTTTTACCTCATAAAATGTTGCCCTGTGTGAACAGCCGGAACAAAGATTTGGCGGCCGCATGGGAATTTCAGGAACATCTGCATTTTCAAGGTTTTTAGATGGAGTATAATCAACACCAAAAAAGAGGGCTGTCTTTTCCCTTACCATGGCTGGATCATATTCATAAAGACGTGAGAAGAGTTTTTCAGATTTTCCTTTAATGGGAATTATTATGCCATCTTCCTGGGCAAAAGCTTTCACAGCTTCTTCCATAAATGGCTCGCCCTCTTCAATGACAAGGACTTTTTCACAATCCTTTAGGAAATCCTTTATGAGTTTTTCAGGCATTGGATTGGAAAACCCAAGACGCAGAATCTTTGTATTATCTTCAATACCAAGATCTTTGACTGCATCCTGTGCATAATGGAAGCTTACACCATTTGTGATGATACCAAATTTGCCTGATCCGTCAACTATATTTAATTGAGATGTTTCACCAATGGATTGTGCTTTGCTCATTTTTTCAAGAACTTTGGCATGGAGCTGTCTCGAAACAGCCGGTACTGTTACACACCTTGAAGGTTCCCGGACAAATTCTCCTTTGGTTTGCCTTGGTTTTATGTCATCAAAAGTTACAAAGGCATTGGAGTGATTGATCCTTGTGGTAGTTCTCAGCAAAACTGGTTGAGAGAGTTGTTCTGAAAGATCAAATGCATATTTGATCATCTCTTTGGCTTCAGGCACTGAAGAGGGTTCAAGCATTGGCAGATTGCCGAATTTGGCATAATATCTGTTATCCTGCTCATTCTGGCTTGAAAACATGGAAGGATCGTCAGCAGTAAGGATAACCATCCCGCCTGTAACGCCCACATAGGCCAGAGTCATAAGAGGATCTGCCGCAACATTCAATCCAACATGCTTCATCATGCAGAAAGTACGAAGTCCTGAATTAGCAGCTGCTGCTGCAACTTCCAATGCTACTTTTTCGTTGGTACTGTATTCAAAATACAAATCTGTTTCCTGGGACATCTGGAAAAGATTCAAAGATATTTCAGAAGATGGCGTACCAGGATAGGTAGTGGCAAAAGCCACTCCAGCTTCAATGGCACCTCTTGCAATTGCTTCATTACCCAGAAGCATAATTTGTTCTCCTGGGCTGTCATTTAGTAATTTGTGCATTAAGTTCTCCTTTTTGGTTTCTCAATATCTCAGCATATTGTTCTGGTATGCCTGCTTTTTTAATCTTTTTTGCAGCATTGTGGTAATCATAGGGAACAAACCTTGGTTCAATTGTATATCGGTCTGAATCCCATATAATATACGTGGCTTCATTGTAGCTGTCACGTGGCTGTCCAACACTACCGGTATTTATAATATATTTCATGGATTTTGCAAGAGAAAGTCTGCAATTTAATAATTTTTTCTTTTTTAATACACCATGGTCAAGTCCATATATGACCAGCTGGTGTGTATGTCCCACAAAAGTAATTTTTTGTTTCAACCGTGTCATTATATTGATTAGTCTTTGCTTTGATTCATTAAAGATATATCTTGCAATGGTATCCGGCGGAGTTCCATGAACAAAGCGGCACCCATATCTAACAAGGAATGGTTGCAGGGTTGCAATATATCTCAGAGCTTTGTCAGATAATTTTTTTTTATTAATTTTTAATGCTTTTCTTGCAAAAGGGCCAAAAGTTTTTAAATAATCACTGTCCAATAGTGCAAGTTCATGGTTGCCCAGTACAGATGTGATGGAATAGTGTTTTAAATTTTCAATAATCTCTTCGGGCTGTGCTCCATATCCAATATTATCACCAAGGGAAACAGTATCATCAATTGATAATTTTGATATATCATCCATCACTGCCTGAAACGCTTCAAGGTTACTATGAATATCTGATATAACAGCAAGTCTCATAATAGTCACCGGTCCAGACTTCTATACTGAATAGCTTCAGCAAGATGATGTCTTTTAATTTCCATTCTGTTTTCAAGATCTGCAATGGTTCTTGCAACCCTGATCACCGAGTGACAGGCTCGAGCTGAAAAACCAAGAACATTAACCGCCTGTTCAAGAATTTTCTCACATTGTGCACTAAGGCTGCAAAAAGATTTCAGATGACGGGATTGCATCCTTGTATTATAGGAGATACTTGATCTTTCAAATCTTGTCTCCTGTAATTTCCGGGCTTCTTTGACTCTTTTTCTTATTTCAAAAGAGGTTTCACCTTTGGTTTTACATTTAACCTTTAAATTATTGGACAAATCCTTATATTTAACTTTTGGTACTTCAATCTGAATATCAATCCTGTCCAGAAGCGGCCCTGAAATTTTTGATCTGTATCTCTGGACCTGGGGCTGGGTGCAGGTACATTTCCCTGTGGGATCTGACAAATATCCACATGGACACGGATTCATGGCAGCAACCAGCATAAATTGTGATGGATAAGTTGCTTTCATTCCAGCTCTTGCAATGGAAACCTTTCCATCTTCAATGGGTTGCCTTAAGACCTCCAATACATTTTTTTTAAACTCCGGCAGTTCATCAAGAAACAATACACCATTATGGGCAAGAGAGATCTCTCCAGGCTTGGGTTTTGCTCCGCCACCCACAAGACCGGCATCGGAAATAGTATGATGGGGAGATCGAAAGGGTCTGGACAAATTATATGGAAATTTGTCTTCAAGCAGCCCCATAACAGAATAAATTCTTGTCACATCAATAGCTTCTTTAAATGTCAATTCAGGCAGAATAGTTGCCAGACGTTTTGCAAGCATGCTTTTACCCGATCCAGGCGGACCTGTCATAATAATATTATGGAATCCAGCTGCGGCTATTTCCATGGCTCGTTTGGCATGCTGCTGACCCATTACCTCGGAAAAATCCATTCCATACTCCACGCCGCAGGAGTCTATCTGTCCTGCCGAATCTATCTTGTGTGTTTCAATGTTTGTAAAACCTGTAAAAAAATCAACAATTTGAGACAGGTTGTTTACAGGCAGGACATCAATACCTTCCACCATGGCAGCTTCATCTGCGTTTTCAAAAGGGATGATGATACCTTTGTATCCCTTCTCTTTGGCTGTTAATGCATATGAAAGTACAGCTTTTACAGGCTTGATTTTCCCATTAAGGGATAGTTCACCAGAGATAAGATACTCTTTTACTTTATCAAAGGGTATTACCTCTGATGCAACAAGGATACCAATGGCGATTGGCAGATCAAGACCTGTGCCTTCCTTTTTAATATCAGCAGGAGCAAGATTGACCACAAGACGCTCCATGGGAAAAGTATATCCACAATTTTTAATGGCAGTTTTAACCCGTTCTTTGCTTTCCCTGATAGAAATTTCAGGCAGACCTACAATATTAAATACTGGAAGTCCATAGGCAATATCCACTTCCACCTCAACAATAAATCCATCAAGCCCTGTTAAAGAACATGAATCCACCTTTGCTAACACAACATCTCCTTTTTATATAGTTTGTGCCCAATCGAAAACCGCTAATTTGCCCAATTACGGCGTTGGAAAAAAATTTTAATCCTCAGGATACTACTTGTATGCCTGTGGTTAAAATTTTTTTCCGCCTTGTACTTGAACAAATTAGCAGGTTTTCGCTCAGACACAAGTTTGAATATCTTTGGGAAAAAACCTCATTTGCTTTGTGTATTAAAATCAGATATATATAGCAAACTAAATTTTTGAATTTATAATAAAAAAGTAATAAAAAGTTCATGACAAAATATTATTTACAAAAAACACTTTCACAAAAGGTGTCTGTTTCAGGCACAGGATTACATTCAGGAAAAAAGATAAATCTTACAATAAAACCTGCTCCTGAAAACCATGGTATAAAATTTAGAAGAGTTGATCTGCCAGGCACCCAGGATATCCCTGCTATTTTCAAAATGGTTGTTGATACAAGCCTTGCAACAGTTCTCGGGATCAATGGTACCATTATATCAACCATTGAACATTTAATGGCAAGCTTTGCAGGCCTTGGTATAGACAATGCCCTTGTGGAAGTTGATGATTATGAAATCCCCATCATGGATGGAAGTGCATGGATTTTTACACAACTCATTGAAAATGCAGGTATTAAAAAACAGTCAGCTCCTCAGCATTTTATAATTGTGAAAGAGCCAATTAAAGTAACAGACAATGATAAATCAGTTGTTATATACCCTGAAGCTAAATTTAAAATTACTTGTAAAATTGACTTTAGCCACCCTTTAATAAGAAAACAAGAAATTATATTTGACAGGGCAAAAAACAGTTTTGGCAAAGAAATCAGCCAGGCCAGAACATTTGGATTTGTCCAGGATCTGGAGCTTTTAAGAAAATTTTCCCTTGCCAGGGGTGGAAGTCTTGACAATGCCATTGTTATTGATAAAGATAGAATATTAAATAAAGAGGAGCTAAGATACCCTGATGAATTTGTCAGACATAAACTTCTGGACAGTCTTGGAGATTTTTCCCTCCTTGGCATGCCGATTCAGGGTCATATTGTCACATATAAATCAGGACATGCCTTGAATCATTTATTCATCAAAAAGTTTTTAGAAAATAAGAATGCCTGGGAAACAGGACCGGCAAAAATATAAAATATTTTATTACTAATGATAGGATCACTCTTCCATAAAACAAATATTACATTGAAAATATCCATAGCCATTATGCTGTTCTTTCTATTGCCTGCCACGGCACTGGCCGAGAATCAAGCTGTGATAGAAAATATAAAACTTGCAAACACAAGAGATGATCTTTTAACATATTTTGATGTTAAAAAAGCATTTACACCAAAAATAAATCAGGCAGTACTCAATGGAATTCCAACCACTTTTTCATTTTATGTTTCCCTGTACAAAACTCAAGGATCATGGTTTGACAAAAAAATAGCAGATATTCAATTCAAATCTACGCTAAAGTATAATGCATTGAAAAAAAATTTTTCAGTATTAAGATCCTGGAAAGATAAAGATGCAGTCATTGTTCAAACATTTAAGGAAGCCAAATCCTTGATGACGGAAATTGACAATTTAAAAATCCTGCCATTGAATCAGCTTACTAAAGGGGATAAATATCAACTGAGAATTAAGGCAAAACTTGATAGAGTGACACTGCCACTGTCGCTACACTATGTTCTATTTTTTGTCTCTTTCTGGGATTTTGAAACCAACTGGTATTTAATTAATTTTATCTATTAAATTTAATTGATGCCTTACCTTAACCTTGCCAAAATATAAATATGGCTGAATCAAAACACTCACACGACGAACAAACCAGAAAAAAAAAAGAGTTACTTCTGATTTTTGCCATCCTGATCACAGTCGGAATCCTGACATTTATTGAAACCAGAATCACCAATTTTGGTGGAGATTTACCCCTATCCAGCACAATATTAATGTTTATACTTATCAACACTAATTTATTACTGCTGCTTGCCTTGCTTTTACTTGTCTTTAGAAATCTTGCAAAACTCTATTATGAAAAAAAGAATAATATTTTTGGTTCAAAACTAAAAACACGGCTGATAACGGCTTTTATTATTCTTGCACTTCTTCCCACAACAGTTCTCTTCTTTTTTTCCATCCATTTTATTTCAGCAAGTACTGCATTCTGGTTTAACGCTCCTGTTGAGCAGACTCTTAACTCTTCACTGGCTGTGGGGCAAAAACTTTATGAATACATTGAAGAAAAAAATGAATTTATTGCTAAAAGGGCAGCCTTCCAGATTGAATCCCGTAACCTTCTAAACAAAAAAAACCAAAAAAAACTGACACGATATACTCAAGTAATACAGAGGGCATTTAACCGCCATGCTGTAGAAATATACTCAAACGATGCCAGGCGTGTCAGCCTCTCCCTTGCAAATGAGCTGACCAATATCCATTTTGGTCTTTTAACCAGCAATGAATTAACTGGCATCCCCAAAGGATTGTTGAGCAATACAATCTCACAAAATCTCACACAAGGCGAATGTTTAAGGACTATTTCGGCTATACCCTTTGGCTCTGATCCTGGTAAGGCATCTGCTTTTATTGCCATTTCCACCCTGGTCCCACCTGAATTAACCCAAAACCTGAAATCCATCCAAAAAGGAGTAGAAGAGTATCAGCAACTAAAACTTGCAAAAAAGCCTGCCCAGATATCATATTATATTGCACTTTCCATTGTTGCACTTCTTGTTATTTTTTGCTCTATCTGGTTTGGATTCCAATTGGCAAAATCCATTACTATTCCTTTAATGGAATTTGCTGAAGGAACGCAACGGGTCACTGACGGTGATTTGAACTATAAAATCGATCTTAAGACAGACGATGAAATAGGAACACTTATCAAATCTTTTAATTCCATGACCGAGAAGCTTGCCTCAGGCAGACGGCAAATTGCGCTTTCAGAACAGATGCTCAAACTACAGAATCTTGAACTTGAAAAAAGCCGCCAATATATGGAAATTGTATTAAAAAATATCTCTACAGGTGTAATCGCCATTGACAACAACGGTATCATTACAACTATTAACAAAGCTGCTGAAGCCGTGTTGAATATTGACAGCCAGAATATTTTAAATAAAAATTTTAAAACAATTTTAAAAGATGATTATCTGAAAATTGCAAATAAAATTTACAATCAGGTGTCCCAGGGGGATCAGATTCTTGAATTTCCTCTATACGCTACTATTTCAGGAACTCCAAAACATTTTTCACTGAATTTTAATCTGCTGAAAAATGATTCTGATCAAAATATTGGTGCTGTGCTTGTCTTTGACGATGTTACCCAGCTTGAAAAAGCCCAGCGGGTTGCTGCATGGAGAGAGGTTGCAAGAAGAATTGCCCATGAGGTAAAGAACCCGTTAACACCCATCAAATTATCAGCTCAACGCCTGAAACGTAAATATGGTGATCAAATTGACGACAAGGTCTTTACAAATTGTACCGATACCATTGTAAAACATGTTGACATGATAAAGAACCTTGTAAACCAGTTTTCTGCCTTTGCAAGATTCCCGGATGCCAATATTGCCCGATGTAAAATTGAAAATATTGTTCTTGAAACTATTACTTTATATCAGGAAAGTCATGAAAATATCGAAATAAAATCCATGTTGGAAAAAAATATTCCAATTTTAAGGCTTGATCACCAGCACATGAAACAGGCATTCATCAATCTGATAGACAATGCTGTATATGCTGTAGAAAAAAATGGTTTAATTTTAATTGATGTCGCCTTTGATGAAATCCTGAAAATTGTCAGGATTGAAATCAGTGACAATGGCAAAGGAATATCAGATAAAGAAAAAACCAGATTGTTTGAACCTTATTTCTCAACCAAAAAATCAGGGATGGGACTTGGACTTGCCATTGTCCAGTCTATCATTTCTGATCATAATGGTGTAATAAGGGTTCAGGATAATAAACCAAAAGGAGCAAAATTTATTATTGAGCTTCCTGTTGATATGTGAGATTTGAAGTTTGGAGTTTAAGGTTGGGATATAAAAGCAAGATTTGGAGAGAGTAAAATGTACCCTGCAGTTTTAATTGTAGATGATGAAGTTAGTATCATAGATTCCCTTGAAGGAATTTTATCAGACGATGGATTTGAAGTCATGCATGCTTTTAACGGATATGAAGCATTAAAAATGATAGAAAAACAATCACCTGATATAGTTCTTCTTGACATATGGATGCCTGGAATGGATGGAATCGAAACTTTAAAAGAGATAAAAAAAACATCACCTCATCTTCCTGTGGTGATGATTACAGGACATGGTACTATTGAATCTGCAGTTGATGCCACAAAATCAGGAGCTTATGATTTCCTGGAAAAACCTCTCTCCATTGATAAAATCATGGTTACCATCAATAATGCTTTAAACTTTAGAAAACTTGAAGAAGAAAACATCTACCTGAGAAAAAAGAGTATTGAAAAAAACTCAATTACAGGAGCCAGTCCTGCTGTTCAAAAACTATATGGAGAGGTCATGAATTCTGCCCCTTCAGATGCATCCATATTGATTACAGGTGAAAATGGCACAGGAAAAGAGATGGTTGCAAGAACTATTCATCAATTCAGCTTAAGACCTGAACAACCCTTTATTATAATCAATTGTGCTGCCATTCCAGAAAAAACTCTTGACAGTGAACTTTTTGGTCATGAAAAAGGTGCCTTTAAGGAGGCAAGATCAAAAAACAAAGGTAAATTTGAACTTGCCTCTGAAGGAACACTCTTTCTTGATGAAATAGGAGATATGAATATCAAGACCCAGGCAAAAATCTTGAGAACTCTGGAATCAAAGACCTTTCAAAGAATTGGCGGAGGCAGAACCCTTCACATGGATTTCAGACTTATTGCTTCATCAAATAAAGACCTTGAAAAAGAGATCAAGGCTGGTAATTTCAGACAGGATCTTTATTTCAGGCTTAATGTAATACCTATTCATGTTCCGCCGTTAAGGGATAGAAAAGAAGATATTCCACAACTTGTGGATACATTTCTTGACAATTTATCCAAACAATCTTCAGAAAACAAGAAAACTATCTCTGAAAATGCTCTCGAACTCCTTACCGCCTATGAATGGCCCGGTAATGTAAGGGAATTAAAAAACCTTGTTGAAAGACTTGCCATAATGGTTAAACAAGACATGATTGATATTGCAGATATGCCTCAGCCTTATAATACTGAATACAAACCAATCCAGATAACAGGAAAAGATCTTTCAATTTATGAAGACAACCTGAACCAGGCTAAAAAACATTTTGAAGCACAATTTATAAAACAAAAACTTTCTGAAGAGGGAGGCGATTTAAAATCCACAGCCAAAAAACTTGGTACCTCTGTAAAACACATAAAAAAAAATATTTAATGAGCAAATCATGCCATTTTTAAAATGGGAGTTTTCATTAATCCAAAATCAAAAACTCATAATTAACAATTTAAAAATAGAATGAGAATCATCAGCGGAGATTGCAAAGGCAGAAAACTTGTCAAAATGCACGGATCTAAGATACGCCCCACATCAGATCGTGTAAGAGAGGCTCTGTTTAATATCCTTGGGCCTCAAATAAAAAAAGCAAAAGTGCTTGATCTTTTTGCTGGGACAGGGGCATTGGGTATAGAAACATTGAGCCGGGGAGCAGATCATGCCACATTTGTCGATCTGTCCTGTGATGTTATTCATGAAAACCTGCAGCTTTGTGGTCTGGAAGACAAAGCTTTGATTTTAGATTGTGATATTATTAAGAAAGGTATCCCAAAAACCCTCCATGATCAATCTTTTGACTTTATTTTTATAGATCCTCCCTATGGCAATAAATTTATTGAGCATATCTTTCAAAAAGATTCCTTTTTCAATCATCTTGGCAAAGACAGTATCATTATTACTGAACAATCACATAAAGAAAACCTGAATATTACAGGTACAGGTCTTGACATTTACAGACAAAAAAAATATTCAAAAACAATTATTTCATTTATTAAGAAAGGTTGATCAATGGCAAACAAAGAAAGAATTGCAATTTATCCTGGGTCTTTTGATCCCTTAACCAATGGCCATATTGACATTATAAAACGTGCCCTGGAACTTTTTGACAGGGTAATTATTGCTATTTTACATAATCCTTCTAAAAAAGCATTATTCTCTGTAGATGAAAGGGTTAAAATGACAAAGAAATGCTTTAATGGTGAAAATTTAATAAAGGTGGATGCTTTTGGCGGGCTTCTTGTGGATTACGCAAAAATGAAAAATGCCACAGCCATTATCAGAGGAATGAGAGCTATCTCAGATTTTGAAAGTGAATTTCAAATGGCATTAATGAATAGAAAACTCAACAAAGAGGTACAGTCCGTTTTTTTAATGACCGGACTTCGATGGATTTTCACAAGCTCATCCATTATCAAGGAAGCTGCCCAGTTTGGTGGAGATATCAGTGACATGGTGCCTGAACCTGTTAAACTCAAACTTATGGAAAAATATCCTAAAGTCAGATAACAGGATAATTTATCTGCTCTATCGTGAACCACAGCCTGATAATTGATCACGCAAGTATCTTTGAGTTTACCTTTGTATAAATTTGAAACGATTTGTTAAAGCCTTTGATGTATAAAAACAATATGAGCTTGACCCTTTTGATCTTTTTTTTAAATTTATTGCAATATCTGTGCAATAGTGTATGATGCACTTTGATATTATATTAGTAGAATCAAATTTTCACTTCAAGATTGTCCTGGTTAACAGCATTCGTTGCCGTCGAAGTTTCTGATGATTCAAAAAAAACCAGGAGAAACCAAATGACACATAGAAAGAACCTTTATCACATTTTAGCAGAGCCGAACCGGTCCTTGATCTGTCGACTGCCCTGACTCTCCTGATATAACCCGTCCAGATATTTTTCATAAAACCAAAAAAATTACGGATTCTATTGAATCCGCAGATCTATAAACCAGGGAAGCGCCCTGGCAGATCATTACAGAATACATAGGAGTATTAATGAGTTTTAAAAATTTTAAATTTGACCCTAAAATAGACGCTGGCATTGCAGCCTGCGGATTTATTAACCCCACCCCGATACAGAAAGAGGCTATTCCCCCGATACTTGAAGGCCGGGACATTCTTGGCTTGGCCCAGACCGGAACAGGAAAGACGGCCGCTTTTGTCTTGCCTCTTCTCCAGCGCTTGCTGGATGGTCCCCGCAAAAAAGTTCGGGCATTGGTTGTGGCTCCCACCAGGGAATTGGCCGAACAAATCCATGCCGATATCAGCAAAATGGGGGAAAAAACTGGCCTGCGCAGCCTTTCCATTTATGGAGGTGTGGGTAAGTATCCCCAGATAAAAGCAATTCGCAAAGGTGTGGAGATTATCGTTGCCTGCCCTGGCCGCCTGCTGGATCTTCTTAATGACAAGGCTTTCTCTCTGAACGCTGTTGAAGCGCTGGTCCTTGATGAAGCAGACCATATGTTTGACAAAGGATTTCTTCCGGATATACGCAGGATCATCAAGCTATTGCCCTTGAAACGTCAATCCCTGGTTTTTTCCGCTACCATGCCCAAGGAAATCCGGCACCTTGCGGAAAATATTTTAAAAAATCCAACATCTGTTCAAATCAACCACACCCAACCTATCCGTGCAATTTCCCATGTCCTGTTTCAGGTTGCAAAAGAGAAAAAGATCTCTCTGCTTAAAAGCATTATCCAGAAAGAGCAAATGAAGAGCACCCTGGTCTTTACCCGTACCAAACACAAAGCGAAAAGCCTGGCCCTGCAGTTGCATAAAGCTGGTTTCAGTGCCACTTCAATTCAGGGCAATCTCTCCCAGTTAAAGCGTCAAACGGCGCTGAACGGTTTTAAGGATGGTACCTTCAAAATTCTGGTTGCAACAGATATTGCTGCACGAGGGATTGACGTGCAAAAAATTTCTCATGTCGTCAACTATGATGTGCCGGATACAGCTGAAACATATACCCACCGCACCGGACGCACGGGACGTGCAGAGCAGACAGGTAAGGCTTTTATTTTTGCTTGCCAGGAAGACAGCAAGATGGTATCTCTCATTGAACGGAATATGGGCAAAAAGCTGCACCGCCAGGCAATCCCTGGTTTTGCCTGGGATCCTAAAGAAACGGTGAATGAAGAAAAAAGAAAACGCTTTCCACGGCAAGCGCCGAGAAGAAAGAAACCTGCTGCGGGCGGGCGGGGCAGGAATCAACAGAGCGGCTTTTTTTCCTTGGCTTCAGCTAAACGCAGAACAGCGCGGTCATAATCGATTTAGTCCGGACACCCGGACTTTCAGCCGAGGTATCAAATGATACCTCGGTTATATAATAAAATGCTCCATATGGGGTCTTGTTTTTACGCAACCTTATTTTTGCATCTAACACAAAACTTTAAGGAATGAGGATTTAATCTTGTTTAAACCAAATTATTCATATGAAAAGCGTCAGAAAGAATTAGCAAAGAAAAAGAAAAAAGAAGAAAAAAAACAACGCAAACTGGAAAAGAAAAAAAAATCTGTCGAGCAAGATGAGAATACCTCTCCTTCAATTGATTAAATTTTGAATTACGCAAAAATAATCACGTTAGGCAAACTCGACACTTAAGGATAATTATTCATATGGAAACTGCCATAAGGTGTTCAGATCATCAATGATACCAGATCAAATCCTGATTAAATTTTTAGGCGTTGACTTCTGGTACTCTGTCTAAAGTCAGGATTAATAAAATTTTCACAATCACAACACCTGATATAAACATAGGAGTCTGTTTCCTTTATCTTATCAATCCTGGATAAATAGATTCAGGGAATCAATCTGTTTCTTATCTTCAATCTCCATGACTTTAATAATATTTTTATGCATCCGTTTCTTCAACTCTCCAAAAATCGGCCGCTTTTTAGTAAATGTTCTGGCAAATGCAATGGTCTCTTCAAAAAGCTGCTCTTTGTTGTCACATGCCTTGACAATTACATGGCTTTCTTCTAATTCTTCAGCCACCACGCGCTTGCCAGATAAAATCATTTCATTAAATTTATATTCAGGAATAGATTTTCTGACAAATGCAATCATTCCAGGAAGAAAAGGTATATTTATATCCACTTCAGGAAAGCAAAAAAAGCCCTTATCCTTTGTCATGAATCTAAAATCACAGGTGCAGGCGAGCATGGCGCCATTGCCAAAGGCGTGACCGTTAATGGCAGCAATTACAGGGAATGGCATGAGCAGTATGCGTTTAAATATTGTATTCATTCCATACATAAATGATTTTATACTGTCAAAATCCTGATCATTCATTTTCTGCCCCAGCCATTCAACATCAATACCCTGGGAAAAATTTTTTTTATCAATGGAAGTAAGAACAATTGCACAGATTTCTTTATCTTCTATTATTTCATCAAAGCATTGATTCATCTTCTCGACAAACTCAAGATTCTGTTTATTAGTACCATTGCACATGTTAATAACAGCTACTGATTCATTTTTTTCCCACTCAATTATTGCCATATCTTAACTCCTTAAAAGCCAATTTATTCTTAAAAGTAAACACTGTTATGAATTAATAAATTAAATTGCCTGCTAATTCAAGTTTAAAAACAATCCCGACAGTCTGTTACACAACCCCAATTTTCCCAATTTCGGCGTTGGAAAAATTTGCATTATGTAACAGCCTGTTGACAGCCTATAACATATTGAAAATCTGATTGACAATACACAGCTTTTCTGACAAGCTTTTGCATCATGGAAAGCACTTTATATTGGTTGAAAAAAATTTAGGGGCAGGCAATGATTATAGGAATAGATGTTGGCGGAACACACACAGATGCTGTTGTGTTAAGCCGCAATGGTATTGAAAAAAAACTCAAGGTGTCCACTGATTCTGCAAATCTTTTCGACACAATCCTCTCGGCCTTTACCCAACTTTTGGACAGTATTGATCCAGACGATATTAAACGGGTTGTCATTTCAACTACATTGACAACCAATGCAATTGTTCAGCAGAATATGAACCAGGTTGGAATGATTGTATCTGCCGGTCCGGGAATTGACCCGAACGCTTTTAAAACAGATGATCACTACTATTGCGTAGCAGGCTCCATCAATCATCGAGGGATCCAGAAAGCCGCAGTAAACGAGATGGAAATCGAAGATATTGCCAAAAAAATGAAAAAGGCCGGTATTGAATATGTTGGTGTTGTAGGCAAATTCAGTGTTAGAAATCCAAGCCATGAAATACTTATTAAAAGAGTTTTAAACAGGTATTTTAAAAAAATATTCTTAGGTCATCATGTTTCAGGCAACCTGAATTTCCCCAGAAGAATAGCAACAACACATCTGAATGCTGCTGTATTTTCTCTTCATAAATCATTTTTTGAGGCGGTGAAACTCTCCCTTGAAGAGAAGGGCTTAAAAGTGCCCATTCAAATACTTAAAGCTGACGGCGGCACTATGTCCCTTAAAGCTTCAATGGCTTTTCCGGGTCAAACTGTATTATCAGGACCTGCTGCAAGTATTATGGGAGCTATTCCCTACGCTCCAGAAGGCCAGGATGCTATTGTTCTTGATATAGGTGGCACAACCACTGATATTGCTTTTCTTGTAGATAAAGCACCCTTGCTTGAACCTGTGGGAATCAAACGAGGCAGGTATAAAAGCCTGATACGATCTCTTAGAACAGACTCAGATGGAATTGGAGGTGACAGTGTTGTCAGGGTAAAAGAGAATGAACTTATAATCGGTCCTGACCGCAAAGGACCTGCCATGGCATTTGGAGGGCCTGAACCAACTCCCACCGATGCTTTGATTGTACTTGGGTTAATGGATGAAGGAGACCAAAACAATTCACAAAAAGGCATTGATAAAATTGCAGAAAAACTTGGCATGACAGATAAAGAAGCAGCTGATAAAATATTCAGACAATGCTGTTCCACTATTTTGAAAAAAACCTATAAAATGATGGATCAAATAAACTCCAAACCTGTATATACGGTTCATGAATTCCTTGAAGGATATAAAATCAACCCTAAGAAGATACTGCTGCTTGGTGGTCCTGCCAGATACTTTGCCAAAAAAATAGAAGAGATCTATAATATTGAAACCATTGCTGTTCCGGAATCATCCGTGGCAAATGCCATTGGTGCAGCTCTTGCCAGAACCACCTGTGAAGTAACTTTAAATGCAGATACAGAACAGGGTATTTTAACTGCCCATGAAGAAGATTTTGCAGAACCCATTTCCAAATCATTTTCAGAGGATGATTTAATTGAAACAGCCCATACACTGTTAAAAGAGAAAGCTGTTAATTCCGGTGCTGATGATGACAATCTTAATGATGTGGAAGTGGTTGAATTTCAAAAATTTAATATTGTGCGAAATTTTTCACCAAAAGGTAAAATATTCAGGACAAAAATGCAGCTCAAACCCGGTTTGATAAAAGGTTTTGAAAAGGTCATACAATGAGACTTTTGAATAATGTTCAATTTTGTTTTAGTGCAAGGAAGATGAAAATTATAACCGGAGGAATACATAAAGTATTTTGAGGATTATAATTTTTATATTCCGTGACAATTGGGCAAAAGGGGACGTTATTCAAAGGTCTCACAATAATTTTATGAGGTGATAATGTTAAAAGCGGTAAACAAAACAGGTCTTGTATTTTTCCCTGCATTTGACTGGGCAATAGACCCCACCCATCCTGAAAGAGAAGAGAGGCTTTTATATACCCAGGATCAGGTTATGGAAGAAGGGATTTTTGATATTGATGGAATTATTGAATATAAACCTGAGCTTGTTACTGAACAGGATATCAGGCGGGCACATTTTTGTGTTCCCGATGAAAAAACAGTTACTACTGAATCCCACCTTATAAGTGCAGGAGGTGCCAAGGCCATTGCCAATGCTGTTTTAAACAAGGAAGTAAAGACAGGTTTTGCACTGGTTAGACCTCCCGGTCACCACGCAATGAGAGTTTCCCATGGCGGCAGAGGTTTTTGCCACATCAATATGGAGGCTATCATGGTGGAATATATAAGATCACAATTTGGTAAAAAGAGAATAGCCGTGGTTGATACAGACTGCCATCATGGTGATGGCTCCAATGATATATTCTGGCATGATCCCGATGTCTTGTTTATCTCCCTGCACCAGGACGGAAGAACCATGTATCCGGGCTCCGGGTTCCCAAATGAACTGGGAGGACCCAATGCAAAGGGATCAAACTTGAATATACCATTGCCTCCAGGCACTTCTACAGAAGGATATCTTTATGTTATTAATAACTGTGTATTACCGATTCTTGAGGAATTTAAGCCGGATCTTATTGTAAACTCTGCAGGACAGGATAACCATTATACTGACCCATTAACCAATATGAATTTTTCAGCCCAGGGCTATGCAGAACTAACCCGCCTTTTAAAACCTGATATTGCTGTTCTTGAGGGTGGATACTCAATTGAAGATGCTTTGCCCTATGTAAATCTCGGAATTATCCTCGCCATGGCAGGACTTGATTATTCAGGTGTTGTTGAGCCTGATTTTAACCCCGGACGTCTTAAACAATCTGTAAGTATTACAGACAAAATCAAAAAAACCACAAATATTATCAACACATTCTGGAACCAGAGAGACAAAATGAGGCAAAAAGAGGGTACTCCCGGAGATTTTCAGGTCAGGCATAGAGAAATATTTTATGATACTGACAATATCTTTGAGCGGCAAAAAGAAAAAATAAGAATCTGCCAAGACTGCGGCGGCAGTTTCCAAATTGATTCCAAAGCAACTTCAGGTTATAATATTCTTGGGGTGCATATTCCTATTAATGCCTGTCAATCATGTGTTGAACAGGGATATAAATTTTTTGACCAGGCAGATAAAAATAAATTCAATAAAATCTTTTTACAGGATAGAACAAAAGATATTTATGAAATAAAATGAGATGCATAAACAACTTGAAATAAGATCCTTTGTAATCCAAGCCATAAGGGATTTTTTTACTCTTAATCACTATCTTGAAGTAGAAACCCCCATAAGATCTCCCAATATCATTCCTGAAGCCAATATTGAGCCTGTAACCACAGAAGGATGTTATCTGCAGGCTTCTCCTGAATTATACATGAAAAGGTTGTTATCAAAGGGTTTTGACAAAATTTTTCAGATCTGCAAATGCTTTAGAAAAAATGAAAGCGGGCCACACCATCTGCCGGAACTGACCATGCTTGAATGGTACACAAAAGATGATACTTATTTTGATTTAATGGCTCAATGCAAAGAGTTGATAAACTTTATTGCTGCAAGGCTTGGCCTGGGAAACCAGATTAAATATCAGGATAGAACCATAGCTTTAGACAGACAGTGGCAGACAATCACTGTGGAGCAGGCTTTTGAAAACTTTGCTGACAAATCCCTTGGTAGAGCCTTAAATGACAATTGTTTTGATGAAATCATAAGTTTTCAAATAGAGCCCTGCCTTGGTAATAAAACACCTGCTTTTTTGTGTGATTATCCAGCAAGCCTTGCATCACTTTCAAAACTCAAACCTGAAAATACTGAATATGCCCAAAGATTTGAATTCTATATAGCCGGTATTGAGCTTGCCAATGGATTTTCTGAACTGATAGATCCTGTTGAACAAAAATTACGCTTTGAAAAAGAAAATCATATACGCCATTTTAATAATATGAACTCTCTTCCCATGCCTGATAAGTTTCTTAAAGATATTGAAACCATGCCAGAGTGTGCAGGAATCGCCCTCGGAATTGACAGACTTGTCATGATTTTCTGCAATACAGACTCTATTGATGATGTGGTGGCTTTTACCCCGGAATCACTTTAGTCTTGAACTCTTTTTTTATAAAAATCAGCATGATGATACATCCTGAGATGAAAAAAAAACCTGAAATATATAGTTGTTCTCCCATAACCGGCAGCTCATTAATATTGGTATAAATCCTTGCATTGTCTACAATACTCACAACACCATCCTGCTTAATATATTGCTGTGCCATTATTATACTTTTTTTAAAGGGCCATAAGGCATATAGAGAGCCTGCCATCAATCCTGTAAGAAATGCCATTGTTGCGTTATAAAATCGTTTTAAGACAAAATTTACAACTCTTGCAAAAATAAGACCGCCAAAAATAATACCAATTGTAAAACACCCGAGGAATGCCATATTATCCAGGTTCAATGTTCCAAGTCCTGCTATTGCAGAGACAACAGCAAAATATTCCCCCATTAAAATAAGAACCAGTGAGCCGCTTATGCCTGGCAGCACCATTGCTGAAATAGCAATTGCTCCACAGGTTAGAGCATATATATATTCATTAAAGGTATACTTATCTGTAAAAGAGAAAATTTTAACTCCTTGTTTTTCATTTGTAATATCATGGTCTGATTGTGAATATTGTGTTTCATAATATTCTGATTTTTTTTTTATTTTATCATAGGGATTGACTGCATAGCTGACATAGATAGTTGCAAGAGCACCACAAGCCACAAATAAGATCAGATAGATTCTTTTAGTTTTCAACATTTTTACAGGGATTATGATGGAAATTAAAATCAATCCGAAAAACAGTGAATATGTAGCACAAAATTGATGAACAATTAAATATTTCATCAAACTTGAAAGACAGAGAATAGCAATTACTGCTCCTGTTATTAATTTCAACAGAAAAATAAAATCTTTCTTTTTTAAAAATTCAAAAAATATATTTAGTGAATCTGATTTGTCAGGCTTAAAAATAATTTTGATAATTGAGGAGAGGATGTAAAAAATGTTGGTTCTATTAATATTGTTCAAAATAGAAAAAACACGCTCATAAATTTTAAAAATCAGAAGAAATGTACCACCGGAAACTCCTGGGATTATATTCGCAGCTCCAAGACAGAAACCAATAAGAAGTTCTTTTATTAAAGACAGTTGATGGTTGTTTTTTTTATTCATTTTTTTTGCGGGTCATATCATCTATCCCAACCATACTGACCAATCAATTTCACAAATCTACATCCACCAAGGTTTGTTGTTTTTATCCCGTCTTTGGTCTTTTCAAGCTTTAACAATTCCTGGAAATTACTGCCACCCACCGGCATGACAAGACATCCACCCGTTGAAAGCTGCTGAATCAACGGTGAAGGAATTTCCTGCCCTCCTGCTGTAACAATAATGGCATCAAAAGGGGCTTGCTCACTCCAACCCTGGGTCCCATCAGAGTATCTTGTGACAATATTATAATATTTAAGTTTATCAAAAAGCTTTCTTGTCTGTAAAAAGAGAGCATGATTTCTCTCTATGGTATATACTTTGTAAACAATCCTGGACAACACAGCTGCCTGATATCCTGAGCCCGTACCGATTTCAAGAACTCGTTCATGACCTTTTAAATCAAGGCTCTGGGTCATCTCAGCAATAATATATGGCTGGGAAATTGTCTGACCTTCACCAATGGGAAGCGGAAAATCTCCGTAGGCGCTGTCAACAAGGGCTTCACTAACAAACAAGTGCCTTTGTACCTTAGACATTGCGTCGAGAACCTGTGGATCTGTAACTCCCCTTGAAGCAATTTGTTTCTCAACCATTTCACGGCGCCAGCGAACAAACTTTTTTGATTCATCTTTCATAGCCTCTTAAATATCAGCAACCAATACGCCCGTCAAGCAGATACTATGCTTTACAGGCTGTAATCTTATCTTGCTTTTTGTCCATAAGATTTGTATCTATAAAATCTATGAACAGACTTCAACAAATCATAAGAGCGATTATTGTCTCCTGGATCATTTTTTTTATTGGTGTGGCTGGATATATGATAATTGAACACTGGAATTTTCTTGATGCTGCCTATATGACCGCCCTAACTGTTACTACTGTCGGTTTTATGGAGGTCCATGAAACAAGTGCAGCTGGAAAAATATTTACGATCTTTGTCATGATCGCAGGTGTTGGATATTTTCTTTATATTACAGGAATCATCATCCAGGCTGTTGTTGAAGGAGAAGTACAAACTCTTTTGGGGAGAAATCGATTGAATAAAAAAATCAGGAAGTTAAAAAACCATTATATTGTATGTGGATACGGCCGTATTGGGAGAGTTTTGTGCAGGCTGATTAAAGAAGAGACAGGTGATATTGTTGTAATGGAAAAAGACGACAAACTTATTGAAATATTGGAAAAAGACAAGCTGCATTATATTCATGGGGATGTATCTGATGAAACTTTTCTTGAAAAAGCAGGTATTAAAAAAGCTTCCTTTCTAATTGCTGCTCTTGGAACAGATATCGCCAATGTTTTTCTTGTTTTAACAGCAAGACAGCTTAATTCAGATATTTTTATTTTAGCCCGTGCAAGCAGCAGTGATGTGAAAAACAAACTCATAGTTGCTGGTGCCAACCGTGTTGAATCTCCTTATGATATAGGCGCTGTATCAATGGGATTACAACTGTTAAGACCCAGTGTAAGCAGTTTTCTTAACATAGCACTCTCCAGGAGAAAAGAGGCCATACAAATTGAGGAACTTTTTATACCAAAAAGATCAAAATATACTAATATTGCACTTAAAGATTCTAAAATCAGACAAGATTTCAATCTAATTATTATAGCCATAAAAAAGGTATCAGGAGAGATGCTTTTCAATCCTCACTTTGAAACATTGATTGAACCAAAGGATACCTTGATTGTAATGGGGAAAACTCCTGATTTAAAAAAATTTGATAAAGCTGTCAACAAGGATGATAATTTTTAATTAAATCTTATATATTATCCGTTTATCTGTAATAATAATATCAACAGTATATTTTCTTGACTCCATCTGGATCTGATCAACCACCTGTTCTTCATAGGCAAGGGATATTTTCCTGCATGTTTCTGGAAGTTTTGAGATCAATCTGCGGTAATAATTATTGCCAAATCCTACCCTGCCACCCTTATCATCAAATGCAAGTCCCGGGATAATAGCAATATCAATATCTTCCAATGGTATTTTTTTACATTTTTTAATATCCGGTTCCAGAATATCATTGACACCTGTTACAAGGTCTTTATTATAATTTGTGATTTTATAAAGACTGATAACATTTTTCGTAGTGGTAAGGGCAGGTAAAACAAGCTGTTTTTCTATTTGTAATGCTTTTTTTATAATGTTTTCAGTAGAGATTTCACCATTTACCGGAGTATATAAAAACACCATCTGGGATTCCATAAAATTGGCAAACTCAAAAAGCCTGCTCTCAATTATTTCATGCTTTTGAGCAAGTTCTTCCTTTGTAAACTTGTCCAATCGTTCAGCCACTGTTGATAGATTACTGTTTTTTGTATTCTTTATTTCATTCATCACCACTATTCCTTTTATTTGCAAAAACTTTTTAGCAAATATTATACACAAGAGACAAATTGTCAACGTCAATAATCATTGACTGTTTATACACCTCGTGATATCAGGTGTAATTGTTTATAAAATCTTTTAAAATAAGAACTTAAAGCGATTACAAAAAAGGTCAACCGATAGAAAATGCTGGATTTAAAATTTGTAAAAAATAATATTGAAGATGTTAAAAAAGGAATGGCAAAAAGAAGAGCAAAAATTAATTTTACCTCTTTTTTAAAAAATGATGATAAACGGAAAGCTCTTCTTCTGGAGATTGAAGCTTTAAGACATAAGAGAAATGTTGTCTCAGATGATATTGCAGCAATGAAAAAATCAGGGAAAAATGCAAAAACACCCATTGGTGAAATGAGACTTGTCTCTGAAAGCATCAAAAAACTTGATAAAGAGCTTTTAACCATTGAAGAAGATCTTTATGCTTTTCTTGTCTCTCTTCCAAATATTCCCCATGAAGATGTACCCATGGGAGAAGATGACAGTGAAAACCGGCTTGAAAAAACCCATGGCACAGCAAAAGAATTCGACTTTAAAGTCCAATCACACTGGACCCTTGGTGAGGACTTAAATATACTTGATTTTACAAGGGCAGCCAAGCTTGCAGGAGCCAGATTTGCTCTCTATCTTAAGGCAGGGGCAAAACTTGAACGAGCGCTTATTAACTTCATGCTTGATATCCATACATCACAACATGGTTACGCTGAAATTTTGCCACCTTTTATTGTAAACAAAAAATGTATGACTGGAACAGGACAACTGCCCAAGTTTGAAGAAGATCTTTTCAAGCTTGCAGGATTGGATTACTACCTGATTCCAACCTCTGAAGTTCCAATGACCAATATTTATGCTGACGAAATTATTGATGAGTCAATGCTCCCCTGCAAATTTACAGCTTTTACACCCTGTTTCAGGTCTGAGGCAGGTTCCTATGGACGGGATACAAGAGGATTAATCCGGCTTCATCAGTTTAATAAGGTGGAAATGGTTAAATTAACAACCCCTGAAACATCATTTGATGAGTTGGATTCTATGCTTGCCAATGCTGAGAAAATCCTTCAGCTCCTCGAACTGCCCTACCAGGTGGTCACACTTTGCACAGGAGACTTAGGTTTTTCTGCGACAAAAACCTTTGATATAGAAGTATGGATGCCAGGCCAGGACAGTGGCAAAGGCAAATACAGGGAAATCTCTTCATGCAGTAACTGTCTGGATTTCCAGGCCAGGCGTGCAGGCATACGATTCAGAAGGAGAGGTAAAAGAAAACCAGAATATGTCCACACCTTAAATGGATCAGGACTGGCTGTGGGCAGGACATTTGCAGCCATATTGGAAAACTATCAACAGGCTGACGGATCAGTTATAATCCCAGACGCTCTTGTATCTTATATGGGAGGACAGAAGGTTATCCAGAATGATGCTTGATTTGTTCCCAAAAGAGATAAGATCCTTTATCATACCTAAGGCTGGGGGTGAACTCTATTATAAATGCCTTGGATGTTTGGCTGAACACTCACTTGATAAACTTTTATATGTATGCCCTGAATGTAATGAGGTTCTGCTGATTGAGGATAGAAATGAGAAAGATTTACACAAGATCCCGGGAGCAACATGGCAGCAAATCTTTGATTTCAGGAAAATGTTGAAAATACCAGCTCTTAAAGGGATATACAGATATCATGAATTTCTTGGATCGTGTATCCCTCTGGAGTCTGTTATCTATCTTGGAGAAGGCCATACCCCTGTTGTTGAAGCCAATGAAAATCTGAAAAAAAAAGTGGGGCTCTCTTTTTTCTATAAAAATGACGGGCAGAATCCAAGTGCCTCTTTTAAGGATCGGGGCATGGCAAGTGCAATATCAAGTATTAAATATCTTATCGATCAAAACCTTGTATCTGATGTTATTGCAGTGTGTGCCTCCACAGGAGACACTTCGGCTGCAGCAGCATTATACGCATCTTACCTATCTCCTTTAATAAAATCTGCTGTTCTTCTGCCCCATAAAAAAGTAACCTCTCAGCAGCTTTCACAACCCCTGGGAAGCGGTGCACAAGTTTTTGAAATTCCAGGAGTCTTTGATGACTGCATGAAAATTGTTGAACACCTTGCAGACAAATATTCAGTAGCGCTTTTAAATTCCAAAAATGCCTGGCGAATTCTTGGCCAGGAATCATATTCATATGAAATTGCCCAGGATTTTGAGTGGGATATGAAAAATAGAGTTGTCATTGTTCCCATTGGAAATGCAGGCAATATTTCTGCTGTGATGAATGGATTTATTAAATTTTATAAAGCTGATATTATCAATTGCCTGCCCAAGATTATTGGTGTTCAGTCAGAGCATGCTGACCCTGTTTTCCAATACTATATTGAACCAGATGAAACCAGACGAAAATTTATACCTGTAAACACAAAACCAAGCGTTGCCCAGGCAGCAATGATTGGGAACCCTGTATCTATGCCCAGGGTGATAAAAATTACTAAAGAATATAATACATTTACAAATTATCAAAACGTTTTCTTTGTTCAGGTTACAGAACAATCAATAATGGACTGGCAGCTTACAGCCAATAAGAATGGGCATATTGCCTGTACTCAGGGAGGAGAATGTCTTGCAGGACTTGTAAAAGCAATAGAGTTAGATATTATTACAGGTCAGGAGACAGCTATTCTTGACGCAACAGCCCATTCGATTAAATTTTCAGAATTTCAGGATCTCTATTTTAAATCAGCCATACCAGAAGATTATAAGATAAATCCTGATCCAGATAAGATAAATCTGCCCAGTTTAATCATGCCTGATAATCAAGACATAACACCATCTCAAAAAAAACGACTTGGACAAAAAGATTTGCAAAAGTTTGTAAAAAATATTTCCGATAAAATTGCCAGAAGGTTAAATTTAAAAGTATCTTTATAACTGCCACGGGCAGAACCCAGTGTGTTGACATATCTCTGCCCGTAAATAAACTTAGAAGGAATTATAAATTTAAAATTGCTCTTTTATATAAAATTATGAGAAAAATTTCACCTTTTAAAATATCTGTTATTATTATCACAGCACTCTATGCTTATATTATGCCTCCATTTGTACCCTGTTCTCAAGCAAAAGGGGTAAAAACTTCTTATAAACAGTACTCTATTTTTAAATTCAATGATGAAGACGTCCTGTGTGAGCCATATATAGTCAGCAAAGATGACTGGTTATATAAAATTTTCAGGAAAAAAGGGGAAATATCAGAACAGGATTTTCCCCAGTTCATCATAATTTTTCAAAAAATCAATCCGGAGATTAACAATGTCGACGCAATTGAACCTGGAATAAATATCCTTATCCCCTTAAAAAAAATAAAAAAGGAAGAGTATGAACAAAGCTCTCCTGGAAAAATTGATATTCCAGTTATAGAATTTTCAGCAATGGTTGAGAATTTGGATCTAAAACCATTTATTCAAAAGCATAAAATTAAAAAGGGAGAGACAATTTCAAACCTGATTGATAAAGAATTCCTGGAAATAGGTGGAGCATTGTCAAAAGAGGGTATACAGGCATTCAAACTAACAAACCCTGGCATAAAAAATATAAATATCATATATGAAGGAGCTGATATTTATCTGCCTGACCCCTCAATCAAATCACAATCATGGTTTAAATCTATTTTATCAGGAAAAATTCCAATCGGTGAAACAAAGAGAGAAAAAATTGCAGATGTGAAACGCAAAATTGATGCTCATGAACTGGCACAATTAAAAAAATATTCTGCACTGATTGGCGGTACACTTTTGAACCAGGGTAAAATGTATTTTCCAGGGAGAGATGGCTCCAGTAAAGTCCTGGATTTATCATATTCTCCAGTTATAGAAAGCGATGATGGTTCCAAAGTATTGATTATATCAGGCAACAATGTAAATGCTGAACTGCTTGAATATGTACAAACTTATTGGAAGGGTATAAAAACTCAATTGATATCTGAAACCCTTGATAAAATAAAATCCATGGGCAAAAATAAAAACCTGAAAAAATACAGTATCGCAAGAGAATATAAAAAAGATATTGAACAACTCATGAGCCAAACTGATTATGATTATATTCCAGATGCAAAAATACCATTCACAATTAACAATATAAATCTTGAGGCAAAATTCGGCAGAGTTATAAGGCAGGATGATACAGACCTGTTAATTAATTTTGGAAATGTTTATGGTGTCGCTTTAAAAGCACTGGAAAAAAGAGAATTTACAATTCTGTCCCTGACACCAAAAATGGCCCCCCTGGAAATTGCACAACAACTGTTCTCATCCCTTGGATATACAACATGGGAAAATCCCTCTTTTTCTGATCAGGGGAGGGTCCAGACTATTCATGGCCTGTATGCAGTTAAAAACCATGATAAAATATTTATCTCTATTGAACCATTAAGCATTGATTCACAAAAATATTTAGAAAAAGAGAATATAAAAATACTGACCACAAAAAACAGGTCACAAATAGAGTAAAGGAAAATATCCACATGAAAAATTTATGCTGCCTCTTTCTCGCTCTTCTTCTTTTTGCATCGTGTGCATCGAAAAGTATGGATTCACAAAAAAAAAAAGAGATTGCTGTTGCAACCCAAAGGCTTGGTGAGGAATATTATAATTCAGGCCAATATACTGCTGCTTTAAAAACACTTCTCAAAGCTCAAAAAACAATCCCTGATGATCCTTACCTTAATAACAGCATTGGGCTTGTTTATCTTGTCAAGAAACGATACAAACTGGCTGAAGAGTCTTTTAAAACAGCATTAACTAACAAACCTGATTATATTCATGCAAAAAACAACCTGGGAGCGGCCTACCTTAAACAAAAAAAATGGGATTTGGCAATTGAGTGTTTTAAAGAAGTATCAGAAAATATCTTATATGCAACCCCTGAAATGCCTCTGTCCAACCTTGGCTGGGTATATTTTCACCAGGATATGTATAAACAGGCAAAATCATACTTTAAACAGGCTTTGGATATAAAACCTGACTTTCTCGTTGCCCTTCATGGTATAGCATCCATTTATATTAAAATGGAACATTACAGCCAGGCACTTAGATTCCTTCATTATAATCTTATGCAAAAACCGGGAGCAGCTATTCTTCATTCTGATCTTGCAAAAACCTATGAAGCATTAAAAAAATATGGGCAGGCGAAAAAATCATGGGAGCTTGTAGTAAAGCTTGCTCCTCCAACATCACCTCTTTCAAGAGAAGCAAAAGAGAGAATTGTACAACTTACTGATTTTTAGATTTAAAATCATTTCTTTTCTGGTCCAACTGAACAATCGAAGGTGTTATAAAGATTAAGAGTTCCTTTCTATCATCTCTATCTGTATCCGTTCTAAAAAGTCTTCCCAGAACAGGAATCTCGGAAAGATAAGGCATCCCGGAACTGCTCCCCCCACCCGTTGTTGTTACTATTCCGCCAATTACAATGGTGTCATTATTATTTACCAAAAGCTCGGTATCCACTTCATTGGTATTAATAGTCGGAGGATTAGTGTTTGGTTTAACACTATTTTTTGTTAAATGAATTTTCATTGAAATTCTTTTATCCGGTGTCACATGGGGAGTGACGTCCAACAGCAAATCAGCATTTTTAAATTTTACTGCAGAACCCCCTGTATCATCCCGTTCAAGATATGCCACCTCCTCGCCCTGTTTTATTGTTGCACTTTCATTGTCCAGTGTAAGAATTCGGGGGGAAGACACAATTTTTGAATCTCCTTTTATTTCAGAAGCCCTCAGTTGAGCGTTAAGTGCAGCTAGGTGGGAACCAAACACTCTGAAAAAAGAAAAATCTAAACTGCTTGAATTAGAAGAAGTTGGATGATTAAGAGATACACCAAAATCTTGTATGAAACCTGATGTGACATTAGGGTCATTTGAAAAATTTAACCCTATTCCCAACTCTCGTGAAAACTCCTTTGTTACCTCCACCACTTTTGCTTCAATCATGATTTGCGGAGTGACCCGATCCAAGCGGTAAATCAGTTCCCTCGCCTGATCAACTTTTGCCTGGGTATCAGTCATGATAATCATATTGGTTCGAGTATCAACACTTATCTTACCCCTCCCTTCTGAAAGAATCTGATCTATATGAGGCTTAACATCAGAAGCTGCATCTGAATAATTGATGGGTATATAATCTGTAATCAGAGGTTCAAGATTCTTTTTCTGCTTAATAGATTCTTGTCTTGCTGCAATAGCTTCCTGAATCAACTTTTCTTCTTTGTTCAATGTATCAAGGGTTGCAATACGGATAACATTCCCCTCTTTTTTCATACCGAGATTATTCATCTTCAATACAAGGTCAAGTACCTGATCCCATGGAACCGGATCCTCGAGCGTTAAAGTTACTTTACCATCAACATTCTTATCAATGGCAAAATTCAGCTTGCCAACACTTCTTAAAATTCTGAATACATTTTTTACATCAGTTTCATAAAAATCCAGTTTGATTTTTTCACCGGTATATTTCTTTTTAGGACCAAAAATCTCCTCTTCAATGCTCCGCTCCTTTACAACAGCTTGTGACTCGTCATTAAGTTCAGCTGCTTTTTGGGTGGTCTCAACCATCTGAAGTTCAGTACCACTGGCAACCTTTTTCTTTGCTTTTTTGAACTCAGGTGGTTCTATGGTGGACGGCTCAAAAAATATTGAAACAGTATTTTTCCCACGAATAATTCGATATGGAACCTGCTCCCTTATCATTATCTCAATTCTGGCTGTTTTCTTATTTCCTGGAATCTGCAAGGGCATCAATCTTTCAACTGCAGATTTAAAATATTCTGTTATAATAGGCCGTTTATGATAATCAGGAATAATTGTATTATAAAGATTGAGATATAATTTATTATTATCTTCCTGGGTAATATCATATTTTACAGGATGGTTGGTTTGAATAACAATATCTGATTTTCCATCTTCCATTGTATTAAACTCAATATTAGTCATTATTGCTGTTGTATCAGGAATGATAATCTCTTCTTGCGCAATAATTTTTTGAATAGTTTTTTCCTCATCAGGTGATGTCTTAATATCAGGCGAGGTCTCAAGTTTTTCATCAGCTTTTACAAGGGTTTCCTCCATATTCCCTGAAAGTGTTAATTTCAACATACCATCACTTTCTATCACTTCATAGTCAAAATCCTTATTTAACAAAATTTCAACTTTTATGGTTGTTTTTTCTTTATCAACATAGCTTACAATAAGATCACTAATGTTCTTATTCTCAGGAATGGTAGTTTTATAATCATGGGCAAATACAGTTTCCGGCAGGTAAACAGCAATCCCAAAAGGAAAAGATTGTTTTATTGATGTATAAACTAATTTTTGATTCCCCTTAATAATAATATAAATATTTTCATTATCCTGATCAACACTTACAGAACTTATCTGTCTGCCTTCTGTATCAGCAGCAAGGTTACTGGTTTTTTCAGGTGTTTCAGACTGTATTTTCTCAGAAGTATGAGCTTTTTCACTGTCCTGAGCAGCACACCCGGCAAAAATGAATACAGCCAAAAGCATTCCCAATAATTTAACTGTACTTTTGAGTTTTCCCTTTTGAAAAAAACACATATTATCCCTCACCATCTTGTTTATGAAGTTTTATTTCCTTAACTCGCTCTTTGAGCCTTCCTTTAAAATCTTTGACAAGCTCTTTGACTACTATACTGCTTTTTCTTATTTCAAATACTTTTCCCTGATTTTTTCCAATATAAGTACCAATTTCCACCTCATATCCTTTTCCACTGGCTTCTTCCACCATTGCAATGCTCCTGTTTTTCATTATTATAACAGCAACAAGACGGATCTGGCTCAATTCAATTTTTTCAAGGGGAGTTAAAATTCTTTTTGGTCTATTGTCAACAACAGGTTTATCCTCCTTTGAAGGTGTTTCCTGAATTAAAGGTGTAAACGGATTAATTTTCCCCTTGGAATCATAATGTTCGCTCTCTTTTTGCTCTACTAATTTATCCTTAATTTTTATTTCAGGGAGGGATATTTTTGTTTTAGCATTTGACTCTTTTGTGGAGCTTAAATTCTTTTTACCGACATCTTTTTTAAGGGTAGTTTTAGTAACAGGCTGGGAGATTTTCCCAGAGACCGTATGTGGTGTTGATTTTTTCTGTAACTGTGACTTATCTTCACATGCCACAGTCATAAGCAACAGACCAAATACTAAAATTAAGAAAATTATTTTTAATCTATATATCATTATAAATATTCTTTTATCCCTAATCCCTATTTTTTTCTTTTTTTCCGATTGTTTTTATTCTGTGATTCTTTTTTCTCAACAAACATATAAGTAACCGCTTTACAGCTCATTTCCAACTTTTTGCTTCGGTTTATATTTTTCACGTGAACGTTATTAATATTGACAATTCTATTAAGCCTTGTAATTTGATAGAGAAAATCTGTAATTTGATGATACCTGCCCACGACCTTTATGGAAATAGAAAACTCTTTATAAAAATCTCTAATGACCTCATTATCAGGTTTGAACAGGTGAAATGCCAGGCCTGCATTACTCCCTGCATTGGAAACACCAGTTAACAATGACGGAAGCTCGCGTTTATCCGGCAGCGCTTTTGTGGCAACATTAAACTCCTCTTTAGTCTTGGCCATTAATTTCTCATATTTTACAATTTCAGAAGCCTTTTTCTTATATGTTGCAAGGCTCTTAAGCTGACGTTGATATTGATTTTTAACTTTTTTTAATTCCTCATGCTTTGGCATAAAAATAAAATAATAATAGGCACCACCGATTAGAGCAAAGGTTAAAAAGCAGATAAGCAGGCGTTGAACCTTTGTAAGCTCTCCGATTTGTTCAAACAAGACAGCAAACTTTTCTGAGAATTCTTTTATTTTACTATTCTCTTTGCTCATTTTTTGCCCTGCTTTGCATTTTTAGCTTTTTTGTTTTGGGGTATTTCTTTTTGACAAAGCAATTCAAATGATTTCAGCATGATATTGTTTTTAAATTTCTTTATTTTTGCTGTTTTTAAATCAACTGTGGAAAAAAGTGATGATTTTTCAAGCTTTTCCATGAAATCAGCAATGGTGGGATTATCAAATGCAATCCCTTTTATGGTAACACTGTTTTTATCTGTTTTAAAACTTTCAAGCCACATTCGCGTTGGAATAATAAGATCTGTCATATCATCAAACAACATTAACTGTTTTTTTTTCTGTTTTTTCAGGGAAGATATAATTACAAGCTTTTCTTTAAGTATTTTCAGATCTCTTTTAATTTGATTTACCCGATCAACTTTTTCTTTATATATCGCAACTTGATAATCTATCTGTTTTGTTTTTTCTTTTATGCTTACAATTTGTTTATTAATGGACAGAGTGTACCACAAAAGTGCCACCCCTGTTAATAAAACAACTAATAAAAAGATGGATATCTGTTTTCTGATATTCTCTTTTTTTCTGGCAACTCTAAATGGTAAAAGATTAATTTTTATCATTTATCATCTACTCTTCTTAATGCAAGCCCTATGGCTATTGGTGCGAGGGGGCTTGCTTTGGTTATAAAAGAGTCTGAAAATTTTTGTTCATTGAAAGTCAAGGCTTCAAAAGGATTAATTATTGATACATCAGCATCAAGTTCAGACATTAGACCCTCCTTAAATCCTTCTACAAAGACGCCTCCACCACTTAAAACAACATTTTCCACTTTTTCATCATTGCTACCTGATTGATAAGTATTGACAGCTTCACATATTTCCGAACACCATGATTGTGCAATTTTTAAACTTATCTCCTGAATTTTGTCCTGGTCAATTGTATTAGTCTCTCCATTTACAGCACGATATGCATCATCAATGCTCATATCATACTGATCACATATTTCTTCTATAATCTGATCTGTTCCAGACACATTATCCTGCATCATTAATGATATATTTGCTTTCAAGATATTCAAAGAAGTTTTTGAGGCTCCCACATCAATCAACAGTGTGATTTTTTCCCTGTTTTTATAGGGAAGTATTTCATAGATATTCTGGAGAGCAAAAGTGTCAACATCAATTATTTTTGGACTTAAACCTGCTTTATGAATCAGATCAATATATTCAGCCACAAGATCTTTTTTAACCGCAACAAGCAGTACATTTATCTGATCAGGGGAGAACTCACTTTCGCCCAGGATCTGATAATCGATATTCACATCATTAATATCATAGGGAATATATTGTTCTGCTTCAGAATATATTGTCTCGTGCAACTCTTTTTCCGATTTTTTTGATGTATTAATGGTTTTAATTACAACAGAGTGTCCACCTGTAGAAATTGCAACATTTTTCTCACGGATTTTCTGGGATTTAAAAAGAGATTTAATATCATTTGCAAGGTCTTCTACCCTGACAATTCTGCCTTCTACAATGCTGCCTGGTGTGATCCGACTCATGCCAAATTTATTTAAGACATGTCCTTTCCCTGTTACTTTGATCTCAGCAACTTTAATAAAAGAAGAGCCAATGTCCAGACCAACGAGATGATCTTTTTTCCCAAATATCATACACTTTCACAATCAGTAAGGTAAAACCAGTTCAAATTCAGGTACATTCTATCAACCTTTTTAATATTGCTATCTACCATCAATATGACTATACTTTGATACGATATTATTGTAAAGTCAAGCATAATCATGTTGTTTTACTAAATTAGCAGTAAAATAAATAAATAATTATTAATTTAAAAACTAAAAAACTATGAAATAAATGTTACAAAAAACTAATAATACACAGGTTATTAAACCATTCAGGCTGGTCAAGTTCTTTACATTTTCCTCTTTGGCGATTATGCTTGCGGCGACTATTGTTATCTCGGCATTAAATGCACACTGGGTAAGGAATATTCTTCTGGAAAAAAGTGAAGAGTATGCATCTCTCCTTGTTGAAAACCTTAATCATCAAGTTATTTCAAGATTCATGCTCCCTGTTTTAATTAAATATGGAAAGATCAGATTAAGAGAAAAGGAACAATTTGTTCTAATGGATAAGGTAGTCAGGTCAACTCTGCATAGTTTTAATGTGGAAATGGTATCCATTTATGATGAAAATAATATTATCTCCTATAGTTTTGATAAAGATCTAATAGGACAAAAAAATGCTGGCGGTGTTCATTATGAAAAAGCTTTAAAAAGAGAAGCGACATCAAGGCTTTTACAGCAGGGCAACTTTCTGGAATTACTGTTCTGGTTTCCCCAGGAAACAAAGATAGTCACCTTTGCTCCTTTACAAGCTGAAAAACAACTATCACCTTCTTTAACCGGCCCAGTAATGGGTGTGGTTGAAATTATCAGGGATGTTTCAGATGATTATAAAAAAATTTTCAAACTCCAGGGATTGATTATAGGATCGTGCGCTATTGTAATGGGAGTACTTTTTCTGGTGCTCAGATTTTTAGTTAAACATGGAGAAAAAATTATAGAGCAAAGAGCTGAAGAACGACTTAAACTTGAAGAAAAACTTCATCAGGCTGAACATTTGTCAGCCATTGGTGAAATGACAGCAGGAGTATCACATGAGATAAGAAATCCCCTTGGAATTATAAAAAGCTCTGCTCAATTACTAAAGAATAAAATGGCAAAATTAGATGCCGAAAATAATATACTTGATATAATAGTTGAAGAGTCTGGAAGACTAGATAATATTATTACAGATTTTTTGAATTTTGCAAAACCTAAAATCCCTGATCTTCGCCCCTGCGTGGTTGAAGAAATTATAGAAAAAAACTTAGCTTACCTGAACCCGCATATAGAAGAGAAAACTTTTAATATTTCCAAAGAGATCGCTCAAAATTTACCTGGAATAATGGCTGACAATGCAATGCTTTATCAGGCATTTCTAAATATTTTGCTTAATGCTTTCCAATCTTTAGAAGACAATGGTTGCCTTACTATAAAAACAGTATACAATTCAGGGAATATTATTATTAATTTTATTGATAACGGAGAAGGGATAAAAGAGGATATTTTAAAAAAAATATGGACACCATTTTTCACCTCAAAGGACAGGGGGACAGGTCTTGGTCTTGGTATTGTAAAAAATATAATTGAAGCTCATAATGGAACAATTACAATATCTAATGCCAAACCAAATGGCACAAACGTGGAAATAATACTTCCAGTTTAAAAGGTAAATTAAAAATGGAAAACATCCTGATTGTTGACGATGAAAAAAACTATACCATGATCATTGGAGAAATACTTCAAGAGGAAGGATATACATCTTTTACAGCTTCCAGTGGAATGGAAGCGCTTGATATTTTAAACAATGAAATCATAGATCTTATTTTAACCGATGTAAAAATGCCTGGAATGAGTGGCATTCAACTGCTTGAAAAAATCAAAGAGATTAACCCGGATCTTCCTGTTATCATTATGACAGCTTACGGAAGTGTTGAAAAAGCTGTGGATGCCATGCACAGGGGTGCATACACCTTTATTCTCAAGCCATTTGAAAATCAAGCGCTCATTGCATACATTACCAAAGCTCTCTCGATTTACAAAATTGTTCAAGAAAACAGCAGGTTAAAAGATGCCATCAGCTCAAGATACAGCTTTGATAATATCATCGGGAAAAGCAGACCCATGCAGGAAATTTATGAAATTATTAAAAAAGTAGCACCTTCAAATGCCAGTGTGCTAATTGAAGGTGAAAGCGGTACAGGAAAAGAGCTGGTTGCAAAATCCCTGCATTACAACAGTCCACGGAGAAATAAACCTCTAATTGCTGTCAACTGCTCTGCATTTGCTGAAACTCTTCTGGAAAGTGAACTGTTTGGACATGAAAAAGGAGCCTTTACCGGAGCCAGCGCTTTAAAAAAAGGACGGTTTGAAATTTCAGATCAAGGAACTCTTTTTCTTGATGAAATTGGTGAACTTCCCATTTCTCTCCAGACTAAATTATTAAGGGTTCTCCAGGAAAAAACAATTGAGCGAGTTGGAGGGACATTACCTATCCCTGTGGATTTCCGTTTGATTGCAGCCACCAATAAGAACCTTGAAAATGAAGTTAAAAATGGAAATTTCCGGGAAGATCTATATTACAGGCTCAATGTTGTCAAGACTGTAATGCCTCCCCTTCGGGAACGCTCCGAGGATATTCCTTTGTTAATTAAACATTTTGTCGACAAATATACCAATGACCGGCAATCTGAAAGCAGAGTATCCGGGATCACCCCGGAAGCTGTAAAAATTTTATGCGATTATCAATGGAAAGGCAATGTCAGGGAACTTGAAAATATAATAGAACGCTGCATCCTTCTGGGCAGCAGGGATATGATAACTCCTTCAGATCTTCCATTGCAGATCAGGCAGAATATCTCTTCTTTTCTTGACTTAGATGGTATTCCACAGGATGTCGGCCTTGCAGAGACCCTGACTGCCATTGAAAAAAGGATGATACAAAGAGCAATGAAACTTTCAGGCAATGTACAGACAAAAGCTGCTCAACTTCTTGGGATAGGCAAAAGCGGTCTGAATCAAAAGCTCAAAAAATTTAATCTGGGATAAAGAGGTATGAGAAATTTAATAGTGTATCCTGACAAATAAACCCTCTTAATTTTAAAATGTTTTATGTTCACAATTTTAAACCATTGCAAATAGTATAATTTTAACTTATATTTTCAAATAGTTAAATCTTAAACCCAATCCATATTGTTAAGGCAAAGTTCAAAATCTTGAACTTTGCCTTCTGTTTTTGATAACCAATCAAAACGTCAGGGTAACCAATCAAAATGTCAGGGGTAGGTAAAAACGATTTAAGATCAATTGGTTATAACTTTTTTTAATAAAAAACAAATATTTTCATATTGTGGCAAGAGATTTGCAGTATTAAATATTTACTAACCGAATGTTAGTTTTTTCATCTTTTTTTCCTTTTCTAAAAAAGGCTGCTTAACAAAGCAGCCTTTTTTAGTTTTGCAGACACTGCAAACTTGAATTTAGCTCAACAGGCTGTTACAAAACGCTTATTTCCCCAATTTCAGCGTTGGAAAAGTAAATTTGATCCTCGGAATACTGAATGTATGCCTGTGGTCAAATTTATTTTCCGCCTTGAACTTGAAAAAATTATCTGTTCTGTAACAGCCTGTTACGACTTGCTCATATACGAGGCGCAAACAATCTTGAAACCGGAGTACTATAATACCATGAGGATTTCAATATTTTGAAGCAGCAAAGTAGATAAGTGTATTATTATTCAAACTAATTGATTTTACTTTGGGCAATGGGAATATACATTGAATTTTCATATTCCGTCACAATCTGTTTATACAACTTTTTACTTTCAATAACATTATCAGCAGTTTCATTCAACATTGCCAGAATAAACGTTGCTTCATCCTTTAAAAGATCACTTTCCCCCAGTTCGATTTGCGTAAAATATTTTCTGGCTTCATCAAGATCTTTTCTGGCAAGGCATGCATGCCCCAGTGATGATAAAAGAAAATTTTCCATCAAAGCATCATTTTTAAATACTTCAAAGGCCTCTTTATAATATTTATAACTTTGATCAAACTTTGAAGCATCATAACATATTTTAGCAAATTGAACTAAAGCCTGTTTGCCTGCAACTGTATTAGAAAAATCTGTAAAAATAGTTTTAAAATCATTTTCAATTTCAATATAACCTTTTTGAGGATCATCAGCTTTATTATATTTGGTTAATGCCCGGGTTACAAGCATTGCAGCACTGTTTTCAGCCTTTTGGAAACTATACATAACCGATGCAAAAACAATAGCCACCAGAATAAAAGCCCCGGCAATGAAAATTAATTGTTTTTTATACTCTTTTGCATAGTTCATCGCCTTTAAAAGGCTTGCTTGAAATGGATCTATTTGTGTAAGTTCTCTTCTCCGTTCATTTGACACTTTTTGTTCTGACATTATTTAATTCCTTTTTATATTAAAGAATAATCACCATACCAGTGTTTTAAAAATCCAGCCAACATCTCCATCTGCATGTTCAATTTTAAGCCAGTTCCCTTTTTTTTCAAGAACCTTAAACGGCACTCCCTTTTCAACTGTAAACAAAACAGTGCTTTTAGTTGTTGCTTTTGATCTGATATTACATTTTTCTTTTACCGTGATTACGCCCTGAACCTTGCCAAGAAGAGATTTATGAATCCATGCCTCATCATTTTCAAAATCCTTGATTTTATACCAATTCTCTCTCTTTTTAACTATTATGACAGGGTGATACTGCTCCACCTGCCATAATACATCATATTTTGTCCCGGGACCCGAGCGCATATTGGCAATACTTGCGGTTACAGTAGCTCTTTGTTGTGCAAAAACCAATCCCGGCATGATCATGAAAACTGCCAGGGTGATAATTATAATTTTAATGACCGTTCTTATATACAACTTATTCATAAAAATCTCCCTTGTCAGGTTGTTACAAAACGCCAATTTTTCCAATTTTGTGTTGAAAAAATTCTTTGTTCTGTAACAGCCTGTTGTGTTGACAAGCCGTTACACCTGTCAAACGATTCCAATATCCTCTCTTTAAAGGCCTCATTTTTTCAACCTGCCCCTAATATTACTCCAGTTTGGTATACCAGAAAAGAGGCACCCCATGCAACCATAGTTGTATATATCAAGTTAAATCCTGCCCATTTTGCTGAAGTTTCTCTGTAAATTGTCACAACAGTAGCAAAACAAGGTACATACAATAAAACAAAAATCATCATGGATAAAGCAGATAGTGCTGTCATTCCTGATTCCTTAAGTGCTTTGCCAAGAGTGTTTCCCTCATCACTGCCAACCCCATATAACACGCCCATGGTACTGACAACAACCTCTTTGGCAACAAAACCTGTAACAAGCGCTACGCTTGCCTGCCACCCTATTCCAATTGGTGCAAAAAAGGGTTCCAAGGCTTTTCCAATTTGACCGATATATGATTTAGAAACCCGTTCCAGCTCTTTTCTATTTTCAATATTTTTAATTTCTAAATTAAATTGCATGGTTAATTCTTCTGTTTTATCATCACTTGCCTCAGCAATTATTTGGGAAAAATCATATTTAATTTCATTTAATTGTTTATCAAAATCCACACTGTAGGAAATTGATTTTGGAAAACTTGAAAGTGCCCAGATAATAATTGAGCCAACTAAAATAACCCCGCCCATTTTTTTTAAAAACATTTTGCTCCTGTCCCACATATGGATCAAAAGGCTTTTCAGCATAGGCATCCTGTATGGAGGCAATTCCATAATAAATGGGGCTTCCTGGCCCTTAAAAAAAACAGCCCTTAAAAGACGCCCCGATAAAATAGCTATGACAATACCTGTAAAATACAAAACAAATATAACCGTTCCCGCTTTTTGTGCAAAAAAACTGCCGGCAAGTACAATATAAACAGGGAGTTTTGCTGAACAGGACATGAAAGGTGTCATCAAAATTGTTAGAATTCTATCTTTTGGACTCTCCAGTGTTTTGGTTGCCATAATGGCTGGAACACTGCAGCCAAACCCCATTAGCATTGGAATAAAAGATTTTCCGTGCAGCCCGGAGGTATGCATGACCCTGTCCATTAAAAAAGCAGCCCGTGCCATATAGCCAGTATCTTCAAAAAGAGCGATACAAAAAAAGAGAATAAGAATATTGGGAAGAAAGATAATGACACTGCCAATCCCAGCAATTACACCATCTAATAAAAGATCTTTAAGCATAGAGGCCGGCAAATTTTTATCCAGAATGCCGCAAACTGCTGAAATAGACATATCTATCCACTCCATGGGGTATGCCCCAAGGTTGAATGACAGTTGAAACATTGCCCAGATAAAAAATATAAATACTGGTATTCCCAAAAATCTGTTTGTCAGTACAAGGTCAATATTGCGTGATATATCAATCCTCTTAATTGCAAGATTAGTTACCGTCTCTTTTATAATTCCCGCAATAACACCATATCTGTCATCTGTTAATACAATTTCAAAATCATCTTCGAACAGGTCATATACTCTTTTCCGGCACTCTTTGGCTGTTTGAAAAATATCTTTTGATGCCTTTGAAGAGAGATTTTGAAATCTATTTTTAACAATCTTATCATCTTCAAGAAGTTTAATTGCATTCCATCTCAAAGCTCCATCAATATTTATGTTATTTTCAAGAATTCTCGTTTTAACCCTTGAAATACACCTTTCAATCTCCTTGCTGTATTTTACGTCACGACTCTCTTTGCCTTTATCAAATCTGTTAACTTCTTCAATCGCTTCTTTAACAAGGCCGTCAATCCCCCTGTTTTTGTTTCCAATGGTGAATACAACAGGCAGTCCCAGCAATTGGGACAGTTTTTTTTCATCAATCCTGATTCCTTTTGCCTCTGCAACATCTGCCATGTTCAGCACAAACAAAGCCGGCCGCCCAAGTTCCATGATCTGAATGGCAAGAAAAAGACTTCTCTCAAGACTTGAAGCATCAATAATATTTATAACAATATCCGGATTTTCATTTAAAATAAAATCCCTCGCTGTAATCTCTTCAATTGAAAATGGTGTAAGGCTGTAAGTACCTGGAAGATCAACAATATTTAAGTCATACTCCTTATATTTTAGTCTTCCCTCTTTTTTCTCCACAGTAACGCCGGGCCAGTTGCCAACCTTCTGCCTTGCACCTGTTAGATTGTTGAATATGGTTGTTTTGCCGCAATTTGGATTTCCTGCAAGGGCAATTGTTATTTTTTTTCGCATATCATCTTTTTTTATATTTTACATTTTCAACAATAATAGTTGCTGCTTCTTCAATTCTGAGAGATATATGATAGCCTTTAATCACAAGTTCTATTGGGTCTTTAAGCGGGGCATATTTTTCAACATATATTTTTGACCCTCTGTTAATTCCCATCTCAAGCAGTCTGCGCCGCAAAAGTCCTTCCCCTGAAACTTTACGAATAATTCCTTCCTGGCCGGTTTTCATCTGACTGAGCATTATGGTCGACAGAACAGAATGCTTTGATTCCTGTTCAGTTGCAGGATCTTCTACCGCTGCCTCATTAAAAGGCTGAACCCTGATTTTTTCTGCCATGCCCTTACCAAGAACCAGACGGTTTTCACCGATGGCAATTACCACCTGACCACCAAAACCATTTGAAACAATTTCAATTAAATCCCCGATTCTAAGTCCCATGGAAGATATTCGAAGCTGCATATTTTTACCAGCTTCAAACTCTTTTACAATGAGCTTTTCTCCCGGCTTAGCTTTGTGAAGAGAAACAAGAATATCACGATTTTTCATACACCTGGAGCAAATACCGTATATTTCCATTTTATGCTGCAGCATAAGAAATCCATAGGCATCTGCAAGCTTAAGCTGTTGTTTTTCTAAGGCTTCATCTTTAAATTCTACTATATTACCACATTTGGTACAAACCATATGGTCATGGTGCAATCCAAGGTGTCTGTGTTCATATTGAGTCTCTTTATCATCAAACTCCATTTTGCTGGCAAATCCAAACCTGCTCAAAAGCTCCATGCTGTTTAATACAAAGCCTTTATCAAGCTTGATTTTATCTTTGTTTAACTGCGTCAAGACATCGTCAACGGTTACATGATGCTCAAGTTTTAAAAAAGCCTCCAGAATCTGGAACCTTAAATCAAACTGATCAACACCCTGCTGTTGAAACAATCTTTTAAACTGCTTTTTTTCCTTCTCATGCGTATTGATCATAATTCTCATTCCTTCAAAAATAACATTTTAAAATATTATAGCTGTAAGGTTATGTCAAGGAGATAGAAACTGCAAAAAAACTGGACAAGCACTTCAAAAAAGGTTTACTACTCTATAAAAAAAATAAATAATAAAGGCCCTATGCTTTCACAGTATCTTTTAAAAGATTTAACAATAAAAAATCATATAATTAATAACAGGATTGTTCTTGCACCCATGGCAGGTCTTGGGCATATTGCTTTAAGGCAGCTCATATCAGAATTTGGAGGGTTTGGCCTGCTTTTTACAGGAATGTGCAGTGCAAAGGCTGTTCCCCAGGAAAACCCAGAGACTTCATTGGTTTTTAAATGGAGGAGAGAAGAACTTAAACATCTTGTATGCCAGATATTTGGATCCGACCCCAAAAGCATGGCAAAGGCAGCAATACGAATAGAAAAAGAGGGATTTTTTGGAGTTGACCTCAATTTTGGATGTTCTGTGGCAGCAATATGCAAACAGGGCTGTGGCGCGGCTTTATTAAAAGACCCTGCTCTTTCATCAAAAATTGTAAAAACCGTAAGAGAATGCGTGTCAATCCCTCTATTTATAAAATTCAGAACCGGATGGGATAATAATCCTCAAATTGCTGTTGATATGGCAAAATGTTTTGAAGATGCCGGCGCCGATGCTTTGACATTCCATCCAAGAATTGCCCCAGACAGGAGAAGCCGCCCTCCCCAGTGGAATGTCATAAAACTTGTACAACATGCTGTTGATATTCCTGTTTTTGGTAATGGTAATATTTTCCAGGAGAAGGATGGTATTAAGATGATTGAACAGACATTTTGTCAAGGGTTATCTGTGGGCAGAATGGCTGTTGCAAGACCATGGATTTTTGCACAGTGGACAAAAGGTTTTTCTCCACAAAAAGATATTTTTTTTACCACTGCCATGAGGATGACAGATATTCTTTTAGAGCATTATGATGATCATTTTGCAGTTAAACTATTTAAAAAATTTGCCCCCTATTTTTGTGCCAACTTTAAATTCGGGCATCAGATTTTAAAAAAACTTATGCCTGCCCAAACAATGGATGCTATGAAACAAAATATTGATATGGTATTTGAAGCCAGCCCGGAAACTCTCTCAAAACCAAACATTAATCTGTTTTTATAACTGGTACCATACAATTATTGATGTCATATCAATAATAGTGTTTAAATATAAACATCAATATTGAAATCAAAAAAATATTTTGCATAAAACTGTATGCCGTTCTGCACTGAAAACCCTTTTATAGACTAAAAGTAAAGTCCATTTAATATCATTTAATCCTCCCCTGGTATAAAATTTGAAATAATATGAAGTCATTATGAAGTAATAAAGTTTATGAAATAGTACTTTAACAAAATTTATTTTTTGTATATATTACTGAGCTGATCAAAAATTATTATAAATCACAAGGAACATGGATATACCACCAGTTATTATCATATGTGCAAATTTGGAAAAGATATGGAAAAAAACAAACGGGTCATGCAGGGTGATATAATTGGTTATGTAGGCATGACAGGATATGCCACAGGACCTCATTTATGTTTTCAGATGAAAAAAACGGCAGCTACGTGGACCCGCTCAAACATAAGTCTCCATCTGAAAAGCCTGTTAAAACAAAGGAGATGGATCAGTTTATCGCAAAAACAATTCTGTTGTCTAATAGAATGTTAGCTGAGCAGCAACTTGCTTCTTTACAGAATTAAACCCTGGGGATCACATTTTTCCCTTAAAAGAGTTAGTTCTCCCGGGGTTGGGGCATCCATCTTTTCTGCCCTGGAAATATCAATATTAAACTCCATGTTTTCTAAAATTTTTCCAGATGATATCCCAGGATAGTATCCTTTTAAAAACATCTTTTTCGAATCTCCATCAAAACCCATAACTCCCATATCTGTAATCACCCTGTAAGGACCACCTTCAGGAAGTCCTGCTTTTTCCCGGCCATCAGGACCATCAAGATATCCAGGGCTTGTGAGATAATCAAGTTTGAGTTTGAATTTTCGTTTTTCAAGTTTCATGAATATTATGGTTTTTGACACAAAAGAGGCAACATCACAGGCTCCTCCACTTCCTGAGAATCTGACATCAGGAGCATTATAATCGCCAATCACAGTTGAATTTAAATTACCGTAAATATCAATTTGAGCAGCACCGAGAATACCCACAACATGTTTTCCTGTAAACCTGTTCTGCATAAAGGCAAATGAATCAAGAAGTCCTCCATTGGATGAAGCCTGATACATTATCCTGGAATCACTCACTGCAAGCGGTAAATCTTCGAGTTTTGAGTCAATAGCACCGGTTTCAAAAAAAATAGTACTTTCAGGAGCATTGATATTTTTTGCAGCCATGGCAGCAAGCATTGAGATTCCCGTACCGCAGAACACAACATCACTGTTCTGGATCTCTCTTGCTGCTGCAATGGCCATCATTTCCTTTAATGTATAACCCATAATTCAAAAATGCATTTATCTTACCAGATTCTTTGCATAACCATAATCTTTATCTGCTGCAATGAGTTTAAGACGATCTTTGCCAATATAGTCAAGAAAATCGTCGTGAGTTGAATTATTTAAAATACTCTCTTGAATATATTTGTGATACTGTATGTCATCTCCGGCTGCCTTAGCATAATCCTTTAAAAAAATCGGATCATAATCATAATATCCATAGCATGCACATGGATATGCTCCATGTGGTATGTGAATAACAGCACTGGCATGTAGAAAAGGAATCTGATTCCTGTCAGGATCACTTTTAAGATAGTTTTCATCAACAACCTCTTCACATGTGACGATCAGATTTTTTGCTGCTTTTGCCTGCTCAACATCAGCAAATGTCAATCCCTCTATCCTGCAATTTCCCCGCACATCAGCTTTCTGCACATGAATAATGGTGACATCAGGAATAATTGCCGGTACCAGTACTATTTTTTTTGTATCACACCAGTTTTCAAAAGGATTTTCCATCACAATTAGTTTCTGGTCAGGAAGCCTTGGATTCTCTTGCCTGAATTCACGGGAGAAACCCCATCTGTTTATAATATCACTGCCTAGAGAAGATCTTGTGGGAAGAAAGGCAATGCCCATTGACCCTGCAAGGAAACGCAGACTCATCTGATAATTGGAGTAATCTTCTATTTTTATCTTTTTTTCCTGAACAGCCTTTTTAAACCTTATACATGTGGATGCAAATTTACCGCTCCCCCCATAGGCAATTTCAAGACAGGAGATACAGCCTGCTCCCACAAGTTCATCAACACCCTGCCCATTGGAGTGGGCATAAAGATGGATATCTTTAATCTTCTGCCTTATTATTTCATAGACTGCAGCCATGGGATTTCTGTTAATGGTAAACCCGCCAATAGATAGATGGCATCCATGTTTTACATATTGCCTGACTGCTTCTTTCAGGTCCATATTTTTTTATAAACCAAGGATACCTAAGCCCTCTTCAAGCTCAAAGTATGGTTTGACTTCATATTGATATCCTGGCACCCCAAAATATATGGCAAGACTTTCACCAATGGCCTGCAGACCTTCTGCAAGTTTATCATTTTCCAGCTCATAATAGGTAATGGAGTGCATGCCGCCTGTTACACTCGGTGCAATATAGGGTCCTTTTTTAGTTAAAAAAGTCGGCAGGACAGGCGCTTTAAGATATCTTTTTGCAATCTCTTTTGTGCTTTCAGGTGGATAGGTGACATCGGAAATTATAACCATGTTGTTCTCCTTTCATTTAAGTGTCAAATCAGTTTATAATTTATTTATTATTAACAAAAAAATCATCAATAATTTTTTGTTTTTTTAATTTCTGGCCATAGGCTGCAGCACTCTCTTTATCTGTGAATTCTGAAACACGGACCACAAACCAGGTTTTTCCGCCACCATATACTTTTTTGATTCTGGCATCAATTTCTTTTTTCTTTAAAATGTCAACATATCTTTGAGCATGTTTGGGCTTTAAATAGGCTGCCACCTGAATAGTCAAGGGCTTGAACACCTGGATGTGTGTTTTAATTTTTTCTTTTTCAATGGTTCTTGATTTAAAAATATGGGATATGCTACTTACCATAAAAAACAGAAGCAAACCGGATACAAGTGTAAGAAAACCCGCCTTTAAATAAAATCGAGTTTTCTCATTTTGCTTTATATAAGTATACACCCTTGCAACAGATAATATTAAAGACCTAAGACTACCACCCACAAAAAAACATAAACTCTGCAGGAAAGAGACACCTTTTTTAAAGAGCATTTGTACTTTTTTACCAATTTCAATTTTTTTCACTGGTTTTTTATCAAAAAATTGAAACGACACCTCTCTTTGAAGAGTATCCTCTGGTTTGCCAATCAAAGCCTCAATTTTTTCTGCATATCCATGTTTCAATTCAGGATCACTTAAAACATGCTGGTAAAGTTTTTTGGCTGTAAAATCTTCTCTTTCCAAACCCAAAAAAATATCGAGTATCAAGATTGATAAAACTTTATTACTATAATATCTTTCAGCAAGCATGGACAATATCTCCTGCTCCAATGATGTTATAATACTGGATTTTCTTAACCTGGTCAGCCAGAGGTGTGCAATGTCTTTGTCTGCTGGATTTACTTTGAGATAGACAAGTGTCCCAAGCTTAAAATTTATATTTTCAACGGAAGAGTTTAAGTTAAATTTTGCAATGGCACCTGATATCCTTTGGGCTGTTTTCTTTGGAGCAAATGGCCATAGCAGGAAGGTATCATAAATCCTTAAGGCTTTAGTATAATTTTTATCAGCTTTATTAAAAATCCCTGATCTCTCCCAGGCATGCCCTTCCTTAATCAAATTTGTAATTATTTTCTTAGCTGTCAAATCCATTAAAAAGCTGATTGTAACTATCACGCCTGCTATGGTCACAACTCCTGTAATTAAAGGATTAATTCCCGGAAAAAATTCTGCAAGTCCAGGCAGAAGATAAAAGCTCAACGGAATGGCAAACAGAGTTGTTATCCATAAATGAACGCTGATATTTCTTAATATCCAGATCATGGCCCGTCTTGTTCCTCTTTCATACACAAATGCTGTTCCGGTTTTAAGGGCACCTGCAGAACTTCAATGTTTTCACTATCTTCAAAAGCAGTTTCCTCTCTATCTGTAATGCACCCTGTTCTTGTATCTGCTTTTTCAAACCTTATATTATCAGGAATCGGAAAATCTCTTTCCGGATCTGATTTCAATGCTTGTATCATGAAGTCAGCCCAGATCGGTGCTGCGCTTCTGCCACCTGTTATACCTACACTGTTAACATCAACCAAAGTTTTTTTCCTATCAAAGCCTGTCCATACAGATGTGCAAAGCGTGGGCGTAAATCCTGTAAACCATGCATCTTTATAATGGTCTGTAGTTCCTGTTTTGCCTGCTGCAGGGCGGTTAAATCCAAGCTTCCGGATGGATCTCCCCGAACCATGTTGAATAACTGATTTCATCATATCCACAACCTGATAAGCAATGGCAGGGTCAAGCACCCTTTTTTCCTGAACAATGTGCTCAAAAATAATTCTTCCAAAGGCATCTTCCACCCTCCAAAAGAGAAAAGGTTCATGCAGAACTCCAAGATTTGCAAAAACAGTATAAGCCGATGCAAGTTCAAAAGGTGTTACATCAGAAGTTCCCAGTGCCACGGAATATACATCTTTTAAGGGGCTTTTAATGCCACATATTCTGGCAGTATTATTAACCGCAGCAGGACCAACCTTTTCCACAATCTGAGCTGCAATGGTATTAACAGATTTATACAAAGCCTTTTTTAAGATCATATTGCCTGTAAAGGCTTTGCCAAAATTTTGAGGTTCCCAGTCCGGGGCTCCTTTTACGGGTATAATAACAGGCTGATCCGTCATAACTGTTCCAGGATAGTATCCAAGGTTTTTAAATGCTGAATAATAAAGAAAGGGTTTAAAACCGCTTCCCGGTTGTCTGAAACTATTTATCGCCCTGTTAAATTCACTTTTATAATAATCTCTACCCCCGATTAAAACTTTAACAGCTCCTGAACCAGCATCAATAGCCACAATTGCCCCCTGGGGGTGTTCTGAATTCTCATTCCTAATACCCATCATGGTATCAAGTTTTTCAAGACCTTTTGTTAAAGATTTGCGGGCATAGGACTGCAGTTTTGTGTCAATTGTGGAAAATACCTTGATGCCGCCATGAAATACAACATCTTCACCATATTTTTCAATCAACTGGCTTATCAAAGCATCCAGAAAATAACTTCCTGTTCTTGAATCTGTTTTTTCACGATAAAGTTCCGGCTTCACCAACCTTGCCTGCTGGTATTCAAGATCAGATATAAAGCCCACCTGCGCCATTCGTCTCAAAACTATATCACGCCTTTTTATTGCCCGATCCAAATGCCTGTATGGATTATAATTTGTTGGAGATTTAGGCAGACCTGCTAGCAATGCTGCCTCTGGCAGTTTTAATTTAAGTGCTGATTTACCAAAAAATTGTCTTGAAGCTTTTTCAATTCCTTGAGCTCCTGCACCAAAATAGATCTGATTTATATAGGCATGTAAAATTTCCTCTTTAGTATTGGATGCTTCAATCTGCAGGGCCACAAGCAGTTCTTTGAATTTGCGTTTATATGTTTGCTTAAAACTGAAAAAAAGATTTTTAGCAAGCTGCTGGGTTATGGTAGAGGCTCCCTGAACCCTTCCTGATTGAAAAAGAGTTATATAAAGTGCTTTTAAAGTTCGAAGTTTATTAATCCCATGGTGCTCGAAAAATCTGTGATCTTCTGTTGCTATGATTGCATTAATAAAATCCTGAGATACCATGTTCAAAGGAATAGTTTTCCTGGTCCCAATTGTGGTCAGCACCTGGCCGTTTGAGGCATAAATCTGGGTCTGGGGTCTTTCAATAATTCGGCTTAAAGGAGTGGGAAGTTGTGGAAGATCTTTAGCTGCATAAAATACCAGAAACATCCCGACAAGACCTGCCAGTGAGACAAGGATTAAACCGAAAAACAAAAAAAAACGGAAAAATTTTAAAACTTTTAGGAGGCAATTCAATTTTCACCTCCCTGAAGATAGAGACTAAGCTGCCATACAGCCCACTCCCGACCTTTTATAAAAACAATTTTCTTAGCACCCTGTTCTTCAAATTCAAAGCCGAGTTTAATATAACCGTTCTGTGATACATTCCAAATACCAATATTGATGATTTTACCCGCCTGTGCCAATAAAATTTCAGGGTTTACTATAAGGTCAGGCAATATATCAGGGGGCAGTTTAAACACAGCATCAAAAAAATTTTCTGCTGTATAAATACGCCCTGAAAATTCTTCTATCTCGGAAAATTCTCCTGTCACAGCCTGTTGAGCGCTTTCAATCTCAAGAATAAATTGTTTTTCAAAATCAATCTGTTTGATAACCCTGTTTTCAGAATCAATAAAATAAATTTTAATGCCACCTGGAATACCCTCACAAAATATTCTGTCAAGCATACTGCCTTTAAGCAGCCAGACAAGTTGAGCAGGCTCAATAATTTTATCTGCCATGGATTTTTCAAGGGTCAGATAGAGGGTTTGAAAATGATTTTTTTCCAAAGTGACCCATTCACCGGGTAAAATATCTGAAATAAGGTTTAAAAAAGAGGAGGCTTTATGAACATTGTGCTGTGTATCCTCTTTTTTATTAATAATTTTATTTAGATATTCATGGGCATTGGTAGTATGTTTCCCAGCCTCCCAGATAACTCCTGTTTGAGGACGGAACTCATTGGTTGAAGCGAGATAAGAACCAACAAGGTTTTCAAACCAGTCAAAGCGTAACTCGGAAACCAGAAAAGTTGCAGTGATCATGAAGACTGCAATATTTAAAAAAGAGAAAGCCCTTTTTAACCATTCGGAAAAATTTAAAGGTTCATACCATTGCCGGGTCATAAAAATTAAGCTTGGCACCCCTCTTCTATGTTCGTTCTGACAGTTTCAAAGATGCATTATATATAGTGTAAAAATTTTTATGCTCTGTGAAGATATTGGACAAAAAATTTGTAAGATGTTCGATATCATTGATGCCGACAATACTGTTGACACTTGTGTGCAACGCAGACATATGATCATTGCTATTAAATTTTTTGCTTATTAAAACAAGACAGATTTTACGCCTTAAAGACATATCAATGGTATTTAGTTTAGCAATAATACCTTCAACTCCCCTGTTCTGATCAAAAGCTTCATCAATTATAACAAGGGGATAAATATGGTATTCAAGTTCTTTCAATGCCTCTTTTGTTGTTGTGACTCCCTTGGCATCAAAGCCAATACTGCTGACAACAGAATAGATCTTTTTTTGTAAATCACCACTGCTGACACAGACAAGCGCAAGAGTATTTAGTTCTTTATCAAGGGGAAAATTAAAATTTTGCTTTACCGGTTTCACAACTGGGATTTTGATCTGTTCTTTGCATTTCGGACATTTAAATTTTGAATCCTTATCTTTTGAAATTTTGTGATCTGGAATAGTTAATTTGAGTTTACAGTTTTTACATGTCACATCCATAGTTTAATTCCCCTGGTATCCACGATCAAGTTCCAATGAGTCAATATTTGTAGTGGTCTGTCCCCTGGTACTCTTGATTGAATCAATACCCCGCCCTACAACATCTTTTCTTGAAGCATAGGATGTGGCTATATCCTCATTGATCTTCCCCTCTTCATAAAGTGAAACTATATATTCATCAAAGGAGATCATACCCTGTGCTTTGCCTGCAGTAATGATATCATTGAATGTCTTTCCTTCGGATTCTCCATGCAGGACAGAATCTTTTACCCTGAGATTAGTTGCCATAACTTCAAAGGCAGCCACCCTGCCTCCTCCAAGTTTTGGTAATAATCTCTGGGATACGATCCATCTTAATGAATCTGCAAGACGAATCCTGATCTGTCTCTCCTCTTCAGAGGAAAACATCCCAAGAACACGGTTAATAGTTTGACCTGAATCAACAGTGTGCAGTGTTGAGAGAACAAGATGACCTGTTTCAGCTGCTGCAAGACCTATTTCCACAGTTTCCCGATCCCGCATTTCTCCCACAAGAATCACCTTTGGAGCCTGGCGCAAAGCAGCTCTTAAACCTCTTGCAAAGGTATCAAAATCAGCTCCAAGTTCCCGCTGGTTAAAAGTGGATTTTTTTTGGGAATGCTGGTATTCAATTGGATCTTCAAGGGTTATCACATGAACTGATTTACTTGTGTTTATTTTATCGAGCAATGCAGCAAGGGATGTTGTTTTACCAGAACCTGTAGCTCCTGTGACAAAAATAATACCATTTTTTTCTTCTGCCATGGTGTAGAAAGCCTTGGGAAGATCCAGATTTTTAATAGTTGGAATTTTTGTTTCAAGTTTTCTTAAAACAATGGAATACTTACCTGATCTTGAAAATATGTTCACCCTGAAACGGGCTTTATCTCCAAGCTGGTAGGAGAGGTCACAAGATCCCTCTCTGATAAGAGTTTCAGTCAATTTCCGACTATTATCAATCAGGTTCAGAGCAACTATTTCAGTCTGAAAAGGAGTAAGTATTTCAAAAGGCGGGTCCATATCCACTGTAACCAGCTCCCCTGAACTTTCAACCTGTAGAGGTTTACCCGGTGTAAAATTCAAATCTGAAACATTGTCATGGGATTCCAGCATTTTGGAAAGGATATGATCAATTTGCTGTTTTTTCATTCCATTTTCCTGTTAACTTTATAAAATAATTTTAAGCTTCTGTAAAATCAGATGGTTTATTTTTCAAAAATGGTCTGAACAGGGATTTATTATTTGCCTTGCTATATGCATCATCAGCGCTTATCCAACGCTTTTGGTACAAACTCATGATGGCATCATCCAACAGCTGCATTCCATATTGCTTTCCTGTTTGAATCATGGATGGTACCTGATGAGTTTTAGCTTCCCGGATAAGATTACGCACAGCCGGTGTTGCTACGAGAATTTCCAATGCTGCGCATCTGCCTTTTATATCAACTCTTTTAAACAAAGTCTGGGCAACAATGGCTCTTAGACCATCTGCCAGTGTAGATCGTATCTGAGCCTGTTCAGTCGCCGGAAACATTTCAATAATTCTGTCAACGGTTTTAGCAGCACTTGATGTATGCAGGGTACCAAATACAAGATGACCTGTGGAAGAGGCTTCTATGGCAAGAGCAGTGGTCTCCAAATCCCTTAATTCACCAACAAGAATAATATCTGGATCTTCGCGCAATGCCCCTCTCAATGCTGATGCAAATGTTTCAGTATGCAGTCCTACCTCCCTGTGGCTGACAATACTCTTTTGACTCCTGTGTACAAACTCTATGGGATCTTCAAGTGTAATAATATGATCTTTTCTAGTCCGGTTGGCTTGATCAATAACAGCGGCAATAGTAGTTGATTTACCAGAACCTGTTGGTCCGGTTACAAGGACAAGACCCCTTGGAAGGTCAGCAAGTTTTGAAATCACAGAAGGAAGTCCAAGCTGTTCTGCAGTCAAAATCTCCGAAGGAATCTCACGGAATACAGCTGAGATACCGTTTTTCTGCATGAAATAATTTGCCCTGTATCTGGCAAGCCCTGGGATTTCATATCCAAAATCCACATCTCCGGTCTCTTCAAAAACTTTTATCTTTTCCTGGGAGGTTATTTCATATAAAAGACTTCTTAATTTATCACTGGTTAAAACATCATATTTTATACGTTCAATCTCACCATAAATTCTTAATGCCGGCTGCTGCCCAGAAGCCAGATGAAGATCCGAAGCTCCCTGTTCATGCAATAATTTAAAAAAGGCATCAATTTCAGCCATTCTGTCACCTCTACTTTTTAATGCATAATTCTAAATTTTTGCATTAATGATTTATTCCTTGTTTAATTATTGATTTCCTGTTTTTATATAATTCATAATTAAAAACTCAAATTTAATAGCTCATGCTCGTTTAATAAATTTTATAGTAGAATCAGTCTCATCTGCAGCCTTGTTTTCTTCCTTTGTCATTTCAAGCATTTTTGAATGGGAATCAAGTACTGCACTGATCTGCATTTCAAGCTGAATCCGTTGACGTTTGAGCTCAATAATATCGCTGTGAAGCTGGGACAATCTTTTATGTGCTCTGTTCAACATTTTCTCTGCTTGAACTTCTGCATTAGCTATGATCACCTGGGAAGATTTTTGAGCATTTGCCTTCATCTGATCCAGAACTTTCTGGGACTGGATCATGGCATTTTTCATAGAGCTTTCTCTTTTTTTGTATCCCTGATTCTCCAGGTTCAGCAGGTGATTTTTTTCTTTAATAGTTTGAATGGCATTATTTAAATTAGCAAGTTCTGTTGTAATGTCTTCAAGGAAAATGTCCACTTCCTGTACATCAAACCCTCTGAATCTTGTTGTAAACTCTTTTTGCTGAACAACCAATGGCGTTATACCCATAATTAGGATTCCTCTCTTTTTATACCTCTATTATACTATTGACCGTGCCAGCCCGTGAAGACTGTTTACAACAAATGTCTGGAGAAAAATAATAGCGAGAATTACAATAATAGGAGACAAGTCAAGCCCTCCAAAACTTACAGGAAGCCTTTTTCTGATTTGGTAAAACACTGGTTCTGTGGCTGTATTGATAAATCTTACAATAGGATTGTAAGGATCAGGACTTACCCATGACAAAACAGCTCCTGCAATAACAATCCACATATAAATATTCAGTGCATAATCAAGAACAACTGCTGTGGCTTCAAAAAAATTTGCAAATATGAGCATTTATATTACCTTTATTATATTATTTTATCACTTCCAACTTTCTGATAAACTATGAATAGTGTGAAAAGTCAAGGTTTTTTACATATTTAAACCTAAATAGCTTCATGTGACAATGACTTGGTATTGTAGAAATCATATATGGCGACCATTAATTTCCAGGTAAATTTTTGCCTGCAAGTTGATATACTTAAATCCAAATATATGATACTATGCCACCTAAAAAAAATATCCGTAAATTATAATTTACAGACTTTAACCGCAAATGATTTAAAAAAATTTCCAAAGGAGTAACCAAGATGGGACAAATTAATTTAAAAGAGATGACAGCCATTTCCTATGAAAAAGCAGAGATAGAAAAAGGATATACAGATCAATCCCTTCGCATTAATCTTGATGCAAATGATATCATTATAAAGCCAATCGAAGAGAAGATAAAAGATAAATTTATCGGAGGGAAAGGGTATGATTTATGGCTGATGTGGAATGCGGTTTCCGGGGATACAAAATGGAATGACCCTGAAAATGCAATCTGTATTTCTTCCGGCCCTCTTGGCGGAACTCCCGGCTATCCAGGCGGCGGAAAAAGTATTGTAACTTCTATTTCTCCTTTAACAGGAATTCCCATTGATTCTAATGTTGGAGGATATTTTGGACCCTATAAAAAATTTTCCGGCTTTGATGTTCTTCAGGTTGACGGCAAAGCAAAGGAAGATACTGTTATTCTCATTGACGGAATCGAAAACAGAATCAAAATCTTTGAAGCCAAAAACCTTCCACAAGATTCCTATGAACTTTCAAATAGTTTGACCCACCATTTTGACGAAGACAAACCTGTTAATGTTTCTGTTGTAAGCGCAGGGCCTGGAGCTGAAAATACATTTTTCGGCTGTCTTAACTTTTCATGGTGGGATGCCGGGCGTAAAAGAGTGAGATATAAACAGGCCGGTCGAGGTGGTATTGGAACTGTTTTTGCTGATAAAAAAGTTAAAGCCATCGTGGCAAGATATGCTCCAATTTCCATGAAATCAAATAATCCTTCTGATCTGGATGCAATGAAACTTGTTACTAAAACTTATGCAAAAGAGATTAATGAGCTTGATCCAAAGCAGAATCGCATGGCGCTTGTGGGAACCACCCATATTGTACCAATAATGAATGATCATGACTGCCTGCCGGTTAATAACTTTAAATTTGGTTCACACCCTAAGAGTAAGCTTATAGGAGAAGAGGCTTTTGAACTAATTTTTGATAAAGGTTTTGACGGCTGCTGGAAAGGCTGTGCTGTAGCCTGTTCCCATGGAGTAAAAGATTTTTCACCTTTTACTGGACCTTACAAAGGTAAAAAAGTATTTGTTGACGGACCTGAGTATGAGACTGTTGCTGGATGCGGTTCCAATCTTGGAATCTTTGATGCCCAGACCATTCTTGAGATTAATTTTTATTGTGATGCCTATGGCATGGATACTATTTCCGTGGGGACTTCCATTGGATTTGTCATGGAGTGCTTTGAAAACAGCCAGATTACAACCAAACATACAAATGGAATGGATTTAAGCTTTGGAAATAGATTCAATACCCTTGAAATCATTCATCAGATGGCAAAGGGCGAAGGATTTGGTATTATCGTGGGCAAAGGCGTCAGAAAGATGAAAGAAATCTTTGCAAAGGACTTTGGAGCAGACATGGCCTTTATGCAGGATATTGGCATGGAATCCAAAGGCCTTGAATTCTCTGAATACATTACCAAGGAATCTCTGGCACAGCAGGGCGGCTACGGTCTTGCCCTCAAGGGCCCCCAGCATGATGAAGCCTGGCTTATCTTCCTTGATATGGTTCATAATTTCATGCCAAGCTTTGAGGACAAAGCAGAAGCCCTTCACTGGTTTCCCATGTTCAGAACCTGGTTCGGTCTTTGCGGTCTTTGCAAGCTTCCCTGGAATGATGTTGTTCCTGAAGACAATAAAGACAATCCAGAACCTGCAAAAGTTGTTAAACACATAGGATGGTATGCAGACTTTTTCAGCGCAATTACTGGCAAAAAAACAGATAGTGATGGTCTCATTGCCATGAGTGAGGCTGTTTATAATTTCCAGAGAGTTTTTAATCTTAAAATGGGATATGGAACAAGGGAACATGATACCATTCCCTATAGAGCCATGGGGCCTGTGACTGAAGAAGAATATGAATCAAGACAGGAACTTTATGATACGCAGCTCAAAGAAAAATACAGCATGGATATAAGCGGTATGGATACAAAAAAGAAAACAGCTGTATTAAGAGAGAAAAGAGAAGAGCAGTATGAACTGCTGACAGATGCAGTTTATGAACGCCGCGGATGGACAAAAAACGGAATCCCCACTGTTAAAACTGTAAAACGTCTTGGTATTGATTTTCCTGAAGTTTTGGAAATTTTGAAAAAGAGCGGTGTTGAATAAACAATGATTGAAGTTGATGAAAAAGAGCTGCAATGGTCAAACAACCTGACCATTGCAGCTCTTTTAAAAACACTTGATAATGTAGAGTTCTGTTCAGTTGTCCGCCTTAACGGCAGGCTTGTTTCAAGCCCAAAATTTAAAGAAACCATTATTCCAGACAACTCAAAAATTCAACTGCTTCCCCTTGTTGCAGGAGGATAAATTCATTTTTTCTTTACTTTTTCTATCGCTATAACCCCTGAATTCCGACTGGTTGTTTAACCACAGTCAGTATCATCTTAAACTGAGTCACAGCACTAACAGAATGGGGAACATTTGCAGGCATAACAACAACCTGTCCTGTAACAGCTGCAATCTTTTCCCCGTCAATATTTATCAACGCTTCCCCGTCAAGGATCTGTATCATGGCATCACCCGGCGATGTATGGGCACTGATCTCCTCCTCTTTGTCAAAAGCAAACAGTGTAATATTGATGTTTGATTTGCTGGTCAGTGTCCTGGATACAACTCTTCCCTCCTCATAATCTACAAGCTCTGTAATATTTACAGCTTCTGAAAATGGAATATTTTTAATTAATTCATTTTTCTCTGCCAATTTGTCCTCCTCTGTTTTTATACATAAAACTTATTTGTCTTCAACAGGGAATTTTGCCCTGAACCACTCTTTCCAGCCGCCTTTCAGTGCATAAACCTTAGTATATCCATTTGACAATAATTTTTGTGCCAGACCGGCACTTGTAGCTTCGCTGGATCATGCACAATATAAAACCAAAGTCTTATCTTTGGGATATCTATTTGACCAGGATTTGAAATCCTGCGGCGAAACACGCTCAGATCCTTTGATTTTCAATTCAGATGAGCTCCAATCTCGACCGGCTCGTACGTCAAGAATCAAGACAGTCTCTTCTCCCATGATTTGTTTTAATTCTTCTTTGGTCATTCTATCAACATTTGCCACAGCACTTGTTGAAGCCAGCAGTGTAAAAACAGCAGCCAATATAAATAGTGTCAAAAACGTTCTTTTTCTTAATAGTTTCATTTCTTTTCCTCCTAAATTTTATTTAAAAATTAATTTATAACTCTATCTTTTAAAAGCTTTAGCATCTCTTAACATAAGAATAAAACCTGGAATGAGACTTATGAAAAGTGCCACTCCCAAAAACTTAAAAATTAGAATGGACTTGTCATCCATTAGAGTTAATATAAGGATGGTGATTCCCAATATCAATAAGCACATTACACTTATTACTGTTTTTAATAAAAAATTGGTATGATACCTTTTGTTCGACTTGCTCAATATAAAAATATAAGAAATTGATATCATTGAATATGATATCAGCCAGAGAATCAGTGATGCCCTTATAAAGGTTTCAAGCTCTTCTGCACCAGCCATACCCCCTGCCATCATACCAGCGATAATTAAAGTTAAAGATAAAATGATAATTTTGGATATTTTTATATTACCTGGCAGCATCTTTATTTGCAAAAGCATTGATCCCTGTTGTGAGATAGTTGTAAAAAGAGCATTAACAGCAGCCAGAGACCCTGAAATAACAATTATTCCCATAATAAACCTGCCTGGAGCACCCAGTATATTTTTTGCAGCGATCATATGGGGAATGTTGGTGTTCATCAATTTTTCCATGGGAATATATAAAAGCAAAACATAACCCCACAGGATAAAGAGCATGCTCATGAATATAACAACCACAAATAATATACTGTTTTTTTGGGGGACATCCTGATCTGATTTATTCCAAATAGGAAAGCCCATCTCAAAACCGATAAAAAACAGCAGGGGCAGAAAATATGCACCTAATCCAAAACCATTAGTCGAATAGTCAATATCTCCCGGTTTCAAATCAATCAATTGATCGGCTTGCATGATTCCTGAAATGATTAAAACTAAAAGGGCTGAAATTGAAATGACACAAAAGGCGACTTGTGAATAGAGAGCCACCTTAACTGGTAATAATTGCAGACCAAGTAGCAATCCCAATAAAATAAATGCAAATCCGAAATTGGGAAACCAGTATAAAAACACTTCATTGAATACAAACCCTGAAGATACCAGGAGTCCGGTTGATAGAAAAATAACAGCTATACTTTTAACAAAAAAAGGGAAAAAGGCAGGAGTAGTTCCCACAGTTTTTTTTAACATCTTAATATCAGATAAAAAAATGAAAAAATGTTTGTATTGTGAAAATAAAATTAAATAGATTATTAAACTGAAAATAATTAAGAGAAATCCTCTATTCCCTGTTTTTCCAAAAAAATTTCCCAGCATGGCAAGGGTATCTGGTGAAAGCATAATACCAATAGCTAAAGCTAAAGCTAAAGAACTGTCATTTCCAATCTTTTGCTTGCTGACTTGTTCACCCATTTTTTGGGGAATCTCCTGATTATAGACAAAAAAACAGTATTATTTTTGATTATTCTGTCATAAAAAACAACATAAACTTACAAATTTTTCAGAAACAAAAAAACAAGATTGATATTTATTGATGGCTACCGTGCTTTCCATAAATTCACAATTAAGTAAGTACCAACGGTTAAGCAATAAATTTTTATACCAATTTCAATGATTTCATCCATGGTCAAAATAAAAATCAAACCTGTATTTATCCCATATAAAAAGGCATATAATCCTAAAAAAATCAATCCGGACCCCGCCAGGAGACCGAATAATATTGCCTTATCATCATTTGGCTTTAAATATTTAAAAGACAAAAAAGCGCAAACTGCAATCCATAAATCTGCCAGTGGAAATGACATAAATCAATTTTTGTAACCCGGCACTATTTCTTTAACTGGGAAACTCCTGTAAATACGAGCAGCCAGTAAAATGTTATTCCCACACCAGTGCAAAAATTTAAGGTCATTAATATCTTTTTATTTTTCAATGGCTCTCCTTTGTGTTTGTTAATGTTGATCAAGAACTAAATGATTTTGCATGTCTATTAATTTTTCACCTGAAAATCTCTTTATGCCAGTTTTTCACCAAGATTCTGAACATTGTTCAACCAGGCTTCTTTTTTGCTCTTTTTTGAATGTTTTACCGGTCCTATGGAGCTGATTTTTACCGGTTTGATCCCACAAAATTCTAAGATTGACTTTTTAATAGCATTGTGGCCGGGACGGCCATAGAACAGCAAATAATACCATGGCGGTGTATCCATTGTGACGATAATCCGGGCAGATTTTCCCTTTAACAGCTTATCCCACCATACCGAGTCTTTTCGATATTGGAAGGTAAATCCGGGCAAAAACACCCTGTCGATAAAACCTTTTAACATTGCCGGCATAGTTCCCCACCAGGTCGGATAGACAAATACCAGATGATTGGCCCATTTAATCAATGCCTGGGATTCAATCAGTCCCCGCTCAAGTTCAACCTCCTTTTTATAGCCAAATGGAAGATTGGGATTAAACTCTATTTCCCTGATAATAATTTCTTTAATTTCAGCATTTACATCAGAAGCACCCCTTTTATAGGCTTTGGCCAAAGCATCGCAAAAGCTGCCGCTGATTGGGTTGCCTTGAATAATAAGTACCTTTCCCTTTTGAGTAACCATAATTCTACCTCCTTAACCCCAATAAATTGAAAATCGGATAATAAACTGGTCGACCAGTCAATGTCGAGTCATTTTTTTACTCATTTGATTTATTTTATAGCCTGTATTTAATCTGAACTATTTTCCCGGGGAAGTACTCCCTTGAAAAAAATCTCCAGCATTGCTTCTAAATAGGCCTCATCTGCATGATCATATTCCACTTCTGATTCAATACCTGGACGTAGAAACTGGTGTTTTGTCTCAAACCATAGCTCAGCCATCCCCAAAAAAATCATCAATATGAATAAAGGGTCCACATCGCTTCGTAATAAACCTTTTTCCTGAGCTTTTTGAAGACTTTTTATGCCTAAGTTTGTCATTTCATTTGCCATGTCACCACAGGTGTCATCGGCTTCTATCTTCATCCAAAGCAAAAACCGGGAGTGCTGTGGATTTTTTTGGAGAAACCTGAAATACTGGATAATAGATTCTTTCAACAGGCCCGTATCCATGTCAGAGGATTCAAGCAGTGAACTTTGCACGCTGGCAAATTGAGAAAACTGTCTGTGCTTGATTTCATTCCAAAGGTTTTTTTTAGTGCCAAAGTGGTGATGGATAAGACTTTTGGTAACATTGGCTTTCCTGGCAATTGAGCTCATAGAAGTGGCTGCAAACCCCTGCTGGACAAAAATCTGTTCTGCGGCTTTCATAATTGAGTTTCGTGTGGATTCGGGATCTCGTGTTTTGCTCACCAGTGCCTCCTTATTGTTAACTGGCCGGTCAATCTATATATAGTGAATTTTTAAAGAGGTGTCAAGTATCGACAGCCCAAAAAGCTACAAAGGAAAGCATTTGGCAAAACGTTTCATTAGTACTGGTGATCCCTTGATTTTAATTTTTCTCTGAATCAATGCCAATAATAAATTTTTTTCCTTTGCAAGAAAAGAAAGCCATGTCACTGTATCTGCAATTATTGAGATATCTGGTTTTCCAATATGTCCGTACTCGACACTGAGCTTCATGTTTTTAATATCCACACTTGCCTTGATTTGTTCATCACCGGTAAAGGTAAAGTGATAAGTTGCTTCAAGTCCTTTGGATCTGCCTTTTTGAAAACTTAATTCAAGGCTGTCTATAAAACTCACTACAGTGGCAGGCCTGATACCAGAACCAACTACTTTAAGTTTTTTATGGGGATATTTTTTTTTAACATAAACTTGTGCATCAGATTCAGGTATGACATATATGGTTTCAGTGTTCTCCTGCAAAGGCTTGACCACGTTTTTAATATACGTTTTTTTTTCAGTCAGAAATTGCCCTATATTATCTTTTCCTGCCGGGCATACAGCCATGCAATATGAAGATTTATTGCATATTCCATAACTTAAACTTTGCCACATTGAAACAGTTTCAGAATCACTGACCTTTTGGCGGTATTGTTTTACACTTTTACTTTTAATTATATTTTCCATCCAGTCAGAAAATCCACCCAAACGATCCCTGTAATTATGAGTCATGCAATTTACAAAAGCAAAACTCCCATCACTCCCTATGGCACCAGTGGGGCAGGCAGACACACAAAGTTGGCACTTAATGCAGGGATTATAATCCAGGGGCTTATCATATTCAGACACCTCTTGATCAATGAGCAGTGTTCCAAGAATTATATAATTGCCAAAAACAGGATGAATCAAAAGCCTGTTATGTCCAAGCTGACCGAGACCTGCAGCTATTGCAACTATTTTATGGGAAACCTGCCACATTTTACCAGGCCATTTTGTCAGATCCATGGGAAATCCTGCTGAAGGATGTACCGAGTTTATATTTTTCTGCTTTAACATCCTGGCAAGTTTTTTTAAAACCTCATTTGACTTTTCCATTCCTGTCATGAATTCAAGGTCAGAAACAGACCGAGAGACACATCTTACATTTTCACGATTCAAATTGGTAACCACACTTAAAAGGCTGCGGGTTACCGGATAAATTGATAATATATCCCTTTTTTCTTCCACAAGTTCAGGACTATTAATATCAGTAATTCCACAATCATTGGCTCCAGCCTTTGCAGCCAGTTCTTTTAAATATGAATATTCAATTTTTTTATTGGTCGAGGATTGACGGGTATCATCAGAATGTTCATTAAACCAGATTATATCAGGGTGATTTTTTTGTACCATGACAGGTCTCCTTAGATTGAATGAGTAAGATATTATCAGGCTGCCGGGTATTGTAGAGAATTCAAAATAAAACGTTTATGTAGTTCCAAAGGTTTAATCCCCTTGACAATTTTCATCCTGATAAGTGCTCCATGCCAGGATGATACAATAAAATCTGCTGTTTCTTTTGTAGTAATATGTTTATTAATCAAATTTTGATCCTTTGCTTCATCAAGAATATCTTTGTACATTTCGACCATGAGTTTAACTGCATCGGTTAGCTTGGCACTGAATGCAGGGCTCAAATCACCCATTTCCTGGGATAGATTTCCAATAGGGCATCCGCACGTATAATCAAGAGTTTGAAATATTTCAATAAATAGATCAAAAAGGTTTTCAAGCCGCCTGACAGGTGAAATGTTTTTGTCGCTAATAACAGGCTCTACCATTCCTAAAAGCATATTATTAAAAAAATCTATAACATGAAGTCCGAAATCTTCTTTATTATTAAAATAAAAATAAAATGATCCCTTAGGAACCCCGGCAGCTTTAAGTACCTCTTGGATGCCGGTATGGTTATACCCCTTTCGGTGAATAATCTTGGCACCAGCCTGAATTATTTTTTGTTTTGTATCCTGCTTCATATCTTTTCAAAAGAAAATATTTTGAATAGTGTATAACAAAATCTTTTTATTTTGTGTCTTAAAAATTAATTTCTTCAGTATCCCCAAAACTTATAGTGTTGTCTGTTACCAGGATATTTTGCAATTCAACCCTGATTCCTGCAAAATCTGAAGGATCTCCAGGAAGATCTGCCAGGAACGGAAATTTTGCCATTAACAGTCCAAATGCTTTTTTCATTTCATCAGGACCATCAATAATGGAAGCTGTTCCGGTTCCCTTAATATATTTTACCACTGCAAGGTCTTTGAATTCAGGACAATCTTTATCAATTGCAAATGCTACATTATTATTAGTTTTAATCTGGCTGACTTTTCTTGAATCCTTACGGGTCACAAAATACAAAATATTTTCCTTATCGCTTAAGGCAAAATCAACACCTCTGACACATGGCAGACCATTGGCATCGATTGTGGCAATATGCATTAAATTATAGGATTTAAGCACTTGATTCATGGTTTCTTTTGCTGACATTTTAACTTCTCCTTTTTATTTTAGTAATTACATAAAATGCAAATATAATAGACAATAGCAGTAATAATAGACCGGTCGTCTATTAAAGTCAAGAAGTTTTCCTTTAACAGGTTCCATATTTATTTCTTAAAGCATTTGAAGCAGGCTTTGATAAGCATTGTTGATTTCAATAAATTTTTCTTTTGAACCGCCTTTGTCAGGATGGTGCTCATAGGCAAGTTTTCTGTAAACTCTTGCAAGGGAAGATTTGTCCATGGTTTTCAACTCCTGGCTGGTAAGGTTAAATATCTTAAGAGCACGACTTTTATGAAAAAATGTCTTTGGTTCCGGAGATTTATAAAAACGATGCCTGAACCTGAAATCATTATAAAGCTCTTCCAGCAGGGTAGTGTGTGCATATTCATAGTCAAAAAACATGTATGCATAGCGTTGCAGATATTCGTGAAGAGATTGATCTTTATGGAAGACCTCCCTGTTTATACTGCACAATTGCTGGATAAAATATTCATCCACCCTTTCCTGGTCTAAAACATGCGGCATTTTTTTCGCCATAAATCCCTGGAAAAATTCCTGGAGATTAAAAATGGTATATACATAAGATTTAAGTTCCTGCACATTTAAAACAAACTCCTTGGCCATTAAATACTGCTCCATCTCATCCCTGGATTTCCCCATAAGATTTTTAAACAAAACCTCTGGCATATTTTCAACAGGTCCCTGGTCCATATTGCCGAATTTTAAAAAATGCATGCGCCTTTTATCTAAATTATTTACTGATTTTTTAATACAGGCTCTTGCCTTGTCATTAATCTCAAGATTGATCCCGGTCCTGGTCTGTGAGGATGAACGGTTCCTGAAGGTTTCAACAGCTCTTTTGATATCCGGTCTTACCCACGGCCAGAACAGATCTTCCAGCACATCATATTCAAAGCTGGCACCTGCTTTTTCAAGTGAATTTTCCACAATTTCATCAATATAAAAAGCATTACCGCCCGGATAAATTATAAAATCCGAAGGATCAGAGCCAAGATCAAAAAGATCTCGAAAATCTAATTCATCATTTAAAAAAAATGATTCTCTTAAAAAATAACAGACTTTTTTATTAATATTTTTGAATGCAATATACACAATTGAATCCTTGATAAAAAGCTTTTGCTTTTCTGAGTTTCAGCTGAAGCTCATTCATATTATCTTTAAAGATATATTCGCCCACTGTTTTTGTCCAGCATGAAAAGCAGGCTGTCCAATCTGTGATTACAGTTTTTTTAAAACTTTTTTATAGGGTGCAACCATACCTGGTATAAATTCTTGATGTATCTTCTTTCTTACAGGTTTGATGGAAAGAAAAAATGAAAACATGGAATTGGACAGTCTTTTCCGAATCTTTTTTTGAGGAAAGTCATCCATATGGGCTGAATCACTTTTAGCATATTGGAACCCCAGATCTTCACACACACCATGCATGTAATTGTGGGCAGTATGATCAAAAAATTAATGGAAATGGTAAATGACGTGGTATATTTATCCTTAAAAATGTCTGAATCACATCTTTCAAATAAGAGTTCAATAAATCGCTTCATCTGGGAGGGTATCAAGGCGTAATAAACCGTAAATGACCAGATAATAGCATCTACCCGGACCATTTGGTCCACAATCTTTTGAAAATATTCCAGATCATTTTTAATTTTTTTAATGGGACTTGAAATATTAATCAGCTCAAAATCAAGTTCTTTGTTTTGCTGCCACCGAAAAATTAACAAGTTTATTTAATTGCTGTTTAAACAATAACAAGGCGTATGTATCCTAACTCCTGACAAACCATTCAACCGGTCTTCTTAAGGAAACAGAATCAGGATATTTATTTAAATACCCTATCCTGAGCATAAATTGGGGAATAACACCCGCCTCATGCTCTTTTTTTATATGCTTTTGACCATTTTTCTCTTCCAGTACCTGGGTCATGGGGTGAATGGCAATCATTTTTTCCCGTGCTGTCAAGGCCATTCTCTGGAATCTTCTTCCGGTTTCTATAAGATCTTTAACTCTATTGCCATCACTGGTGATTACAAGCCAGCCTGCTCCTTCTGTGACCTGCTTTTTTGTTTTTTCAATGCCCTTATCACTGAAAGCTTTAGTCATCACATCTTTATTATCCATAAAATGACTGACATACCATCCGGCAAATCCTGAAATTTCCATACCATCAACAGTAAGACCGTCTCGAAATTTTCTGGCTTTGTCATCATGAAAACGAATCCATAAAGCCAGCTCTTCCATAGCTTTTTTATTTTCAGATTGAACAGTATAATTATCCACTTCAGCTTTATTAATAAAATCGGCATGCTCTGTTCCGACTGGAAAATATGAAAGATGACCATCAGCAGATTTTGAAAAATCATTCACATCTGATGCATTTAGTTCTTTAGAGAGCAGATGGCTTCTCACGGTTCTTCTTGTAAGAATTCTCTGCAATGGGATATTCAATGCCTTTGATTTCACAAGGTCAATTTTTACCACATCAGAATCAAACCTCTCTTTTGCAATTATTGTTGTCTCCACAGCATAGCCAAAGGCATTTGCAGCCTGGGCAAGGTTTTCTATAAAAGCACCCAAAGCAAGCATGGTTTCTCTGTTTTCTCCATCGACCTGAAGCAGCCACCTGTCAGAATCTGATCCGATTACCCATTGAGTTTTACTGATTATTTTAACAAACCAGGGCTGACTGTTATGACCGCTTGGGGCCAAAGATGCATAGTATAAAATTTTATAGCCATCATTATCCAGTTGAGCTGGTTTTCCCTGGACACGATCAATACCCATCAACTCAGATCTTAAATCTTTTTTGCAGGATGGCAGTAACATACCTGATCCTGCAATTAAAGTTACCGATGCCATGCTTTTTTTAATAAAATCTCTTCTATCCATCTTTACTCCTCTTTTTTATTTGTCACTAAATGGTGACTTTTTTTAACAAAAAATATATGCTATCTGTTATTCAAAATACCGTGGGTAATATTTTCAAAAGCTTTTTCCATGCGCTTCCATCCCTCATCAGAGTTAAGTTCGAGTCCGCCAAAAACATCAATATGGTTGGAACGTATGACAAGATAACTTATCCCTGCTCCGAACAGCATTATAACTGCCTGAAGATCAAAATTGATTTCTTCTCTGGTAAAAAACATTTTAAAAAACTCCATAATACCTTCTTCTCTAATTCGTTCCAGCTCTTCGGTCAACCCATTTGGTTCAATCATCTCCCATGCCATTATAGCCTGAGTTACAGGTCTTTTTTTTAGTGCCTGAAAAAAATTAGATCCAAAGCAAGATAATCTTTCATCCAGAGGCATTTGAGAAAATTTTTGCAGATCACCCCCTGCAAGCTCCAGGGCAGACGGCCAGAAATCACCCTCTTTTGCAAATGCTGTAATCAACCCTTCAAGCCCCCCAAAATAGCGATAGATTAAAACTTTATCAACGCCGGCTTCCCTTGCTACTGCATTAACACCTACACCCACAAACCCTTTTTTTGCCAGAAGACTTCCCACAGCATTTATCAAGCGTCTGCTTGTGATTTTTTTATCCCTGATTTTCAACTGCTGTTTCTTTTCCATCTTTTCTCCAAACGTACTTTTAAACAATGGATGCACTGTATATCACCAAACGGTGACATATGTCAAGTTAATTTTTCCCTGGCTATAATTTGAGTATCAAATCATTTTTTAAAAAAAATCTTAAAAAGCCTTGACCTTAACATTGTGTCAAAGTGTAGGGTTAATTCATACGCATAAGTTTTTTTATTAATATCTTTACGAGGAGGGCTTATCATGATTACAAAAACCAACTATCGGGTTACAGCTGTTACCATTATTATTCACACTTTTATTTTGGGTATTGGATTCAATATTTTAGCGATTGTATTTGAGTTCCCGGATATTTTACGCCTGTCAGCTGATTATCGCCTGACACTTTTTACTGAAAACAGCAGTATCATTATTCCTGTTTACTATCTGCTGGCTCTAACGGGTTTCACCCAGATCACTCTTTCAGTGTTCCTGCATCATCTGTTTGATGTCAATAAAAGCAGTCTAATGATGCTGGCAACTGTTTTTGGCATCTTAACCGGTATTTTCCAGGTACTGGGCTTTATCCGCTGGCCCATTGTTGTTCCATACTTTGCCAGTGCAATGGACAACAATGTGCCAATGGAGACAATAGCATTTGTTGAGGGAATGTTGAATCGTTATGCCGGTATGGCTGTTGGCGAACATTTGGGCTTTGTATGCCAGGCAGCATGGACAACATTGATCGGTATTATAATGGTTAAACATAAACTATTCAGCCATGGCATTGGCTGGGCTGCTGTTATAATCGGTCTGCTCAGTTTTCCTATGAGCATGGAGCCATTGGGCGGTTTTTTAACTATATTTGGCGAACTTAGCTGGCCTGTCAATGCAGCATGGAATATCTGGCTTGTCATAGTGGCAATCTCCCTGTTTTATACCAATGAAGAGACACAAACAGGCATGGCTGTTGGATGGAAAACTGCTGCAATTTCTGCTGTAATATGGATAATTGTTGTTATTCCTTCTATTATGTGATTAATATTAAAATTCAGGGGCTTGGGAGAAATTTAAGGAGTTATAATGTTTAAAATTGGTGATTTCTCAAAATTGGGACAGGTATCAACCCGAATGCTGCGGCACTATGATAAAATAGGACTGCTTATTCCCAATGAGGTAGATCAATGGACAGGATACCGCTACTATTCCGTTGAGCAGTTAGCTCAACTGCATAGGATTATTGCCATGAAAGATCTGGGTTTAGGTCTTCAGCAGGTTTCTGAATTAATAAAAGAGGATGAAACCATTCCTGTTGAACAACTGCGCGGTATGCTAAAACTTAAACATGCTGAAATTGAGCAGGATTTTGCAGCAAACAAAACCAGGCTGGCTAACGTAGCGGCCCGGCTGCAGCAAATTGAACAGCAGGATCAACCCTGTCCCTATGAAATTGTAGTTAAATCAGTACCGGCTCAAACCATTGCATCAATTCGGCAGGTGGTGTCAAAAGCCTCGGAAATGGGGCATTATTGCGAATCTTTATACCAGCAGTTGTATCAAGGTCTAAAGCAGCACAAGATCAAACCGGTACAGCCTGAAATAGCTATGTACCACAACAAAGAGTATTCTGAAACAGACCTTGATATAGAGATGTCTGTCATTGTTGACAATGAATACATAGACCATAAAGCTATTAACGATAAAATTATATTCAGGGAGCTGCCGCCCCTTGAATCTGCAGCCGCCTTAATATATAAAGGGCCTTTCAGCGAAATGTCAGCGGCGATCATCGCACTTTTGACCTGGACAGGTACTCACCAGTATGTACCTGCTCCTCCACTGCGTGAAATACGTTTATCAGGTCCCGCACATATGGATGGGAAACTGCAGAAAGAGCCGGTTCTGGAATTGCAGGTGCCTGTTTATAATTTATCGACAAAGGATTAAAAAGGAAAAACAGATGAAAAAAACAGTCGTAATACTAGGGCATCCTTCAAATGAAAGTTTTTGTGCATATCTGTCAGAAAGATATCGTGAAGGTGCTATAGCTTCAGGCAGTGAAATAGAAAAAATTAGTGTCAATGAACTTGACTTTGCTCCATTCCTTGAAAATGGGTATTTAAAAGAACAAACCATGGAGCCTGATATAAAAGATGCTCAGGAAAAAATCAAGTGGTGTGACCATCTGGTTTTTGTCTATCCTACATGGTGGGCAACTCCTCCTGCTTTATTAAAGGCATTTATTGAAAGAACCTTTTTGCCTGGATTTGCATTCAAATACAAGAAAAGCAAACATATTGTTGCCTGGGACAAATTTCTTAATAATAAATCAGCCAGAATAATTAGTACAGTGGATACACCCCCTATTTTTTACAAATGGATTATAGGTGATCCAGGATACAAAATGATGAAAGATATTCTTAATTTCTGCGGGATAAAGCCAGTTGCAAAGACATATTTTGGTTCTGTAAAAATGTCATCAGAAACTACAAGGCAAAAATGGATAAACAGATGCTATGACATAGGTCAAAGGGACTAAGGGACAATATAAAAATGCTGTCTCCTAAAATAAAAAGGAATATTTCCCGAATCATTCCATTCGGTGTGTTCTGGGTAATCTCCGGCCTTATTTTTTCAATAATAGAGAAAGGAGTTCTTGGGGATCTTGGCTATTATCCTTCAACTAAAAATCCTTATAATTTTTCCGGGATGATTTTTATAAATGCCGCTTCCACCCTTGTTACTGGATTATTTTTAGGAACAATTGAAATACTATATCTTAGCAAACTGTTCACTCAGACTTGTTTCAGTAAAAAAATTGCATATAAAACAACAATTTATTTAGTAATAATATTTATATTTCTGTTGGTTTTTACACTCATAGGTAATTCAGTAAAACTTCAAACAAATTTATTTGATAAAGATGTATGGTTTAGCCTTTGGGCTTTTTTATCAAATTTTGCCTTTTGGAGTGTTGTGTTGTACATTTCTGCGATCATTCCTCTGTCACTGTTTTATGCTGAAGTAAGTGATAATCTAGGACAGGAAGTATTGATAAATTTTTTTACCGGAAAGTATCACACACCAACTGAAGAAGAGAGAATTTTTATGTTTCTGGACATGAAATCCTCCACAACAATAGCTGAGAAGCTCGGTCATGTGAGGTACTTTGAACTGCTTCGGGAATATTACTCTGATTTATCAGATTCCATAATTGAGTACTCAGGAGAAATTTATCAATATATCGGTGATGAAATTGTTGTTTCATGGAAGCTTAAACCCGGATTGCACAATAATAATTGTGTGCAATGTTTTTATGCCATAAGAGATTCCCTCACTAAACAGGCTGAAAAATACAATGTAAAATTTGGTTTATTGCCAACATTCAAAGCAGGTTTCCATTTTGGGAAAGTTACCACTGGAGAGATAGGTGTAATTAAAAAGGCAATTATTTTTACTGGTGACGTACTCAACACAACTGCCCGTATTCAAGGGCTCTGCAATTACTATAAGGTCGACTTGCTTATTTCCCATGATTTGATGGAAAAGTTGAATCTTGGTTCAAAATTTCAAATCAAATCATTGGGAGAGAAAGATTTAAGAGGAAGAGATAAAAAGGTTGAACTATTCACTGTTCTAAAGAGTTCATAAAGATAGTTTTATCAATTTTAGCTTCACAAATGACTGACTTTCTGTTAATAACCAATGGCACCAGACAGATATCTTATATTTTAATTTGATAAAACCCTATAAAAGAAAGTAACAATTGAAAAAACTTATTATATTTCTTAAAACACTTTTCAACAAAAAAAAGGAGGCCGACCCTTCTCCATCCTTACATTCTGCTGCCCTGGCATCGCAACAAAGATCCATACCAGAACCACCCAAAAAACAATATAAAAAGTCTAAAAAGAAGAACTGGTCAATAAACGACTTTCCTGTGGAACCAAAAAAAGGAAAGACACGATTCCATGACTTTGATCTGCCCATGGGCGTAATGCATGCTGTTGCAGATCTAAAATTTGAATACTGCACTCCTATTCAGGCAAAGCTTCTAACTCACACCTTAGATGGCAAGGATGCCACTGCCAAAGCCCAGACAGGCACTGGAAAAAGTGCCAGCTTCATCATCACTATTATTACAAGATTTTTAAAAAAAGCATTTAAAAATAAAAATGGGGAGCCAAGAGCATTAATTCTCGCACCCACAAGAGAACTTGCTCACCAGATTGAAAAAGATTTTAAATCCCTTGCAAAATATACAAATTTAAGAATTATAGCTGTTTTTGGCGGCACTGGTTATAAAAAGCAACAGGATATGCTGAAAGCAAAACCCGTTGATGTTATTGTGGCAACTCCTGGTCGTTTCATTGATTTTATGAATAAAAGATTGATCAATCCTTCCAGAGTGGAAATTGTTGTTCTTGATGAAGCCGATCGTATGCTGGATATGGGTTTTATCCCGGATGTCCGAAAAATTATTTTAAAAACTCCCCATAAAAACAAAAGACAGACTCTTTTCTTTTCTGCGACCTTAACCTCGGAGGTTTTAAGGCTGGCAGACAGCTGGACAACCGAGAGCAAGGTTCAAATAGAGATTGAACCGGAACATGCAGCAGCCGACACCATTAATCAGATCATTTATATTTCAACTGAAAAAGACAAATTCAAACATGTCTACAACCTGATTAATGATGAAAAATTAAAAAGGGTACTGTTGTTTGTAAACCGTAAAGATACTGCAAGAAAATTGTCAACAGAGCTTGATAGATATGGACAAAAATGCAGCGTACTTTCAGGGGATGTTGCCCAGGACAAGCGATTTAGAGTTTTGAACAGTTTTAAAAACGGCAGTATCAATATCCTTGTTGCAACTGATGTGGCTGCCCGTGGACTGCATATTAAAAATATCAGTCATGTTATTAATTATGATCTTCCCTTTGAGCCTGAACACTATATCCACAGGATTGGTAGAACAGGGAGAGCTGGAGCAACCGGAACATCCATCAGCTTTGCCGATGAAATGAGTTCCTTTTTTATTCCAAAAATTGAAGAGGTGCTGGGCAATAAAATAGAGTGTGAGTATCCCTCCGAGTCATTAGATAAGCCTCTTCCAAAACCTGTGAAAAAATATCATTCAAAACCCAAGCATAAAAAAAGGAAACCTTTTAAAGGGAAACACAAACCAAAAAACTACAAGCAAAATTAATTTTGTGCAATGAGCATTAATGCAAAAAGAACAATCCAGAACCCTGTCCATTGTGTTTTTGCCAATTTTTCTTTTAAAACAACCCAGGCCAGTAAAACAGTTATTGCAGGATAGAGTGATGTTACAATAACTGATATATCTAATCTGCCGATATTTGCAGCAAGGACAAAAAATATATTTCCAGCTGCATCACATCCTCCAGCCAGAATAATCATTAGAAAATTTTCTTTTGACGGAATAATATATTTTTGTTTTATTTTTGCAATGGGGAAAAACAGTACGATTGAAGCAACTCTTGCTGATATTAACGGCCATAGGATAGAATCAGCTGACACCTGGCTGATGATTATAAAAAACATGCCAAATCCCAGACCGGCAGCAACAGGCAGCTTTAAATCACCAAGGCACATCGGGGCTTTGGCTCCTCCTCCTGATAAAAGCCAGACTGCAATAATTGCCAGCCCAAATCCTGTAAGCTGGAGGATAGTAGGCCATCCTTGAATAAAGATACCAACTATAACCGGAAAAACAGCACTTACAACAGCAGCCACAGGAGCCACAAGGCCCATTTTACTTGTGGAAAGCCCTTTGTAAAGGCAGGTAAGCCCCATTGTACCGCATATACCTGCAAGGCAGCCGAGAAAAAAATCATATATGCTTGAAAAGTTCTGATTTAAGATAACGGCCAGTGCAAGAAGCATTAATCCGCCTGTTATCTGTGAAAAAATAATTACTGTAAATACCGGACTTTTTTTTGTGGCAATACCGCCGGCAAAATCACCGGCACCAAAGCTCAGTGCTGCACCAAGTCCATAAACTACAGATAAAAAATGGTTCATCCGATTAACGCGTACTTTTTGTTATGAAGATCAAAAAGCTTCAATTTGAAAAATTCAAAATCACGATATCCATAGGCTTTCCGTTTCATAGTTTTAATTTTGTTATTGGTTTCTTCTAAAGGCCCTGTTGAAATAAAAAAATCATAATAGGCAAGGATTCTAATTTTATGTATAGACAACGTTTTGGCAAACTTTTTAAGCACAGGAATATTTGAGACATTGGCAAGATTAATCCAGTTGCTGACTACCTTTTCGGCGGTCTCTTTATCTGGCTGATCCCAAATTTGCCTGAGTTCTTCCTTCATATAGTAGACTGTTGATAGGGGTTGGTTGATTTCAAGTGCTTTTTTAAGTCGCTCAGGCTCCTTCTTATCATTTTGAAGATTTTCCGGATTTTTTAATAGTAGCCAACGGGTCCCTTTGATCAATTTTTGTTCATCAGAATTAGAAAGATGATTGTAAAGATCTCGTCTGAAATTAGATAATTTTTCATTGAATAATTTCACAACATGAAACCTGTCAAAAACAATTGGCACATTGGGTAAATTTTCAACAACTGCACTCAGGTATGCAGGAGACATATCAATGCTTACAGCTTGGATTTGAGCTTTTGAGAGTTTGACTTTTTTCCAAAACGTCTTTAAAGCGTCTCCACCCTTTCCTTTATCAACATGAATAATACGGCCAGTTTGCAAATCCATCACAATGGTTAAATATTGATGTCCTTTTCCTATGGAGATTTCATCAATTGCAATCCGCTTGATATTTTTGAGTTTTATCCTTTTATAACGCTGTTTCAAATGAGCTTTCTGGATTTCTTTGATTGTATCCCAACTGATGCGAAGATGATTGGCAATATCTTTAATTGTCATGAGCTGGGATAATTCTATTACATATCTTTCAAAAGATCTGGTATAGCTTTTTCCTTTATTTGAAAATGAAAGCTTAATTTGACGTACAAATTGGCAGAAAGGACACCAGATTCTCTGGATAATTGCACGAAGAAGGACGGGTTTGGAACCTATTGGAATTGTACGAATATTCCGCTGGATTGTTCCCCTTTTTTTAACAGATCTGGAGTGACATTCAGGGCATCTTATTGCTTCGGGTTTGGGAAATACTTCAATAATAACAGCACCACCAAAAAATAGGGTTCTTTTATAAAACTGGTCACGTAGGCCTAAAGCATGGTATACAAAACTAGTGGACATGATTATATTCTCCAATCTTGTACGGCTAATACAAAAAATTTGGATAATGGTCATGTCCACTCCTTAATTTCAAGCTTAAAA
>JAQIBP010000023.1 GCA_027858995.1 Deltaproteobacteria bacterium | reverse complement strand
ATATTGTCATAATCCTTCAGCACAACTGCAATATCAATATCACTGTATTCATGTTCTCTTCCGGCGGCGTAGGAACCAAAAAGGAAAATTTTACGGCAATTATACTTCTCTTTTATTTTTGTTGCATATTGATGTGCTATTTTCATAACATCTGTTTGATCCATTTTCTCAGCTCCTTTATTTTATCTATCCAGATCTTTGTATATTCACGGGTGCAAATATCATAAAATTCCCTTTTATGATCATCGTATCGTGCATTTATATTAAATGAGGTTATTGTATCAAGCCAGTCTGAATATTCGTCTGTAAGTTCAATTTTACATAATTGAGCCAGTCTGTACAGATTATGAATTGGCGGCGCATGTTTTTTATATATTTTTGTGTATAAAGCTTTGAGAATTTTTTCAACTGCAATATGACCTATGAATAATGACCAGTGGTATGATTTGGAATTGTATAATGCCATCATTGTATTGAAATCATCATCTGATGTAACAATCCAATGGTTTTTGATTTTTTCAGTTTTAAAACCTTCCTTTTTTTTCTTTGGCATTTCTCAAACTCCTTCCATTTAAGGTTTTTAACTGTTCTAAAAACTATTATCAAACAAAGAAAGCTGAAATGCCTGCCTTTTTTTCAGCAAAGCCTGGTCCGAAACAGGATTTTCAGTTAAAGCAAATCTTATGGCTTTGCGCCAGCCTTTATTTACATCATTTGTAGCATGACCGGTTGAAGCATTAGTCATGGTATATAGCCACCATCTCTCTTCTGGTACCAGTCCCAGCCAGTTTCTAATGCCTGTACTGATAAGTGCCGGATCACAGTTTTCCACTGCCCAAGCCAGAAGCACCAGTTCCTTGCCAAGGGTTCTCTCTAAAAATATCTGACCCTTTTTTTTCCATTGGGCAGTCTTCATCCCCTGGGCTCTGAGTCTTCTGTTAAATTCAGCACGGGTCTCATCGGCAATTTCATCCCAGCGGAATCGCTCCAGCAATACTTTGATCTGGGCATTTTCATTACTTAATGATGTATATATATCATTGTCTTTTTCAAGTTTTTGAAGTTCAAAATGTTCAGAAACAGTTATGTGGGCAGTTTTAGATCTGGATGTCGGTACTGACACTAAAAAATAGTGATCAGTAAGATCAGGATTGAAACCAAAATCCCAGTTAGTTTTCTTCTTTTTTGGCATTATTTTTTTTTCTTTCCATTAATCACAATATTATCTGTTTTACACATTTTCTTTAAGGTTATAAGATTTCATTTTACTGGATTACCTCACCCGGGATAAGAGTGGTTTTAACATCTGCAACCCAGTCCAGCAGATACTGTCCCTTTTCAAACTCAATCCTTTCAGCACTTAAAAAGATCTGGCTGCCTTTCATCACAGACTGAAGCTGTTTGACAATCTGTAAAAAAATTTCCCCATCAACACCGGAGCTGCTGGCATTTGTATAACTGATATCCTGGTCATCTTTATTGGAAGAGATATCAATGAGCACCTCAAAGGCTGTTCCCTGAAACCTTTTTAATCTTTCCGTAAATTCGTGGGCAGCCCTTGCAGTTAATTTATCATGTCTGCGTTTCCATACAGCATTTTTCGCAGGATCAATTTTAACAACTTTTTCCTTATATTCATTTACAACTATTTTCTCGAGATCTGAGGATATATTGCTGCGCTGTGCTATGGCAAGAACAAAAGGGCTTGATTCAGGCGTTTTAAACTCAGAGTTATAAACTGCTCCCATGGTCTTTGGATCAGAACCGTTAGTTGTATATTTTATTTCAGCATTTGGGCTGGCTTTTAATTCAACCATCCAGTCGGTTCCCTGCTGGAAAACCCGATGTCTGAGAGTGATTGTATTAACCCACTCCTCCGTGTCGCCTTTCTCATGTGTGGCAGTTGAATCAACACAAATAAATTTGCATCGCAGCTCGTCTATTTTAAATTGATTAAAAGAGTCCACTTTCATGGAAGAAGTAGTTGGCTGAGAATCTCCGGTTTCATAATAAACCACATCTCCATGAACCGGAGTGATTTTCAATGTTGCTTCTCCTGTAATATTATCCCTTGAAAGCCGCTGGATTTTAACTGCTGTGTTGGGTTGAGGGAAAGGGCCTTTATTGATTATACCGCCTTCATCCCGCCAGATATCCTGGTTTAAAGCTGTGGTTTTCAATGTTTCCAGAGCATCCATTCTATGAAACTGCCAGTTGGTCAAGGTGGCGGCCCGTCTTCTTACTTCTGACCACTGGGTTCTCTGCTGACTACCAAAAAGGCGGGTCTCACACTTTTTTCTAAAGGTATCAGAGCTGATATCACTGGTAAATTTTTGAACTTTTTCCAGAGTATCCCTGACAAGCGTTTCACCATCAAACTGATTGTCACTGAATTGAATCCTGCAGTCCGTTGTCCTGAATCCATTCTGGGATGGATAAACAATTGTGGTGAATGTTTCCTGAATAGCACTTCTCAAACTTAACATAATTTTATCGCGACTGGTTCTGGCCTGCACCCGCTGAGGATCTCTTTCAGAAAGTCTTTCAACATCAAAATCATCAATAATTGACTGTATTGCCTTATATTGAGCAGCCTGTTCAATAACACGATCCAGAATATTTTCATGGGTTCCTGTCAAAAACAGTATCCTGTTTTTATATTCAATATCATTTGCAAATTTATCCCAATCCTTGCTTAATCGGGTTGTGGCTGAAGTATTCCCGGATGGTTCAACCATAATCAATGTGATCTTATCTGCTTCGATACTCACCTCATCAATGGCTGGTAGCAGTGCAATTTTTTGATAGCAATCTTTTGGTGGTATAGGTGAAAACAAAGATTCCAAATATATTCTTAACTCCTTTAAACACGATTGACGGTTATAGGAAGTTGCCATGGAGTGAAGCTTTGCAGCAAGGTTCTGGGTGTTTTTGTAGAACAGCCGTCCGTCAGAGCTTGTATGAAGATACCATGCCTGGGTGGGCAGATAATCAACAATATCTTTTTTAACTTTGGATATGTCACGCCCCGGTCTGCATAAAAAACCTATAATATCACTTTCTCGAAGACCGTGGGTTGCACCGGGAATATTGGCAAGGGAAGCCACCAGAATTAATTTTGACACATCCTGGGCATCGGTTCCAGAGCCAAGCCTGTTATCAAGGACTTCAGCCACTGAATGATTTGCTTTGGCAATATCGTGTGTGACAGCTTCGCTCAAGGAAGGGTTGATGGTCTTAATTTCTGAAAAAATTTCTTCATTGTTCAAATCCAGGTCATATGGATGGATCAGCATGGATTGCGCTGCAGTACCAGTTTCATACATGCTTGATACAATGGTTCTCAT
>JAQIBP010000161.1 GCA_027858995.1 Deltaproteobacteria bacterium | reverse complement strand
CTTGCATGTGTTAAGCACGCCGCCAGCGTTCATTCTGAGCCAGGATCAAACTCTCCAGTTATAATCCTAAGTATTCTTAAACTCTTTAAAGTCTTGTTCTAGACCCGCTCTACAAATTTCACTGACCAATTTTCAAAGATCAAAATTTCTGATCACTTTTCTTTATCTCTTGTGACCACGAAAACCCGACTAATGTATATGTAAAAAAAAAATTTGTCAAATACTTTTTATATTTAATTTAAAATAATTTTATGGTATTTCTTTTTACCAGCTCTCAATAAAACCTCACAATTCTGTACGTCGCCATCAATAATCTTTTGATCAAAACCTGCTATCTTATTACCATTAATATAAGCACCGCCTTGTTTAATCAGCCGTCTTACATCTGATTTTGATTTGCACAAACCTGCATCCACAAACAGATCAATCAATGGAATTTTTTCTATAATATCATTTTTATTATAAGATGATGATGGTACTGAATCTTCACTGTATCTTTGATGCCTGCCCCGGGGGATACTGCTTCCAGGAAGCAAATTGTCTGGAATTTCAATGGACCCAAACATGGATACTGATGCTTTCAAGGCTTTATCCGCCTCATCTTCACCATGACAAATTTTACAGGCTTCGTATGCCAGGATCACTTTTGCTTTGTTCAAATCAGCACCTTGAATATCTTTTACCTGTTCAATTTCTTCCATGGAAAGAAAAGTAAATAAAGCAAGGAATCTTGTCACATCAGCATCATCGGCATTTACCCAGAACTGATAATATTCATAGGATGAAAATTTTTCACTATCAAGCCATACTGCTCCTTTATGTGTTTTCCCCATTTTTATACCACTTGCAGTGGTAATCAGAGGAAAAGTAATACCAAAAGCTTGTTTTCCCAATGTTCTTCTTATCAAATCAGTGCCTGCAACAATATTACCCCATTGATCTGATCCTCCCATCTGCATAAAACAATCATGGGATTTGGCAAGCTGCATAAAATCATAGGCCTGGAGCAGCATATAGTTAAATTCAATAAAAGTCAGTCCGTCATCGGAATCCATACGGGCTTTATAACTCTCAGCCTTAACCATTCTATTAACACTGAAATGTCTGCCAATGTCTCTTAAAAAAGGGATATACTTAAGTTTTGTAAGCCATTGTGCATTATCTAATAGAAGTGCTTTTCCCTCTGAAAAATCAAGAAACCGGCCAAGCTGATTCCTAAGCCCTGTTTTATTTTTATCAATCTGTTCCTGGGTAATAACTTTACGAAGCTCTGTTTTCCCTGAGGGATCTCCTATTAAACCTGTTCCTCCACCAACCAGAGCAATAGGTCTGTGTCCTTCTCTCTGCATATGGGCAAGGGCCATAATACAAACAAGGCTGCCAACATGAAGGCTGTCTGCTGTAGGATCAAAGCCAATATAACAGGTAGTCTTGTTATTGCTTAAATAATCTTCCAACTCCTGTGTATGGGTGAGATCTTCTATAAACCCGCGCTTTTTTAATATAGATAAAACACTCATCTAATTATAAACCTCTATTTTTTTGTATATTCTACTGCTCTTGTTTCTCTGATAACAACTACCTTGACCTGCCCTGGAAAAGTTAAATTCTCTTCAATCTGGCTGGCTATATCCCGTGATAAAAGTACTGCACTTTCGTCACTTATTTTTTCACTTTCAGTAATGACCCGTATTTCACGACCTGCCTGAATAGCATATGTGTTTACAACCCCCTCAAAAGCATTTGCGATATTTTCCAGATCTTCCAGTCTTTTGACATAATTCTCCAGGCTCTCTTTTCTTGCCCCTGGTCTTGCACCGGAGAGTGCATCGGCTGCCTGGATAATATAATCATAAACAGACTCAGGCATCTGATCTTCATGATGAGCGGCAATAGCATGGACAACAGGTTCTTTTTCACCATACTTTTTGGCAAGTTTTGCACCAATGATTGCATGGGCTCCATCCACCTCATGATCCACTGCTTTTCCAATATCATGTAACAGGCCCATACGCTTGGAAAGCTTTACATTCAATCCAAGTTCGGCTGCGATTGTACCTGACAAAAAAGCTACTTCAATGGAATGCTGTAATACATTCTGTGCATAACTGGTTCGAAACTTTAGTTTACCAAGGACTTTGATCAATTCAGGATCAATACCATGAACACCAAGATCAAAAGCTGCCTGCTCTCCTGCTTCTTTGATGATTGCATCCACTTCCTTAGTTGCCCTCTCCACAACATCTTCAATTCTGGCAGGATGAATTCTTCCATCAGATATCAATTTTTCAAGAGAGATCCTTGCAACTTCTCTGCGAACCGGATTAAATCCTGATAATATAACAGCTTCCGGTGTATCATCAATAATTAGATCAATCCCGGTAGCAGCTTCAAGTGCTCTTATATTTCTTCCCTCACGGCCAATTATTCTGCCTTTCATCTCATCTCCTGGAAGATGAACCACAGAGACCGTTCTTTCTGCAACATATTCACCAGCATATCGTTGAATAGCGGTTGAAATAATTTTTTTGGCTTCTTTATCTGCGTTCTCCTTTGCTTCACTGGTAATTTTCTTAATAAGTTTGGCACCTGCATGTCTGGCATCTTCTTCCATGGCCTTAAGTAAAAGCTCTTTTGCTTCCTCAAGTGTAAGCCCGGATACCTTTTCAAGTTCTTTTTTAGTTTTTTCTAATGCTTGACTGTAGCGATCCTCTTTTTTACTGGCTGAATCAAACTTTTTCTGTGCTTCAATTTCCTTTTGTTGAATATTTTGTTCTCTTTTTGACAGTTGATCTTCCTGGTGATCAAGTTTTTCACCCTTTTTAGATAATCTTCGTTCTTCTTTTTTTAATTCAGCGCGTGTCTCCTCGGTTTCAGAATCAAAATTACTTTTCATTTCAAGAAGTCTGGATTTTGCCTCCAGCTTAGCTTCTTTTAACAATGTTTCAGATTGTTTTTTAGCCTCCTGGATTAAACGCGCCTGCTCTTTTTCAAAATTCTGAGTTTTCTGATCTAAATTCTCTTGGGCTGCCTTTCTTTTGGAAACAAAAAAGGCAATTACTCCCAATCCCAGCAGAACAGCAGCAATTGATGAGAGTACAACCGTATATTCCATTAAAAATCTCCTAAGTCATATTAAACAACATAACCATGTTGTAAGTGTTTTATATTATAAGGATGAATTGAGCAGAGAATTTATGAAAAGTTAGAATCAAAAAATATATTAGTTGTAATAGTTACCCCCACAAATTGCCGTGTTGCGTTATAAGACTTTGAACCAAAAGTTCAAGGTGGGTGTCCAATATTACCTTTAGGCTTTTCCTTACCAAGAGGAACTTAGCACACCAGTAAAAGTGTGAACTCCCTTTCTATAATGCGTTAGGACAAAGATTGTCACACAATCACGCACAATGCAGGGGCAATGGTTAATATAAATCAACTTTTTATATTATTCAATTCCTTTATCTATTTTTTTTATTAAAAATGAAAGTCTATTATCAATCTCTTTTTCAAGGCTTGCATATTGCACTTCCAACTCATAAAAATCTTTTGATACATTCATGGCAGCAAGTAGCAGTATTGCAATTTTATTTTTCCCTGAAGTCTTATTTCGAAACATATTTTCAGCTTGTTTTATATGATTTTTTAAATATTTTGCAACTTTTTCCGGATTTTCCACCTGGTTATCAGGTTTAAATCTGAATTCCTCTCCAAAAAGATCAATTTTAATAATTTCATTCAAAAAGATTCCTCTTCTAAAAATAATTTTGACTTACTACAGGCGTGATGGATAATCGCCTGAAACACTATTGGAAAAATGATTTAGTTTTTTCAAAAGTCCATCAATTTTTGATTGGATCAAAGCCTCTTGTCCTGAGAATTCTTCTTCCATAACATTTTTTCTATCAAGTTGGGTTTCAAGATCCTGAATTTTCAACATTAACTCACTGTTTTCCTGCTGAAGCGTCTGGCAAAGCTCGATCACAAAATCAATTTTTCCATCTATATTATCAAATTTATTTTTAATTTCATTACTCAATTTTATACCCTTATAAAGTGTATTTGTTACCAGTATAATTCAAAATATTTCATAAAGTCAAGGCAATTGATTTTCCATATCTTGAATCAAATTTTCGACCAGATTAAGATCTACAAGAGTATTTACACCAATAACCTGTCTATAGTCATTCATTGTAACAACCATTATTTTTTCATTTTTTTTTTGTGCTATTTCAATAACATCAGTTAAATAGTATTCAGCCTGGTTGTTATCAGGATTTATTTCATCAAGAGCAGAGATAAGAAACTCTTTTTCAAAACAATAAGTACCTGTGTTTATTGTTTTTATCTTCTTTTCATCTGCATTGGTATCAGTTTCTTCTCTAATACATAGCATACGGTTTTGATCATCCAGTACAATACGTCCATAACCTGTTGGATCATCCAGATCGACAGCAAGTACAGATATTTTAGCACAATTTTGTTTATGTTTATCAATTAAATTTTTAATGGTTTTTTCTTGTATCAAAGGCACATCACCACATAACACCAAAATATTTTTTATTGGGTCACTCATTCCTGGAGTTGCCGACTTTACAGCGTCTCCAGTCCCGATAAGTTGTTTTTGTTCAGCAAAATTTACATTACAATACTTACTGATTTCATCTTTAACATCTTGACTTTTATGACCAACAACCACATGGATATTATCAGGAGTAATTTTTTTTGCAGTTTCAATCACATGCATAACCATACTTTTTCCTGCAACCATATGGAGCACTTTTGGCATATCAGATTTCATCCTGGTACCCTTACCGGCGGCAAGAATTATTATTCCAACATCATTATATTTCATGGTCATACCCTTTTATTTGAGAAAACCAATTGGATCAAAAATTTGTACTATATCAAAAGAGGGAATACTTCAAATTGGTTGATGTATTCCCTCTTTGCTTAATTTATAAATAAATATAGTTGTACACTCAACAGAGTGTCAAATCAAACACATTAACTTGATCCTTTGATTGAAAGCCTGTGAACAGCACGTCTCAAAGCAACTTCAGCCCTTGCAAGATCAGTATCTGCAGCTTTATCAGCAAGGCGTTTTTCTGCCCTGTTTTTAGCATTTTTAGCTCTTTCAACATCAATATTCTGTCTTCGTTCAGCAGATTCTGCAAGGATAGTAACCTTGTTTGGCAGCACTTCTGCAAATCCGCCATTAATAAAAAGAAATCTCTCTTTACCATTAGCATCTTTATACCGAAGTGTTCCTACCTTAAGAGAAGTCAGGAATGTGGTATGCCCTTTTAAAGCACCAAACTCACCCTCGGAGCCGGGAGCAACCACAATTTGCACTTCTTCGCTGACTATTGCACTCTGCGGTGTAACGACTTCAAGAAACAATTCTTTTGCCATGATATACCTCTTTAAAATTATTATATGAAAGAAAAAAGTAAAAAGTTCCTTTCATACTTTATTGCGGGCAGTTACTTCTTCAAGACTGCCCGTGGCAGTTATTTAAGCTTTTGCCTTTTCAATGGCTTCTTCAATGGAACCTACCATATAAAAAGCATTTTCCGGAAGATCATCATGTTTACCATCAATAATTTCTTTAAATGATCTTACAGTGTCTTCAACCTTGACAAATTTTCCCGGCATTCCGGTAAATGTTTCTGCAACTGTAAAAGGCTGTGACAAAAATTTCTGTAATCTTCTTGCACGCCTTACAGTAATTTTATCTTCGTCAGAAAGCTCGTCCATACCAAGAATTGCGATAATATCCTGAAGCTCTTTGTATTTTTGAAGTGTCTGCTGAACTGCACGGGCAACATTGTAATGTTCGTCACCAATATATGCTGCGTCAAGAATTCTGGATGTGGAGTCCAATGGATCCACAGCAGGATATATACCAAGCTCGGCAATCTGACGGGAGAGTACAACTGTTCCGTCAAGATGTGCAAATGTAGTTGCAGGAGCAGGGTCTGTCAAGTCATCGGCAGGTACATAAACACACTGAACCGCTGTAATGGAGCCTTTATCTGTTGAGGTAATACGCTCCTGGAGTTCACCCATCTCAACTGCAAGTGTTGGTTGATAACCAACTGCAGAAGGCATACGACCAAGGGTAGCTGAAACTTCAGCACCTGCCTGGGTAAAACGAAAGATATTATCAACAAACAATAGTACGTCCTGTCCTTCTTCATCCCTGAAATATTCTGCACATGTCAAAGCAGAAAGTGCAACCCTTGCCCTTGCTCCCGGAGGTTCTGTCATCTGACCATAAACCAGGGCACATTTTGGAAGAACGCCGGAATCTTTCATTTCATGGTAAAGGTCATTACCTTCACGGGTTCTCTCGCCTACGCCGCCAAATACCGAAATACCACCATGGGCCTTGGCAATGTTATTAACCATTTCCATCATGATAACGGTTTTACCTACACCTGCGCCACCAAACATACCCATTTTACCACCACGGGGGAATGGTACAAGAAGGTCAATAACCTTAACACCTGTTTCAAGAACCCTTATTGAGGTGTCCTGTTCTATAAAAGAAGGAGCATGTCTATGAATGGGAAGCATTTTTTCCTGGGAAATGGGACCAAGCCCATCAACAGGTCTTCCAACAACATTGAGAACTCTTCCCAAAGATGCTTCACCAACAGGCATCATGATTGGAGCGCCTGTATCTTTTACAGGCATTCCTCTTTGAAGTCCATCAGTTACATCCATACCAATACATCTTACAACATTATCGCCAAGATGCTGAGCTACTTCAACAACAAGATTATCTTCTTCGTCTCCGATTGTTGGATTAGTTATGGTCAAAGCAGTTAAAACCGGAGGAAGATTTCCTGGTTCAAACTCAACATCGAGAACAGCACCAAGTACCTGTGCTATTTTACCTATATTTTCAGCCATTTTTTTCTCCTTAAAAGCTGTTTTTATATTAACTATCTTATTAAATTAAAATAAATCAAAAATATCTTAAATCTATCCCTTAAGTGCTTCAGCACCCCCGACAATATCCATGAGCTCTGATGTAATTGCAGCCTGTCTTGTTTTATTAAATATTGTCTGAAGTTCATCAACCATATCTTCACATGCTTTGGTTGCATTATCCATGGCTCTCATTCGAGCTGCATGTTCACTTGTTGAAGTTTGAAGCAGAGCATCATATATCTGAATAAAAACATTTTTTGGCAGCATTTCACCAAGCAATGCATCAGAAGAAGGTTCACAAAGATGAGATACAAGTGTATCACTATCTTTCTCTTCTTCTACAGATTCACCAACAACATCTTCAAGGGAAGGAATTGGCAGAATCTGTTTTATTGTTGTTTCCTGTTTTGCCATATTTATAAACTTGGAATAAATCAGATACACTTCATCAACAGCCCCTTCAAGGAAACTGTTTATCAATTTCTGTCCTGAAGATGATGCCACAGCAAACTCGACATCACCGCCAACAACACCAATAAATTCATCATCAATTGGTTGAGGTTGTTTTTTTGCCCAGTCTCTTGCTTTTTTACCAAAACAGGTAAAAGAGACATCTTTGCCTTCAAGATCTGATTTAATAATTTTTCCAGCTTTTGAAGTTAAATTTACATTAAATCCGCCACAAAGTCCTCTGTCTGAGGTACATACAATTATTGCCACTTTTTTTACGTCTTCACGGGGTACAAGCAAAGGACTTGCATCCTCACCGGCTGAACCGGCTATACTTCCCAGAACTTCAGCAAACTTGCCGGCATATGGTTGAAATGCCTCCATGCTGGTCTGAGCTCCGCGTAATCTTGAAGTGGCAACCATTTTCATGGCAGAGGTAATCTGTTTAGTCTTTTTAACACTGACTATTTTCGATTGTACTTCTTTTAAAGTTGCCATTATCTCTACCTTTCAAGCCTAATATTTGTAAATAATTTCACGAAAAATTTTAAAAACACTTTTATACAGTGTCCTTGAATTCTTCGTCATAGGCTTCAAGGCATTGTTTCAATTTGCCTTCAATTTCATCAGTGATCTCCTCTTTCTCCTTGAGACCTGAAAAAATTTCAGGAAAGCGATTTTCAACAAATGGATAAAGACCTTCTTCATATTTAGCAACAGCTTCTTTTGGATATTTATCAATATATCCTTTGGTTCCTGCATAAAGAGCTGTTACCATTTTTTCCATGGGAAGCGGTTTAAACTGTGGTTGTTTTAAAAGTTCAACAAGTCGTTCGCCACGGGTCAATTGTTTCTGGGTTGCTTCATCAAGATCTGATCCAAATGCTGCAAATGCTTCAAGTTCACGGAACTGAGCAAGATCAAGACGCAGAGTTCCTGCAACCTGTTTCATTGCTTTTACCTGGGCTGCTCCACCAACACGCGATACTGACAATCCAACATCAATAGCAGGACGGATACCTGCAAAGAAAAGATCCTTATCAAGAAAAATCTGCCCATCTGTAATAGAGATAACATTTGTAGGGATAAAAGCTGAAACATCACCTTCCTGGGTTTCAATTATGGGAAGCGCTGTTAAAGAACCTGCTCCCTCTTTATCACTTAATTTTGCAGACCTTTCAAGAAGTCTTGAATGATTATAAAAAATATCTCCGGGAAAAGCTTCACGTCCTGGAGGACGTCTTAGAAGCAAAGATACCTGGCGATAGGCTGCTGCCTGTTTTGAAAGATCATCATAAATAATCAGGGAGTGTTCACCTTTATCCCTGAAATACTCTGCCATTGCACAACCTGCATAGGGAGCAAGATACTGCATTGCAGCAGCTTCAGAAGCAGATGCAATAACAACAGTTGTATATTCCATGGCACCATGCTCTTCAAGGGCTGCCACAACCTGGGCAACTGTTGATTTTTTCTGACCGCAGGCAACATAAATACATTTAACGTCAGACTCTTTTTGAGCAATAATTGCGTCAACTGCAACAGCTGTTTTACCGATCTGACGATCACCAATGATAAGTTCACGCTGTCCTCTTCCAACAGGAGTCATACCGTCAATTGCTTTTGAACCTGAATAACAGGGTTCATGAACTGATTTTCTTGCAATAACACCGGGAGCCACCAGTTCCATATTCATAAAAGTTTTGGAATTAATTGGTCCTTTACCGTCAACAGGCTCGCCTGTTGTGGTCACAACACGACCGAGAAGTTCTTCTCCAACAGGAACCGAAGCAATACGATCAGTACGTTTGACTGTATCACCCTCTTTAATTTTTTTATCATCACCAAGAATAGCAACACCTACGTTATCTGCTTCAAGGTTCAATGCAAGTCCGAGAATCCCGCCTGGGAATTCAACCAATTCCATTGCTTTAACTTTTTCAAGACCATAAACCCGGGCAATACCATCACCAGCAGAAAGGACCACACCTGTTTCACTCAGGTCCACCTCTGCATCAAAGCCCTTAATTTGATCTTTTATTATTTGACTTATCTCTTCTGCTTTAATTTCCATTAGACTATCTCACCTTTTTTTAATGTTTCGCTCATATTCATCAGCTGAGTTCTTACACTGCCGTCCAGAACAAGATCACCTATTTTTGTAACAACACCTCCTATGAGATCTATATCCTGGTCAATTTTCAGAACTATAGTTTTTCCGGTTTTCTTTGATAAAGCTTGTTTGATTTTATCAACTGCATCTGAAGAGAGCTCAGTTGCAGAGACAATACTGGCTTTGACAACTCCTTTAAGCTCATCTGCCAGATTTTTATAATAAGAAGAGATCTCTCTTAAGAAACCAATTCTACTTTTATCAAACAAAAGAGTTAAAAAAGATTTCATAATGACTGACAAATCCAAAGCAGCAAGTACTGCCTCAAGAACTTTTTTCCTGTCATTTTTATTAAATAACGGATTTGTCAATGCCTTTTCAAAACCTTCCTGTGTGTCAAACAGCCCTGCAACAGCGCTAAGTTCTTCATTATACTGCTCTGCCAGACCGTCTTCCTTACCAATGAGAATTAATGCTTTGGCATAACGCCTTGAAACTGCGAGATTTTTCATTATGCCACCACCTTTTTTAAATATTGATCAACAAGCCTCTCCTGATCATCGGCAGAGATAGAGGCTTTAATCACTTCTGAAGCTTTTTCCATTGCTTTTGCAGCAATTTCCTTCTGGAGTCTGGCTTTTGCAGTTTTAAACTCCTGTTCAATACTGCGCTTTGCCATCTCTTCAAGCTTTTCAGCCTGGGCCTCTGCTTCAGCTATAATCCTTGTTTTAGCTTCTTCACCCTGTTTGATGTAATTATCAACAATCTGTTTGGATTCCTGGTCAAGATTTTTAAATTTGGTTTGGTATTCTAAAAGTTTCTTTTGCGAATCTGCTTTTTTTTGTTCAAGTTCATTAATCTCATCTTCTATGCCTTTCTTTCTGGATGAGAAAAATTCAGCAACTGGTTTTTTTGCAAGAAAAAATCCAATAGCAGCAAGGATACCAAAATTTACTACTTTCCAGGTATCAGTTGGGAGCCATCGATTGTGAACACCTCCATTGGCATCACCACCAGAAGATGCCCATGCAATACCTGCCATTGCCAGCAAAAAACCTGCGATTGCAATAGGATAAACAAACTTGAACCTGTTTTTATTCATTCCACTGTTCTTCATCAGCAAGCCCTCCCGAGAATCTTTTCGCCAATGGTTCTGGCATAAAGCTCCACTTCATCTTCAAGCGATTTGCGGGCTTGCTCAGTCTCCTTTGCCACCTGCTCTCTAATTTGAGCAAGATTGGCCTGAGCTTTCTTGTTAATTTTATCCAATATCTCTTTTTCTTCTTTTGATGCTTCGTCTATAAAGGTCTCTTTTTCTTTTAAACCTTCAGCCCTGGCTGTTTTCAACCCGTCTTTGTAAGCTTTTTCTCCAGCAACAAGGTCGCTTGAGGCTTTTTTAGCCTTTTTTTGCATACCTTCAATTTTTGCCTTTCTGTCGAGTATTACTTTACGAATGGGTTTGTACAAAACCAGATTCAGCACAAAAAGCAGAACAAGGAAATTGACCATCTGATATAGTGTTGTTATATCAGGAATTACCTTTATCATAAATCCCTCCGCCAGTTAATAGTTATAAAAAACAACTACTTGTATCCTCCTGACTGTTTTTACTCAAAAAACAGTCTAAATTCTAACAATACCGGGAATTCAGTAACATCCGCCAAATCATTTGTCAACATTGAAAATAAAAATATTTAATTCGGTGTAAATCTTCGCATTCTAATATTCAAAAGGATTCCAAACCCCACCATATTTGTGATTACAGAAGATCCTCCATAGGATACAAGAGGCAGTGGAACACCCACAACCGGCATAAGTCCCATTACCATTCCGATATTGATAAATACCTGACAAAAAATCATTGCTGTAATGCCAAATGCTAAAATGGAGCCAAACATATTCCTGCAATTGTAAGCTATATTTAATCCCCAGAACAGCAGGATAAAATATAGTATCAATAGAGCACTGCACCCAATAAGCCCCCACTCCTCTGCAAGAACAGATACTATAAAATCAGTATGCTGTTCCGGTAAAAAAGATAAGGCATTCTGAGTCCCTTTTAAAAAACCCTTGCCTGTCATCATACCAGATCCAATTGCTATTTTTGATTGAATAATATGGTATCCTGATCCAAGTGGGTCTCTATCAGGATTTAAAAAAGTCAGTATTCTTGATTTCTGATAACTTTTTAGTGTAAACCAGATGAGAGGTATGGCAGCAAAACACAAGCCAGACAATGCAACTAATACTCGTCGCTCCACTTTCACGAATAGAGTAATTGAGCCGGCAATTAACAGCAAAAGCAATCCCGTACCCAGGTCGGGCTGGTTTACGATCAATATAAAAGGAATAATGCACAAAACAGCAGGTTTGATCAATTTATTAAAATTCAAACCGGTTTGACAAACACAAGTTGAATATACAGATGATAGGCTGATAATCAGGGCTATTTTCATTAATTCAGAGGGTTGAATTCTGACAAATCCAAGCACAAGCCATCGCCTGGAACCACCGCCAAGTTGTCCAAAAATCATAACACTGACAAGAAGTCCAACACAAAGGGCATAAATAAACAGATTTAATTTATCCAGTTCCCTGTAATCGATCAGCAGAGAAATAATCATGATAATAAATCCTGACCCCATCCAGATGATCTGTTTTTTAAAAAGGATATGAACGACACCTGCATCATGACCTGCTGTCAAAGCACTGTATAAAATAACAAGACCGACAATAGAGATCGTAAGGATTAATATAACAAACCCCCAGTCAAAATTTTCTATCAGCCTTCTGTCAAACATTTATCACATACTTCCAGTAATTTGCATTAAAAATTCTTCATATACTGCTCTATCAAAGCGCCTGCAACAGGCGCAGCAGTGGTTGATCCATGTTCACCATGCTCTATTATCACAGATATTGCAATAACAGGGTTTTCAGCAGGCGCATAACATATGAACCAGGCATGATCCCGTAAAGCATATTCCAACTTTTCTGATTTGTTTTCTTCTCCCTTTTTAATACTGAAAACCTGAGCTGTTCCAGTTTTACCTGCTATGTCAACATTTTTAAGCTGAATTCCCCTTGCTGTTCCCCTGGCACCTTGAACAACATTAAAAAGAGCATTTCTAACTATATCCAGAGTTTCTCTGCTTGCTGGCAGACCTCCTCTGATCTCCGGATCAATTTTTTTAATAGATTTCCCATCATTGGACTCAATGGACTTAACTATTCTGGGTCTGTATAGAGTACCGCCATTGCCAACTGCTGCAATAAATACAGCCATTTGTAAAGGAGTTACCAGATCAAACCCCTGACCAATTGCAATGGAGAGTGTTTCTCCACCCTGCCAGGGTTCATTAAATCGTCTCATTTTCCAGGCAGAAGTTGGAATCAGTCCTTTTCTCTCATTACCAAGCATAATACCTGTTTTTACCCCAAGCCCACAGCCTGTTGCATACTGTGCCAGCGCATCTACACCTGTTTGAATACCTGCCTGATAGTAAAAAACATCACAAGACTGTGTAAGGCCGTCTGTTATAGCCATCCTACCATGTCCATATTTTTTCCAGCAGCGAAATTTTCTATTGCCATATTTTAAAAATCCAGGACAGAATACTTCTGTGTTTATATCAATATGTTTCTCTTCAAGTGCTGCCAGTGAAGTAATAATCTTATATGTAGAAGCTGGAGGATACTCTGCCTGAATAGCTTTATTGACCATTGGTTTGCCAGGGTTTGAAATTAAGGATGCCCATTTCTTGCTGCTGATACCACCAATAAAATCATTTTGATCAAAACTTGGACTGCTTGCCATAACAAGGATATCTCCATTGTTTGGATCCATGGCAACCACAGCACCCACTTTGTTCTCAAGCATTTTTTCAGCTGCCTGCTGCAGGCCAAGATCCAGGGTAAGGTTCAAATCAAATCCTGCTACAGGTTCAATAGTTCTCAGAATCTTAATAATTCTTCCATTGGCATCAACTTCCACCTGCCTTCCACCTCGCTTACCGTGCAGGTCTTCTTGAAAACTTTTTTCAATACCATATTTACCTATTGAATCCCCTGCCCTGACATTAAGGTAGTTGTTACTTTTCAGTTCATCATAGTTTATCTCTCCAAGATATCCTATAAGATGGGCAGCAGTTTTCTTATAAATATAATATCTTGTTGGTTCTATATCTATTTGAATTCCAGGAAGATCAAATTTATGTGCCTCAAGAATAGCAAGCTGATCCCTTGATATATTGTTTTTAAGCGTTACAGGCTTATAAAAAGCGCCTTTACCTGCCTTGGCAATATTCTCCATAAGTTCCTGAAAAGGAATTTGAATCAAACCTGCAACTTTTCTAACAATTTTTCTTACGTCTCCTGCATCCTCACGAACAATTTTAATATTAAATGAAGGCCTGTTATCCACAAGTAATGTTTTATTTCTATCAAATATAAGCCCCCTGGAGGATTTAATACTTTGCAATCGAACAGCATTTTTTTCAGATAAAAGCCTGAATTCTTCACCTTTAATAATCTGAAGATATACCAGCCTTAAAAACAAAAGTAAAAACAGCAATAGAATGCATATACTTGCACCGATAAGGCGCTGTTTTATCCATTCTTTATCAGGGTTTTTATCAAATACAGCCAATACTATCCTTTCTGTTTTTGAGTAAGTTGTTTGTGCATTAATTTTGCCATGAAATTCCAGCGCAGCCAAAAAATATTTATTATCCATAAACTCAAAGGAATAAAGAAAAATCCCCAGAATGTCTGTTTTATCAGAAGGCTGAAATCAAACTCCAGGGAAAAATCATGGCCATTATTGATAAATATTGAAAATAGTAACAGCACATGTTGAATAATAACAGAGACAAAGCTTATGATAAGAATAAATAAAACACTTTGATCAAAAAACAGTTGTCTGACTATATTCACCATAACATATATCCATAAATATGAAAAAACATGATAAGAGAATGGAACGCCGGAAATACTGTCCATAGCACATCCAACAACAACAACAGCAAGTATCATTGAATGACGGGATGCAATAAGGCTTAAAAAAAGTATATCAATAATCAGCAGATCAAAGCACTGATCAAACCATGAGAAATATGGGAAAACAGTTGATTGAAGGATAATTAAAAAAAAAGTTAGAATAATTAAAAACAGGGCTTTCATTTTTTTATTACAAGAACTTCTTCTATTTTATCGAAATCAACACTGGTCTTTATTGTAATATTCTGAAAAAGTTGAGAATGCCCCTTTGTCACTTTTAATACTTTACCTATTTGAAGCCCCTTGGGAAAAATTTGATCCAAACCAGAGGATATAATCATTTCATCTAATTTTACCTCATCTTTTCTTAATGTATAGACAAAATAGCAGTTATCCTCATTATTTCCCTTTACAATACCGCGAACCCGGGAGTTTTGTACAAGAGCATCAACAGAACTATTTCTGTCTATGATTAAAAGAACCCTTGACGATTTTGTTGAGACTTTAACTATTTTTCCGACAATTCCTTCAGAAACAAGAACAGGATTGCCTTTATTCAGACCGGCATTTGATCCTTTATCAATCATAATGGTCTTAAACCATGGGGATGGGTCTCGTGCTATAACTTGAGCTGCTACATAAGTATCTGGAACCTGACCGGTAAAATCAACAAATTTTTTAAGCCGGATATTTTCAAGCTTTAACTCTTCATATCGATTTTTGATTTCTCTTGCATTCCCCAGCTGTTTTTTAAGTTGGATATTCTCTTTAACAGCTATAACTGATGTGAAATATGTATCCCAGACGTTTTGGATATACTCAATACTTTCAGTAACTGCATGCTGTACAGGAGAAGTAATGGAAAGGAACACTCTTTCCAAGCCGCTGGCCGGCAAAGAATCCCTGCTGCTCATGCTTATTACTATAAAATTAATAGCAATAAAAAGAACAATTCCAACAAAAATAAACAGTTTGCGTGAAAACATTCAATCAGCTAATGACTACTTCCTTTAAAATCTCAATACTATCAAGAGCTTCCCCGCAACCAAGGGCAACTGTGGACAAAGGATCATCGGCTATAACAATGGGAAGACCACTCTTCTCTTTAAGTAATTTATCCAGATTTTTCAACAAGGCACCACCGCCTGTTAAAACAATTCCGGAATCAACAATATCTGCAGCAAGTTCCGGAGGAGTCTGCTCAAGAGCAATTCGGACAGTCTCGATAATAGCATCAATTTGCTCTGAAATGGCTACCCTTACTTCTTCAGAATCAATGGCAAGTATCTTAGGAATGCCAGATACAAGATCACGACCTTTCACTTCAATAGTTTCCAGGTTGTCAGTATCAGGAAATGCATTTCCAATTGTTGTCTTAATTATCTCAGCGGTTCTCTCTCCAATAAGAAGATTATATTTTCGTTTTATATGCTGGCTGATGGAAGCGTCCATCTTATCCCCGGCAACTCTTATGGATCGTGAATAGACAATACCGGCAAGGGAAATAACTGCCACTTCAGTTGTGCCGCCACCAATATCAACAATCATATTGCAGGTTGGCTCAGTAATGGGGAGACCCGCACCAATAGCAGCAGCCATGGGTTCTTCAAGTAAAAAAACTTCTCTTGCCCCTGCTGATTCCGCCGATTCTCTAACTGCCCTTTTTTCAACCTGGGTAATACCAGATGGTACAGCAATAACAATTCTTGGACGGACAAGGGTCCTTCTGTTATTATGAACTTTTCGAATAAAATGTTTTAACATGGCTTCAGTAACTTCAAAGTCAGCGATAACACCATCCCTCATGGGCCTTATGGCAACAATATTACCCGGTGTTCGACCCAGCATTCTTTTGGCTTCCGTTCCCACTGCAAGCACTTTGCTCTTTGCCATTCTATCTGTTCTCACAGCCACAACCGATGGCTCACTCAACACAATTCCCTTGCCCTTGACATATACAAGTGTGTTTGCAGTTCCAAGATCAATGGCCAGATCACTGGAAAATGCTCCCAGTAAAGAGTCAGTTATAAAATTCATTTTACCTCTTTTTTTAGAAAAATATTTATAAATTATATTTAAACATCAAAGATTATATTAAACAGTACTTGCTAACAAACTTAACAATTTTTTACAAGCCAAAAAAACCTTAACTACAATATTTTACATTATCTGTGAACATATTAAATCATGTATCTGCCCCCGAAATTTTTTTATACCATCATTAGACCTTAAGGGATGCACCCTGTTGGTCAATAAAATAATGATTACAGATGTTTCAGGATCCATCCAGAAAGAGGTACCTGTGAATCCGAGATGACCTATGGATGATTGAGAGAAACAGGTGCCTGAAGAGGAATCAGTTTGTGATGGTGTATCAAAACCTGCAACCATGTCATAACTCTTTTGCTTTTGAACAAATGTTTTAATAATATCATGTGATAGAACTTTTGTTGGTTTGTCAAGCAATGCATTGAGTATTTCACAGCAAAGCTTATGGATTGAATATGCATTGCCAAAAAGACCGGCATGGCCTTCTACTCCTCCAACTACCCAGGCATTATCATCATCCGCTTCACCCACAAGTGTTTTGTGTCTCCAGGGACATTGCTGGGTAGCAACAATTTTTTGTTGATATTTTTTAAATATTTTATCTTTTGAATCTAAATCTATAAAAAAGAGATCGTTAATTTCAAGGGGAAGATAAATTTGTTTGGAAACAAAATGATCAAGCCTTTGACAGGTAACTTTTTCAATTATCCAGGATAAAATCATAAATCCCAGATCACTGTAAACCTGACATTCACCAGGTCTGTTTTCAAGGGGTTCATTGACAAGAAGCCTCCTTAGATATTGCCTTGGATTTCCACTGTTTTTTACTGTTTTTTTATAATATTCACGATATGCAGGGAATCCTGAAGTGTGCCGTAAAAGCATATCAACGGTAATATCTGCCTTGTCTGTATCTTTAAATTCTCCTATGATTGATTCTAATCTTTGATTTAAAAAAATCTGGTTATTCTCGATGAGTTTGGACAGTGCCAATGTTGTTGCCAGGGGTTTTGTTAAGGATGCCAGATCAAAAATATAATTTTTACCCATTCTTCTTTTTTCAAAGATATCAGCCATTCCAAAAGATTCATGGAAAATGATCTTCTCATTTACTGAACACAATAATACTGCTCCTGGGAATATACCGTCTATAATTGCCTTTTCAATTGAATTGGAAATTATCTGTCTGTCCAAAATTATTAATTCCAGTTGATAGTTAAAGTTTTTGTATCTATTTCAATATTAATTCCCATGGACAAAGACAGATTTATGTTTCCATGGCCTGCATCAAGGCCAGTTACAATGGGAATATTATACTCTTGAAAAATCTCCAGCAATATTTCTTCTATGTATTCACTATTATCACATTTTTCAAAAGAACCTGTAATCACGCCTGCAATCCCTTTAAATATGCCAGCCATTTTTAATTGTGACAACATACGATCAATTTTATAGGCAGGTTCTCCAATATCTTCAAGAAATAAAACTGCATTCTTAAAACCGGGTTGAAACCTTGTTCCAAGAAGATGGGAAATGGTTGAAATATTACCTCCTTTAAAAATCCCTCTGCTTTTACCGGGTTTAAGAACTCTGCCGTTAGCTATTTTAATTTCATCAAAACAACCCTGGATTGTTCGCTGAAATGATTCAATAGTTTTATGCTGAGCTTTTGCAATGGAAACAACAGTAGGTCCATGAATAACAGCTTTATCTGTTTTCTCCATTATTGACAACAGTATGGCTGTTATGTCGGAAAACCCGATGAATAATTTAGGGTTCTTATTTATTAAATCCCAATTCAGATGGTCTAAAAGCCTCATTGCCCCGAAACCACCCCTGGCACAGATAATTCCATCTATATCAGGATCTGAAAAAAGCTGGTTTATAACATCTGCCCTTAAAATATCATTTCCGGCAAGATAACGCTTTTTTTCAAATATCTCCTTTGGAATTTTAACCTTATACCCTAAACCTTTAAGAATTTTAACTCCGGCATTGAATTTTTGCAGATCAAAACGTGCAGAGGGAGCACATATGCCTATGGTACCGCCTTTTTTTAAAAAATACTCTTTTTTCATATTTATTTAGCAACCATAAAGAATTATAAATTTAAAATTCCAAATTTCATATTTATCTCTAAATACCCGTTCCAGGCTGTTTACCTTCCACTTGCAGTGATAGCAAATACTTGAATTCATATTTATATACAAACTTTATAACAGATACTCAACACTTGAACTGAATTTTTGGCGCCCGATATATAAAAAATGTAGTGTCATGTCAACTCTCTAATGTCGGATAAAGTCGTTTTAGTTTTGTTCGGGCATCCTTTGCTGTGAATTGCCAGTTAACCTTTGCATTTTTATTATTCCTGAATTTTTGCCATGCACTTGTTTCCACCCTAACATCTTCAATGTTATCGATCCTTCTGTTTAAGCACTGCCCGGTTAATACGTTTAATTCTATTTCGGCCATGTTTAGCCAACTTCCGTGCTTCGGAGTATATACAAACTCAAATCTATTCCATAGTGCCTTTGCTTTTTCCGGTTGAAATGTTTCATAGAATGATCCGGGAGTGTGCGTATTCAAATTGTCCATCACCAAAATTATTTTCTCAGCGTTCTCATACTGTGCAGCAATCTTTTCCAAAAAATGAGCCCAGTCTCTCTTTGTTCTTCTTTCAGTGATTTTCACCATGCGGTTTCCTGCCAGGGGTTCGCAAGCCATAAAAATATTACACACCCCACAGCGCTTGTATTCATAATCATATTTGGCTGAGTGTCCTGGTGATGCTGTAATTGGAACTCTTGTCTCCCCTATCAATTGCTTCGGGGATTCGTCCATGCATACCACCGGAAATTTAGAATCAAATGGACGTTTGTAAACATCCAGCACCATTTCCATGTTCGCCACAAAACTGCCATTTTGTTCTGGTGGAATCACCCATCCTTTACGGAGCCAAGGTTTAATTTCGTTTTTTTTAAAACCTGGCGAATAGTTTCATGAGAAATATTATCAATATAATCAAGCTCAATAACCTTATCGGCTAACAACCTCAGAGACCATCTGGCAAAACCAGCGGGTGGCTCACTGCAACTCAATGCAACCAAATGTGCTTCAAAATCTCCGTCTACCTTTTTAATGTATATGTGGCTTCCTTTTCTACCGTTAAGTGTAATATCAAGACCATCCTCAACAAAACGCTTCTTCACACGGTCAATCTTTTTCATGCTTATGTTAAGCACTTTGGAAATTTCTTTATTGGTCGAACGTTTTTTTTGGAATTCCCCCTCATCACATCCAAGCAATATCAAGCCATTGAGAATTTTTTGTGATCTGTGCTTGCCTTTGGAAGCGAGTACGCCAAGATACTTCCGTTCATCTTTGGTAAGCGTCACGATGTATTTTTTCATATTCAACCCTCCTGTATTGAGTATGAAAAAAATATATCACATATTATACGACATTACAAGCTTGACATGACAGTAGACATAATTGGTTCAATTATTCTTTTAAACATCAAAGCAGCTAAAATACCACCTGATATTGGACCCAAAACATAAACGGGCAAGAATTCCCAGTGTCTGTCTGTAAAGGCGGCGTTCTTCCAGCTGACGAAATATGCAAACAATCTTGGGGATAAATATCTAGCTGGATTTAGTCCAGCCTGAGTTAGCAGAGCAATAATCGATATAATTACAGTTATCGAAAGCCCAATAAATAGTGGAGAAACGGCATTGTCTGGTCTTCTTACATTACAACTTTCAGTTAGTGAAAAAATCAGGAATACTAAAGCAAAAGTACCAATCATCTCTGCCAAAAATTCATTTATAGTTGTAACTGATGCAGTTAATTCTGCTCCAGGATTTGGATAATATTCACCGAACATCATTGCTGTTTTTATAGACTCATGGCTTCCTCTAATTATTCCATGGATTTGTTCGTACTGCGCAATTGAAGCTGAAAATAATAGATAGAGAAATACTGCTGCTAAAAAAGCTCCGGTAAATTGACCAAGTAAATATGACAATAAGTTTCTTACTGACATTCTATCAGCAATAACCATGGCAATACTAACGGCGGGGTTCCTCTAAATCACCGGTGAAATCCGGTGCATTTTTAAGTTGGGTTTTTGAAATTTCTACTAACCAAGTTATTTGGAATTTTAAAAATAGAGAGGATTATATTTGGGTTGATCTAAGCGTGTGCCAGTCTGGTATTTTGTCTAAACGGTTTAATGGTCTTTAAATCATCGGCCTCTGCCTGTTTTACCTTATACAAATCCCATCGAAGTTGTAAATTGACCCAGAAATCTTCTGACATGTCAAAAAGCTTTGCCAAACGTAATGCCGTACTTGGTGTTACACCACGTCGTTTATTTATGATTTCGTTAACACGTTGATAGGGGACATGTATCGCTTTTGCAAGTTCTCTTTGGGTCATACCCATTGGAATTAAGAATTCTTCCAGGAGCATTTCCCCTGGATGGGTTGGTTCTCTATGAGTTGGTATGCTTATCATATTTACCTCTTATATTTTAATGGTAGTCAATAATTTCTACCTGGTTTGCGCATCCGTCTTTCCAAAGAAAACAAATTCTATACTGGTTGTTTATTCGGATACTGTGTTCCATTTTTCTATCCCCGGATAATGATTCAAATCTATTGCCTGGCGGAATCCTTAATTCCTCTAATTTAATTATTGAATCAATTTGATCTAATTTTCTGACTGCAATCTTCCAAAGATCTTTAAGACAAGTTTTTCTGGCATCTTTTGTATTTTTACCATTAAAAATATCTTCAGTCCCTTTATTCAGAAATGAATTGATCATGAAATCATGATAGCACGGAACTCATGCTATCTCAATGTGGTAGCTAAATATTATTTATTACCTGGGCCGACCGTATTTTCCTGAAACCATAGGAATGATGATCAGCCAAGAGCTTTATTGTCATCCGGGCTTCACACAAAACCATTCCCGGTAATGCATGCCGGAGTAGAAAACTGCTGGTAATACAGTGGGTTGGGTTAAGCCAAACATTATTAAAAGCGACATCTTGTCGCAGCCGCAGTATGTTTCTTGTTTTATCATACCATCTCCAAAAAGCCTTTTTTCAATTTTAATAGCAGAGCTAAAATATCATCAAATTCGTGAGTAGTGTTCATCATGTGCGCGACTAACTGAAATTGTGATGTCTTGGAAGTTTCTTTAATAAATATATCTTTGACTTCTGCTACCGTTACAGGGTTGCATATTTTCGCCATATCTTGGCCTAAAATTCTTATACTGGCCATCTTATAATCAAAGGCTTCAGATTCAAGAATTTCAACTCTTTCATTGAAAAGTCTGTCCATAATATCAGTATGTTCATAGTTGTTTATTATAAATAGGAGGTCTTCTGCAATTTTTTTGATTGCAGAGATTGCTTTTAGGTGTTCTGAACTAACTTTTCCTGAAATATCGAGCGATATTTTGGTCATAAATCATTTTTGCCGTTTCAATGGTTCTTTGGTTGTTTATTTCAAGCAAATCCGCATAGATCATAAATGGATGTACAATAGGTTTGTCCTCTTTGTCATCAATGGGCCAAAAAATTTTAAAAATTTCAATGTTACCCTTTTCAGCTCTCTTGAGCCTGTTCTGGATTACAATGTCCCTTAATTTTTCTTCTTTAACATAAAGAATTGCATTTCCCGGTTTAAGGTAATTCGTTAACTTAAAAGCAGCTACCTCGCCCCCCCATTGACCCTGATCAGATTCAAGATGGAACTGCTTCCAAAAATCATCAGGCCCCACAAATGTTCCTAAAAACAATTTGGGTTTAAGCTTTTCGGCATAGTCCATGCACCACCTGTCAAACAATGCTTTGCTGTTTGTTAATTTCTTCCCCCGGCTCCTCATATCTATAACAAAGCCCTGTTTTTTTAAATTATTGATCACTTGCCCCACTGTCCCCAATGCGATACCGGATGCGCCGGCAATTTCTCTATAGGGCCTGTTTAATAATTTTTTCTCACAAAGCAACGCATAAATCATTTTCAGACCCGATTGGGTAAATGTTTTACCTTTGAAGGATGCAGCCTGTAATTTTTTTTCTTTATTTCCTTTCACAAAGATAAAAACAGGTCGGGCATTGATATATGCATTCCCTGCTGTATCAATAAAATTGATATCATTATCTTTCAATTTTTCAGCCATTACCGGGTTTATATAATTTGAGACCAATAACTTGGTGTTGGGAAAATCATTCTTGTGATGCATCATGAAACCAATAACCGATGAGTTCATCGTGGATTTTATTTCTGCAAAGAATTTAAGTTCCATCTGTTGAATTTTGATCTTTAATACAGCATCAATCCTTAAATCATAATTATCATGCTGAAATTCTTCAATTTTTATTTGAACACCAAAGTTTTTCATAAAAGATGCTATAGCTTGCTTGAGTATTTTATTTTCCATAAGTTGTAATATCTTTTTCTTGTTCACAAAATATATTTGTTCGACTTTTATGAACAGTATACATTTTTGAACAAGAGGTCAACGTTTATGTTCATTTTTAATTTAGTTCACAAAGAATGAACAAGCGATCGTTCTGTGATCGCTTTATCCTGAGTCTTCTCGGTAGTCCACAATCAAAACAATAAGCAGTTGAATTTATACATTTTTTTGAAATTTTTAGTGTAGTGATATATTTATTGATGATTTTTATTGATATTATTGCTTAAAGATGCTAAGTGTAGTGAAAAATATCGAGGAGGTTAATTTGGGAA
>JAQIBP010000068.1 GCA_027858995.1 Deltaproteobacteria bacterium | reverse complement strand
GTTCAGTGATTCCGCAAGTTTTCCGGTCTTTTCGCCCGTTGAGACAAGCTGGATAAAGACCGGCGGAAAACCCCGCAAAGACTGGGAAAGCGGCTGACCTTCCGTTACCTTTTCCCCTGCTTCCGAGATCGACGCCTCCAGTTCCCTGTTGCCGATAGACCGTGCGGAAAGCTTGAGAGACCTCAGCATGGGGAGTCCGCCATCCAAAAGAAACCCCATGGTCCGTGCAAACATAGAATAATAGAGACTTTGCAGCACGTTGCCGGGCAGTTTGAGAAGATAGCGGTCCACACCGGCCATGTGCGTCTTCAAAAATCTCCTGACGAATCCGGCCGCGGCGGCCACAATGATAATCATGGCCCACCAGTATTTTGTAAAGGCATCACTGATAAAAATGAGGATGACGGTCATCACGGGCAACGCGCTTTTTGTATCGGCAAAGATCCGCACCATCTTGGGTATGACGAAGGTAAAAAGGAAAAAGAACACAACGATGCTCACTCCCATCATGAGAATTGGGTATATCATGGCGGACCGGACCTTTGATCGTATGGAACTCTGATTCTCCAGAAAATCCGCGAGTTTTACAATTACCCGGTCCAGCGTGCCGCTCTCCTCACCGGCATGAACCATATTGATATAAAAGTCCGGGAAGATGGATCCGTAATCCTCCAGGGCACGGTAAAGGCTTGCGCCCCCCGAGACCCGCTCCTTTATGGCGATCAGTGTGTCCCTGTAGAACCCTTCGTTCTCGTCAGAAAGGGCCTGGATCGCTTCTATTAAAGGGACTCCCGCGGAGAAAAGCAGCGAAAGCTGTCGCGTCATGTTCGGCAAAAACGTCTCATCGTTCCTCTGAAGGATGCGCCACCGAGATTTTTTCCGTGCCTCCGATATATCCGTCGGAAAGATCCCCTTTGCCCTGACCAGATTAGTGCATCCTTGAGCCCGGAGGCCTCAAGCGTTCCCTTTGTCTCCGTCCCGTCAGTGGCATTGTACCCTTTATAGTGGAATATCGGCATGGTCCCTCTGTGTGACCCTCACAACCTCCTGAAGCGTTGTCACCCCCCTTGCAACCTTATTCAGGCCGTCCATGTAGAGGGTCTTCATTCCCTTTGTCGTGGCATGATCTTTTATGGCCTGTGAACCCGCCTTCTCCGAGATCATCTGCCGTGTCTGATTGTCTACATAGTGTCTGAACGAAAACCCCTGTTTTTCAATTTGAATAGTCCAGCGTGAGCTATCTTCACAAAGTGAACTGTATTCAAATTCGACATAAAGGGGCAGTAAAAAGAATCTTTGATAGAAAAGTACCTTTCGGTCAAATTTTAGAAACACTTCCCCCCTGTGCTTGCTTATCTATTTTGTGTTTACGTCAATTCTCTATACTGCTAAGCGATATGGGTTCTCGCTTTTCTTACGCCGCATTAAGCGTCTTAGGGCCTTTTGTTGAATTCTTGCACCTAAAATTTGAATGTTGCGAGCTAATACTCCCAGTGCTACATAACGCTTAAATCCGGTGATGCCGTGATCAGGACACCGATCCAGAGCATGATTTTCCAATGCATTAATCGCTGATTCAACAGCCGAATGTTTTCGTCTTGCTTCAATGAAGCCTTCTGAATGCTCTATTTCTTTGGCCTTTAATGAAAGCTTGCCCTTTCGAGGAAGAACAACATTATCCAACAGTCGCTGAAGATCCTCCTGATTCTTTGGGCTATGAAACCCCTTATCAAAGCTGCATCTGTTAAGTGCAGAAAACTTTTGCTTTGCTTTGGTGACCATTGCAACCGCAATCTGATCATCAGTCTGATTTTCCATGACATGATGATGAAGAATAAATCCATACTGGTCTTCAATGATACAAACCTTTAAACCCAATTCTTGAGGCACACCGGCTTTGCCTTTGCTGATCCATTCTGTCTGCGGCTCAAAAATCGAAAATGTCTTTTCGCTATGCAGTATCTTTTCATCTTTAACCACTCGACGCCGTATTTGATCAATCTGCCGCTTGGCATGACCGATAAAATGTTCAATCAGCATGATGCGGGCTATATTGCCGATGGCCAGCTCGTTTAATGTGGCAAGACTTATCCTGGCCCGCTTGATATACTGTTCAACCAAACCGATATATTCCTGGTGAGCTTCGACAATCTGTTGTTTCTTTGCAGCTCTTTTCTGTTTATCCTTTGAATTGGATCGTTTTAGTTTGCGAGATCGGTTAAACAGTTTTTTAATTTTCCTGAGAATGTGTTGGTTCTGTCTCCATTCGGTTATGCCCAGTTGTTCACATTCCTGGCCTATCAACTCAATAACTTTCCGGATCGCATCCCAGAGTAGATTGATATCGGTCGGATAATGGACATCGGTCTCCATGACAAAAGAATCGCATCGTCCAGTCAACCCCTCATGATTATGGTTAACCAGTTTATGGCCGGCTTTTACAACAACCCGGCTGATCTGATCAAGTACTTCCGGGGCAAACAGCGAAATATTATCTTTCAACGTCTGAAGCGCATATCTTTGATCGAATTCGTTAATGGTGTGTCCTAAAAATTCGCGGATGTTTTTATGGTTATTAGCAATCTCTCGCAGTTTATCATAGTCCCAGTTGCAGTTCAGACGCAGTGTGCCCAGCACTAATATCTTCCATAAACACATACCAGGCCTGCCATTACTGCTATCAATATTTTCTGGTACAACTTTGTGTAAAATGCTAAAAACTTCATTGCGAACTCGGCGGTCGGAATAAATTGCTTGCAATCCCAATAAAACTTGAGGAATTTCATCGCGTGAGTTTAAATCAATTTGTATGTTAGGAATGTCAACCTGTCCAATTTTTAATTGCTTTTCCATTACTTTTCGCATAGCATTTCCTTGATGAAGATTTTTCGGGCTTTACTCATTTTGTCCAATTTGCAATATTGGACAAAAACCATTATTTCTTTTAAATTCAATATAATAAATAACAGTTGTGAGTAATTAATGCAAGTAAAAAATGCATCAACCCGGAAAATCTTCACACTTTTAAAATGCCATAACTAACCGTTTGTATTGGCCATATTTACTTTTCGTTCAGGCACTA
>JAQIBP010000143.1 GCA_027858995.1 Deltaproteobacteria bacterium | reverse complement strand
ATATTAGCGAAGAGCCCGTTGCGGGAAAACCGCACGGCGGGTTCTGTGAGGGGTGTCATTTCCTCACGAATAATACGTTTAAGTATAGGAGGAAATAGATGTCTACTCGACAAAATGTTGTTATTGTAAGTGGAAGCAGAACACCGGTTGGATCTTTTGGAGGTTCCTTAAAAAGTGTGCCGGTTGTTGAACTTGGTACTTATGTTATGAAAGATGTTCTTAAAAGAGCAGGGTTAAAACCTGCTGTGGATGCATCTGAAAATGAGTTTTCTCCTGATACTTTAAAAGATCAGGGTATGATTGATCTTGAAAAAAAAGGATATGATTATGACGATTCCTTAAATCCTGTTTTTATTGATGAAGTTATAATGGGTAATGTTCTCCAGGCAGGGCAGGGGCAGAATACTGCAAGACAGGCAATGATTGCAGCAGGTATATCGAGGCAGAGTACCGGTTTTACAATCAATAAAATATGCGGTTCCGGTCTTAAGGCAATCGCCCTTGGTGCCCAGGCCATTATGGCAGGAAGTGCGGAAGTAATTCTTGCAGGCGGTCAGGAAAGCATGAGCAATGCTCCTATGGCATTGAACAAGGCAAGATGGGGACATAGGATGGAACTTACAGGAGTAGGCCCTGTCCATGACCTGATGGTATATGATGGATTGTATGAGATTTTTTACGGATACCACATGGGGCTTACTGCTGAAAATATTGTAGATAAATATGGTATTACAAGAGAAGAGCAGGATCAGCTGGCTGCATTAAGCCACAGCAGAGCATTTGCAGCGGTAAACGACGGCACATTTGCTCAAGAAATAATACCTGTTGTCATTAAATCCAGAAGAGGCGACACCATTGTTGATAAGGATGAACGCCCCATGGAAACCAGCATGGAAAAAATGGCAAAACTGCGACCGGCATTTAAAAAAGATGGAAGTGTTACAGCAGGTAATGCTTCCGGCATCAATGATGCAGCAGCAGCAGTTCTTTTGATGACCGAAGAGAAAGCAGATGAACTCGGCCTTGAAAAACTTGCAAAAATTAAAGCTTTTTCCTCGGGCGGACTTGATCCGGCCTATATGGGTCTGGGTCCTGTACCTGCTGTTAGAAAAGTATTAAAGCAGACAGGCATGACCATTGACGACATTGAGATGATTGAATTAAATGAAGCCTTTGCTGCCCAGGCAATCGGATGTATGAGAGAGCTGGACATAGATGTGGAAAAACCCAATGAACTCGGATCTGGTGTTTCCATTGGTCATCCAATAGGATGCACAGGTGCAAGACAGATGGTTACTGCCATCAACCAGATGAAAAGAAAATCCTACTCCACCGGTCTTGTTTCAATGTGTATCGGTGGTGGCATGGGCATGGCAATGATTATCGAGAGATAAAAATGGCTGTTGCTTTCTGAAAAATTAAAAAGAGTTTTATATTAATATTTTAGTACGGGGGATAGGCAATGCTTTGCCCCCCTCTATTTCTAACCAAGTTGGTTTAGAGGTTGATCAATCTACTATTTGTATTATTTGTCACCAGGGTTCCATTGTTGGCTTTAACAATATCAGCAATAAAAAGATCATTGGGTCCAATGATTTTCTCTTTACTTGGATGCATTAAAATGGTAGAAAACTTAAAGTTTTTAAACATTTAAAATAGATGCATAAAAGGGTGTTTTAATTATGGATATTCCCCGGAAAATCGGCATATTAGTCTTTACCGGCGTCCCAGCTATTATAGGCGGCGGTATAATTTATCATTTTTTTGGAAGTTATATTCCTGTCACTGTGTATGAGATACTTCTTATTATGGTGGCCCTTGGGATCGTAAGAAATTAAAGCAAGATAAATAGATTGGTGAAATATTGGAGCAAAATATCTCTCAGAGAGCAGTGTTTGTTTTTTTCCTTGTTCTATTCTGCATTGCCATCGGGCTAGCAGGAAACCTGATTTCTCCTTTTTTTGCCATTATTATTCTTGGAGTAGTTTCCACCGGGATTTTCAGTCCGGTTTTCAATTTTTTTTTAAAAAGACTGACACCCAAACTTGCCTCTGTTTTAACCTGTGTTTTAATTTTTGTTGTTGTTTTGATTCCCGTTGTTTTTTTTGTTGGGATTCTGTCCAAAGAGGCATTTAATCTCTATGTCATGGCAAGGGATGCGGTTTTTTCAAATCAACTAAAAGATCTGCTTGAAAGCACAAAAGCCCTTGAACGATTCAATGATCTTTTAATACGAGTTGGGATTGAAAAAACAGTGACCTGGGATGAACTGATCAGCCCTATTTCTGAACTTGGAAAATTTGTGGGATTCTCTTTGTTTGAACAGGCCAGGTTTATCACATCCAATGTGTTTAATCTTGTGTTGTACTTTTGTTTAATGCTTATTGTGGTTTTTTATATGCTCATTGACGGGGATAAGTTTATTAAATATGTGTATGATTTATCTCCTCTGTCAGATGAACACGATGAAAAACTTTTTGGAAAATTTAAAGACATGGCAGGAGCTGTCCTGATTGGCAATGGTTTTGGGGGATTGATTCAGGGTATAGCAGGCGGTGTTGTTTTTCTGTTTTTGGGGTTTAATTCTCCATTTTTATGGGGTGTTATCATGGGGTTCCTGGCTTTTTTACCCATACTCGGGATCGGGATTGTATTAATTCCAACTGCAGCAATTCTAATGCTCAAAGCAAGGATTACTGCTGGAATTTTTATCCTTGTCTTTTATGCTGTACTCTCCTGGGGGATTGAATATGTTTTTAAGCCGAAAGTAGTTGGAGACAGGGTTAGTATGCACCCTTTGATTGTATTTTTTGCAATTATTGGTGGACTTAAAACTTACGGCCTTCTTGGCATTATTTATGGGCCTTTGATTGCCACCGGGTTTTTAACCCTTGCAGATATATATTTTTCAAGTTTTCAGTTTATGGTTGAACCTGAAAAGGTGTCACGGGGGATTGAAATGGTGCAGCACATGTCAAAGGAAGAGAGAGAGAGCAAATAAAATTTAAATTAAGTTTTTTATAAAAGGAGACCTTTGAACAGTGTTCAATATTCAAAGGTCTCAAAAGATAAATTGGAGAGAAAAATTTGATAATTAATAGAGACAATAATGTGACCAGCATAGAAAAAGAGATGAAACAGTCATATCTTGAATATGCCATGAGTGTCATAATAGGAAGGGCTCTGCCCGATGTTCGTGATGGATTGAAACCGGTTCACAGGCGTTCTCTTTATGCCATGCAGCAGGCAAGGAACGACTGGAATAAATCTTATAAAAAATCTGCCCGTATTGTTGGTGATGTTATGGGTAAATATCATCCCCATGGTGATTCTGCAATCTATGATACCATTGTCAGGATGGCCCAGGATTTTTCTTTAAGATATACCCTTGTTGACGGCCAGGGTAACTTTGGATCTGTGGATGGTGATTCTCCTGCTGCAATGAGGTACACTGAAATCAGGATGCAGAAGATTGCCCACCAGATGCTGGTGGATCTTGAAAAAGAGACTGTTGATTTTATACCTAATTATGATGAGACCCTTGAGGAACCATCGGTTCTGCCTACAAAATTTCCTGCACTGCTTGTTAATGGATCTTCCGGCATTGCCGTTGGGATGACAACCAATATCCCACCCCATAATATCAAAGAGGTGATCGCAGGGTTAGAGCAACTTATTGATAATCCTTTAATGACTATTGATGAGTTGATGGAATATATTCCTGGTCCTGATTTTCCAACCTATGGCCATATCTATGGCACCAAAGGCATCCACGAAGCCTATAACTCAGGGCGTGGTATTATAACCCTTAGAGCAAAGGTTGAGGTGGAGGAGAATAAAAAAAATGGTCGGGAAACTATTATTGTCACCGAGCTTCCCTACCAGGTTAATAAAGCAAAAGTTGTGGAAAAAATAGCTGAACTCATGCGGAACAAGGTTATTACAGGAGCATCCTTTGTAAGGGATGAATCTGACCGTGACGGAATGAGAATGGCCATTGGGCTTAAAAGGGGACAGATTTCCGAAGTTGTAATTAATCAGCTCTATAAGCATACGAATATGCAGACCAGCTTTGGGATTATTTTTCTTGCTGTTGTTAATAACAGACCGCAGCTTTTGAGTTTAAAAGAAATCTTGAACCATTTTATTGATCATCGCAGAAATGTCATTGTCAGAAGGACACAATTTGATTTAAGAAAAGCCAAAGAGAGAGCACATATTCTTGAAGGCCTTAAAATTGCCCTGGATAACCTTGATGAAGTAGTAGCCTTGATCCGGGCATCAAAATCACCTGAAGAAGCAAAAAACGGGTTAAGAGCTAAATTTACCCTGACTGCTATCCAGGCTCAGGCAATACTTGATATGCGGCTTCAGAGGCTGACAGGACTTGAAAGAGAAAAAATTGTAGATGAGTATGAATCCCTTTTAAAGGATATTGCCTGGTATAATGAGATCCTTTCAAGTGATGAAGTAGTCCGTGGGTTGATTAAAGACGAACTCTCTGAACTTGATGATGAATTTGGCGATGCAAGAAGGACACAGATTGTTGATCGTACAGCTGAGATAAGCCTGGAGGATTTGATAACCCAGGAAGATATGGTTGTCACCATAACAAGAAGCGGTTATATCAAGAGGAATCCCATTACACTGTATACAAGCCAGCACAGAGGCGGCAAAGGGAAAAAAGCCATGGGCACAAAGTCAGATGATTTTGTTGAGCATCTTTTTGTGGCATCCACCCATGCAACTTTTCTGTTTATTACTAATTTTGGAAAGGTTTACCAGTTAAAGGTATATGAGCTGCCCATGGCAGGACGTTCAAGCCTTGGCCAGGCCATTGTCAACCTGCTCAATTTGGATGAGGGTGAAAAGCTTGCAACTGTATTAACCGTTGATGAGTTTGTGGAAGGTAAATATGTTGTTATGGCCACAAAAAAAGGAAGAGTCAAGAAAACTGATCTTATGGCATATTCAAGGGCAAGATCCGTAGGTCTGATAGGTGTTAAACTTGCCGACGGGGATGAATTGATTGCTGCAAGGATTACAGACGGTAATATGACTGTTTTCCTCGGATCTGAAGGAGGCAAGGTAATTCGTTTCCATGAAAATGATGTCAGGGCAACTGCAAGAGGTTCCATGGGTGTTCGTGGGATGAGAATTGATCCTGATTCCAGGGTTGTTGGAATGGAAGTCCTCGGGCCTGAAGCAACCTTGCTTACAATTACTGAAAATGGTTTTGGGAAACGCTCTTACGTGGAAGATTACAGGGTCCAGAACCGTGGCGGCAAGGGTGTTTTTTCCATTAAAACATCCAAGCGAAATGGTAAAATGGTTTCCCTGCTTTTAGTGGATGATAAAGATGAAATCATGATGGTAACAGATAAGGGCAAGCTGATTAGAACAAATATGCAGGGTGTTAATATTATCAGCAGAAATACCCAGGGTGTTAAGCTTATAAATTTATCCTCCGGGGAAAAACTTATTGGCATAGCAAGACTTCCCGAAGAAGAGGATAAACCACAAGAAGATAATGATAACCCTGATGAAGGCGGCAGCCCTGATAATGATAATCAGGACAGCGATAATCAGAACAACGGTGATCAGGATGGAGACAACCTGAATGGAGAGACCGCAGAACCTACCGAATCATAAAGGAGAAGGACATAGAAAAAGGCTGCGTGAAAAATTTTTACAAAGCGGCCTTAAGGGATTTCATGATTATGAAGTTATAGAACTGCTGCTCTCTCTGAATACACCAAGAAAAGATTGCAAAGAGAGTGCGAAACTGCTTTTAAAGCAATTCAAGACCCTGCAGGGGGTTTTTGAAGCAAAAAGTGATGATTTGTGTAAAATCAAGGGCATAGGCCCTGCAAATTCCTTTGGCATTAAATTGATTAAACAGGTGTCTGACAGGTATCTTGAAAATAAAATTATTTCCAAAGATGTGGTTCAGAACCCGCAGGATCTGCAACAATACCTGAATCAGATAATAGGGCATAAAACAAAAGAGGTATTTGCAGGAATCTTCCTTGATGCCAAAAACAGAGTTCTGGCGGCCAGGATTCTTTTTAAGGGAACATTGACAACAAGTTCGGTATATCCAAGGGAAGTCATAAAGGAGGCATTGCAGCATAATGCCGCAGCCGTGATTTTTGCACACAATCATCCTTCCGGCGATGTTGAACCTTCAAAAAGTGATATAAGGATTACAAAGGATCTGTTTTTTGCCTTAAAATATGTGGGGATTGTTTTGCATGAGCATATGATTGTAGGAAATGAAGGCTTTTACAGCTTTGCAGGTCAGGGCCTGATATCAGGATTTAACAAAGAGTTCCAGGAGGCTGTATGAACCAGGAGAATCAAAAAGATTATATACCTGACTGCTTTGGTATTCTTGATAAAGTTTTTCCCATGACAGACATGGGATTAAGACAGACCCCAAATTACTGTTATGACCGATGCTCTGTTAAAATGAAAACAAAATGTCTTGAACGGGCAATGGCTACAAGAAGTGGTGTTAAACTTGAAGAGGAGATAATTGAAAGAGGAGTAAGGTCAGGATCCATTAATTTTTTTGAGCGCTGGTCCCGCAAAAAACAGGTACACAATAAAATGAAAAGAGAATAATTACTCATTATTAATTTAAATGGAGGCTAAGGTGAAATCTGTAAAAGATATTAATGTAAGGTCAAAAAGAGTCTTCGTAAGAGTAGATTATAATGTACCCCTTGATGAGCACTTGAATATTACAGATGATAACAGGATATCGGCAACCCTGGATCTGATCCAATACCTTTTAGAACAAAATGCAAAAATTATTCTGGCTTCTCACCTTGGCAGGCCAAATGGTAAGAGGGACTCAAAATTAAGCCTGGCTCCTGTGTGTAAAAGGTTGGCTGAATTAATAAGAAAAGAGGTTCTATTTGCCGATGACTGTGTTGGTGAAAAAGTATCCAAAATGGTCGCTCAATTAGATGACGGCCAGATTCTGCTTTTAGAAAATTTAAGATTCCATAATGAAGAGAAAGATAATGGCGAGGAGTTCTCAAAGCAACTTGCAGATCTTTGTGATATCTATGTGAATAATGCGTTTGCAGTTTCCCATCGGGATCAGGCATCTGTTACCGGTATCCCAAAATTTGCAGCTGTTTCTGTACCGGGATTCCTGCTTGAAAAAGAGCTGCAGGCATACCACGATTCTGTGGAAAATCCCAAAAAACCTCTTGTGGCAGTAATTGGTGGAGCCAAGGTATCCAGTAAACTTGCAGCCCTTGAAAATATGCTTAATTTTGTTGATAAACTTATTATTGGTGGTGCCATGGCAAATACATTTTTGAAAAGCCAGGGCTGTGACACCAAAGGATCAATAATTGAAAAAGATCTTCTATCCAAAGCACGTGGTATAATTGAAAAGGCAAAAGAGAAAAATATTGAACTTTTACTTCCGGTAGATTTGATTTGCGGTGATAAACTGGATAAACATGCCGAGGTAAAAGAAGTTTTGTTAGATGAGATTCCAGATAGATGGATGGCTCTCGATATTGGCCCAAAGACTGTCCAAATATATGCCAGGGCTATTAAAGATGCAAAAACAATTGTATGGAATGGCCCCATGGGGGTTTTTGAAATGGAAAAATTTATGTCGGGAACAAAGGCTGTAGCCAATGCCATTGCAGATTCTTCTGCTTTTTCTGTTGTAGGCGGTGGAGATACTGTGCTTGCTGCAAAACTTTGCAGTGTAGCAGAAAAAGTCAGTTATATCTCAACTGGTGGAGGAGCGTTCCTGTATTTAATGGAAGGCAGGCAATTGCCGGGAATGGTCGCTTTGAAGTAATTATAAAGGGAGTATCTTATGTACTGTAAGCACAGAGATTGTTTAAGCAGGGAGGAAAAACTTAGAAGATCTTATTATGAAGCGTTACGCGATGAGCTGGATCAATTTGTTTTAGGATACTCTCTTATTGGCTCTTATAATAATTTTCTTCGAATACGATCACCATACCCATTTGTGGAACTCAGAGAGCTCAAACCCAGAGCAAGAATACCTGCAGTTGAATTTGATGCACAAAATTCATTCTTGATTATTTTTTCAGAAGATTTTATTGAGAAAAAGCATAAAAAATATATCAGATACTTTGATGCCAATAAAACAACAAAAAATAATTTATTAAGGCATAAATATTTTCCATCTGTAGAAAATTTTAACCGGGATATTAAAAATTTTCAGAACAGTGAGTTCTTTGCATTATTAAGATCACTGCTTCCCATTGATTATGCTTTGCTGATTCAAAGAAACCAGCAAAGCAAGGTGAAGTACGAATTAACCCATTTTCATGTCAGGGTTGACTGGCCCATTGCCCAGGCATCTGAAGAACTTGCAAAGGATTTAAGGTATGTATCAAAAGACCTTTATGAAAAAGGGGAACAATACGCTGAAGATTTCCAGAAAAAAATTTTTGAGTATTATGGTGTCCCGTTCCTGGCCGGAGGAAGAAGAACAGCAGCTATAGTTGCAGCCCAATATTTCAGGCAGCTTCCGGGAATCACAACCATTTATGTTGCCTCCACCGAATCCAGAAGTCTTTTAAGAATTGGAGAAAGAGGCACTTCCAAGGCAGTTTTGGTACAATTGTCTGGTCAGGAGGTCAAAAAACTGGCTGAAAGTATAAATATAACCCAGAACATTTTTACAAAAAATTATGTGATTGCAAGGAATAAGGAAAATTTTGTCTGTATTTTCAATGTCAGATATAATTACACCAGTCATTCATTAGCCCCGGTGGATAGAAAACTAAGAGAACTTAATTTTGATACAAACTGGCTCACTGTTGCTGAAGAGCATATTCTGCCCAGACCATCAGTACTAAAATATCCGCCTATACCCCATAAAATGGTGTATTTATAATTTTTTTAGCATGGCAATCTCATCACAGTTGGGAAAACTGACACAGCCTATACAATCGGACCACACCTTTATTGGAAGTTCATTTTTGTCAATTATTTTAAAATCAAATCCTTTAAAAAAGTCCGGCCTGTAGGTAAGGGTGAAAAGATTTTTTATATTAAAATACACTGCCTCCTGTATTGATCTCTCTGTGAGGGTAGAACCTATCCCTATGCCTGTAAAATCAGGATCAACAGCAAGTGATCGAATCTCAGCAAGATCTTCCCAGCAAAACTGCAGAGCACAGCATCCAACTATTTTGTTTTTTTCAGGATCTTCAAATACCCAGAAATCCCTTAAGTGATCATATAGTTTGCTTAAAGGTCTTGCCAGAAGTTCACCCTTTTTGCTGTAAAGTTGAAGCAGGGCATGGATGACAGCTACGTCATTTAGAACAGCTTTTCTAATCATTTTATAAAACTCTCTATGGATATTTTAAATTCTTAAATTTACATAAGATATTGTAAAATGTCAAACCCAAGAATACTGATAAACAGACGTTTATTCATATTTTGCGTATGATATCATTGGGCTGGCATTGAATGTCAAGATAGAGAAGAGCACATGTGTTTGGATGGACTGCATCTACAGGATTTTTACCTGAGTCAAGAAGTTTTATGATTCTGGTTTTTGCAGGCCTGCCCAATGGTGAAATTACCTCAATAAAATCATCTTTTGTGAGTTTGTTTCGTATTTCAACCATGTAGCTTTGCTCTTTAGTGCGCCTGATTATTTTTCCGATAAAACTGTGGATTTTCCCATGGCGTCTGTTTTTATAGTTTGGATGTTGTTCTTCTGATTGGCCAAAATAAAATCCAGTACAATATTCTCTGTGAAAAACCTGATAAAGCTCATCAATCCACCCTTTGTTTGTTTCATAACTGTCAGGTGATTCAATAAAAGCATCAATGGCATTCCTATATGTTTTTACCACAGAAGCAAGATAGTTTATGCCTTTCATTCTACCTTCTATTTTCAGGGATTTTATGTTTGCATTAACAAGTTCCGGGATATGTTCAATCAAACAAAGATCTTTGGAATTAAATATATAAGAGCCCCTGCTGTCTTCCATTAAAGGGTGATATTCATTGGGTCGCAACTCTTCAACAACTGAATATTTCCACCGGCATGGATGGCTGCAAAGACCCTGATTGCTGTCTCTGTTGCTTAAAAAATTACTTAAAAGGCATCGCCCTGAATATGACACACACATGGCGCCGTGAATGAATGTTTCTGTTTCGATTTTACAACTGTTTGAAATTTCTTCTATTTCAACCAGGGAGAGCTCCCGTGCAAGGTTAACCCTTTTAACTCCAAGGTTGTACCAGAATTTTGCCGCATTGATATTTGTTGTATTTGCCTGGGTGCTCAGGTGAATATCAATATCAGGGATAATTTGTTTTGCCATCATGATTATGCCTGGATCAGATATAATAATTGCATCCGGAGCAATTTTTTTTGTTTTATTTAAGAAGTTTTCAATGGCTTTTTGATCATGGTTTCGCGAGTAGATATTACAGGCAAGATAGATTTTTACATTATGTTTATGTGCAAGAGCAACAGCATCAACCAGCTCTCTATCTGTGAAATTACCTGAAAAATTTCTCAGGCTGAAATTCTTGCCGGCAAGATAGACAGCATCTGCACCATAGTGAATAGCGATTTCAAGTTTTTCAAAGTTGCCGGCAGGTGCTAAAAGCTCAGGCTTGTTCAGATGTCTTCCTGTGACCACTCTCCACTCTCCAGTTTTTAGTTCTTTGTTTTAGATTCTTGTATGGTGCCCCCGGCAGGAATCGAACCTGCGCTCAAGGATTAGGAATCCTATGCTCTATCCACTGAGCTACGGGGGCATAAGGGTTTATTTAAAGGCTGTTCAATGATTTTATGATTTGAGATCAAATAAGTTTCCAACCCCGAGGTGTTATCTTTAAAGTTTTTTTCATCATCAATATCATAATCCCCATCCATGCGCAGGGTTAATATCATAATAGGAATAAAAGAGAAAGAAAAAAAAGGAGAGGGGATAAAGTTCCAATTAATGTAGTGTCTATTTCAGATTATCATTAAACTATAATTCTGACTTTTCAAATAAGATTTATGCGTACCTGTCTAAGTATTCACCATGTCAGCAATAAACATATGATCATTATGAAGAGATACTGCTACTTCTTCTCTTTTGCTAAGGAAAAAACTACTGAGAGTGTGAGGAATGCACTTTTTGTTATGGACATTAAATCACATTATATGTAAAAAATATAACAACATTATGTAAAGAAGTTCCTAAAATTAGTCAAAATATGTAACAGTCATATTTTACTTATTTTAAATATGCCTGTTGAACAGGGGGGTTTTGGGGTGTTTGTATTGATGGCACAGATGTTGCTATATTGTATTTAACAAATAAAAGAAAAGCCAAATTTATTTAATGGTTCGGGTAATAATTTAAGTAATGCTTTTTAGGCTGTACTGGAATGAAACAGGAAGATATGAATATATAAGCAGGGAGGAATTTTTATGAAGAAACTACTTATACAAATAACACCAGATAAGAAAATTAAGCTTACTGGCAACGATGCTCCGACGCTTTTAAGTTTTTTACAACTCAGTCCTTCTGAGTTCAAATTTAATTTTCAGAAAGAAGTCACGAACAAGCTTTTAAAATATAATATAAAAAACGCAGCTTTAATTCAGCATCAAAGTGGGTAGCTACTCCAGAGCTGACCAGTCACAACACTGATTATAATTTTCAAATTGACTTTTTCCATAATAAATTGAACATTATTTTCAAAAAAACATTATCTTGTAAGAGTTTTAACAGGATAATTTATGGGCTGTGGATTGATAATCCGTAAAAATGTCTATCATTATTTTCTTAGCCTTATTGACACAAAGTTGTTCCATTGGTAAAGTTTTTATAAATTCTACATATTTTTTGCAAACAGCAACCCATAAAAAAGGTGTATTATGAATACTACCCAGTGGAATCCAGGAACCCTTCTTGAAACATCCGGCTATTATTGGAAGACCTGTACTCTACATGCCGGCGTAAAACTTGATGTTTTTACTATTATTGGTCAAAGATCCTTGTCAGTAGATGAAGTTTGTCAAAAAACAGATGCAGATCCAAAAGGAGTATCTGTACTTTTAAATGCCCTTTCTGCCATGGGCCTGATAAAAAAAACAGGTGATCTTTATTCCAACTCTTCTGCAGCTTTAACATTTCTCAACAAAGACTCTTCACAATATATCGGTTTTATGATCATGCACCATCATCACCTTATGGAGTCATGGTCAAAGATAGATAAGGCAGTATTAAACGGCAAACCCATTAGGGCCGGGTCATCATTCTCAGACGAAAAAAAACGGGAAAGTTTTCTTTTAGGCATGTTCAATATTGGCATGGCTATTGCTCCGAACCTTGCAAAAGAGCTTGATCTTAAAGGGTGTACCAATCTTCTTGACTTTGGGGGGGGACCGGGAACCTTTGCCATACATTTTTGCCTGAATAACCCTGAATTAAAGGCAAAGATATATGATCTTCCCACAACACGTCCTTTTGCTGAAAAAATTATCAATCAATTCAATGTTTCAGACAGAGTTGAATTTCTTGAAGGTAACTATATTGAAGAGGATTTTAGTTTTAAAAATGAATTTGATGCAGCCTGGTTATCCCACATTATACACGGAGAAGGTCCTGAAGATGCTGAAATGATTATCAGCAAAGCAGTGTCAGGTCTGAGACCCAATGGAAAAATTTTTATCCATGAGTTTATCATGAACAATACTATGGATGGACCGCTGTTCCCGGCCCTTTTTTCCATTAACATGTTTCTTGGGACTGACAGCGGCCAATCATACTCTGAAGCTCAGATTTTCAGCATGCTCAAGAATCAGGGGATAAAAGATATTCAGCGGTTGGATTTTACAGGCCCAAATGAGTCAGGAATTATCTGTGGATTAAAAAAGTAGAGAAAAACATATTACATGTAACAACCTGTCGAGTTAGAGTCTATTCAACAATTAATTTCTGGCCTGGAAAAATTGTGCTTCGTTTACTTAAATGGTTTAAGGCAAGGAATCGATTTAAATTCATATTATGCTTTTTTGCAATTAAAAACGGGCTGTCACCTGATCTGACTCTGTATGTTGATCCACCATTTTTAGCAATTTTGACCTGCTCTTTGGATGTAATATAAAGTTTTTGACCAATATTTAATGTGGTGTTGTTAAGTTTATTTACACTCTGTATGGTTTTTGTGGTGGTGCCAAATTTTCTTGCAATAATCCAAAGGCTGTCACCACGCTTGACCTTGTATTCTACAGTCTTACCAGGTTCTATCTTATTTGAGGCAATTGCTGTATTTTTTATATTGTTATTTCTGCTGGGAATTTTTAAAACTTTGCCGGCAATAATTGTGTGGCGTCTATTAATATGGTTGGCCTTTGATATGGCACTAATGGAGGTCCTGTACTTTTTGGCAAGTCCTGACAATGTATCTCCTCTTTTAACACGGTGATAGACATACATTGGTGGAGGAGAGTAAGTTGTTTTAATTTTATCGATTTTTGCAAGAAACAGATGAGCTTTTTCTTCAGGTATCTTTAATTGATAGGTTTCTGAAGGAAGAAGAGCGTATCTGAGTTCCGGATTTAAGTCTTTTAATATTTTTGAACTCACATTGATCTCTTTTGCAATATCTTCAAGCCTTACCTGCTTTTTGATTTCAAATGTTTTATATTTGATGGGTGATAATGATTTACCGGTTTTTATATTGTATTTTTCCAGATTATTTATGATATGAAGTGTTGCCAGGAATTTGGGAACATACCTGGCAGTCTCTCTTGGCAGGCTTTGGAATAGATCCCAGAAGTTGTCCAGATAATTTATTTTTTGTCTCCTGATGATTCTTAAAACTCTGTATTCACCGCAATTATATGCTGCAAGGGCTGTTGTCCAGTCCCCAAAAAGCTTATGAAGTTCTTTTAGATAGGCAATAGCTGCTATGGTTGCCTTTTCAGGATCAAGGCGTTCATCAATATAATAATTACGACTTAATCCAAATTTGTATCCGGTGGATGGAATAAACTGCCATAAACCAAGGGCTCTTGCTCGAGATAATGCTCTGATTTTAAATCCACTTTCAATTAATGGCAGCCAGGAAATTTCTTCCGGGAGACCTGCCTTTTTTAATTCTGCAACAATAAAAGGCCTGTATCTCTGAGAGCGTTCAAGGGATTGTTCAAAGAATTTTCGGTCACGTCCGGTAAGTATTTTTATCTCATCTTTTACATATTTATTTAAAGTGATTGGTATTTCATTGTGCTGTCCGTTTGCCACTATCTGGCGGGATGCATATATTTCAAGAATTCGTTTTGATATAAGGAATCGTATGTCTTCTTTCTGCTGGTTAAAATCAGGATAGACCTCTGAATCAATCTCGATTATGGAATAATAAGCAGAATCAAGGTTGTTCAATGCTTCTTGTAATTTGCCCTTTTCCCACATCTGCTGGGCATATTCGCAAAGTTCCAGGGCCTGGTCAATTTTTTCCTGGGCTGCAGCCTGGTCTGAATTGTTATCCTCTTTTTCAGATTCTTGTTTACTGTTTGAGATTGAGGTGTTATCTTCGGTTGTATTATTTAAATCGGGTTCTTCTTCTATGTTAATGGGTTTGTTTATGGTGGTTACCTGTTCATCTCCTTCAGATTTCTCTGGTTTACTGGCAGTCTGATTTTCTTTATATGAGTTTGAATCCTCATGCGCAATTGTCTCTTGGGGAACATTAACAGTATTAACCGGTTCTCCTGTATATATATTGGAAGAAGTGTTTTGGTACGCCTGCTGGCAACCGGTTGTGATCCAGACAAGTATTAGAAGTATGGTTAACTTATATCCAGACATTTTTCTCCTTAATGATTTGTATTAATATTTTCATAACTTATTTATAAAACTATGAAAGCGTTGTCAAGTATATAATATTGATGTTTGTTTGCTAACAAAGAAGGTCTCCTCTATTTTGCTTGCAGTTAAAATCTTCTTGCTTTTTTTGATTTTATCTGTATATACTATAAAGTTATTATGTTTGCAATAGCTTTAATGGATTAAAGATTTCCCTTTTGTATGCAATTGGGTATTATTTGACGTAAAAAGGAATAATTCAGAGTAATCAGAGGTTTTTAAAACCTTAACTCACTTATTGAAACTTGTTGTATTCAAGTTGCTAAAATTTAGAGTTGATTATATTGTTTCACTCTGATATTATCCCTCGATCTTTTTGTCAACAGGTTGTTGCAGAGAGATAATTTAGATGGGCCGATATAGCTCAGTTGGCAGAGCATCTCACTTGTAATGAGAATGTCCTCCGTTCGATTCGGGGTATCGGCTCCAAAAAAAGTGGTGGGGTTCCCGAGTGGTCAAAGGGATCAGACTGTAAATCTGACGGCTCAGCCTTCGGAGGTTCAAATCCTCCCCCCACCACCATAGTATTGTGTAGGAGATCTAAAAAACGTTGTGTTAAAGGATTGTTACTGCATAGTTAATATTAGTAATTAACTATTTTAGTTTCTTTGCATTGCGGGAGTAGCTCAGTTGGTAGAGCTTCAGCCTTCCAAGCTGAATGTCGCGAGTTCGAATCTCGTCTCCCGCTCCACATCTTTTTTTGATCTTCAATTGAAATAAGGGTTTTTAAGTTAAACAGTTTTAATTAATTTGAATCGACTGCTTAGAGCCCATGTAGCTCAGTCGGTAGAGCGCTTCCTTGGTAAGGAAGAGGTTCACCGGTTCGATTCCGGTCATGGGCTCCAAAAAGCAAGGCAGGCGAAATAAACTAATGAGGGGTAAATCAAAGAGGAGTAAAGAAGATGGCTAAGGAGAAATTTGAGCGGACAAAGCCGCATGTGAACATAGGAACAATAGGTCATATTGATCATGGGAAGACTACGCTTACAGCAGCGATCACCAAGC